>CP064972.1:0-362500 GCA_016699405.1 Holophagales bacterium | reverse complement strand
TGGGGGCTGCGCAGCTACCAGGACGATTGGGATTCGACGAGCTGGGGCGGCGAGAACGTCTACGACGTCTATTCGCTCTCCGGCGGGATGGGGCTCAACGGCGTCCCCTACACGAAGTGGTGAACGGAGCCAGCGTCATGCGCATCCCCCGCAGCCGCCGCGCCAGGCGCGGCTTCACCCTGCTCGAGCTGATCATCGTCGTGGCGATCATCGGCATCCTCGCCTCGATCGCCATGCCGGCGCTCAAGGACATGCCGCGGCGGGCTTCCGAGTCGGTTCTGAAGACCAACCTGCGGACGCTGCGCGAGGTGATCGACCAGTACTACGGCGACAAGGGGCACTACCCGGAGACGCTGGAGGCTCTCGTCGAGGAGCGCTATCTGCGCGCGGTGCCGATCGATCCGATCACCAAGAGCGCCGACACCTGGCAGCTGGTGTACGAGGAGCTCGATCCGGAGAGCGCCCCGGCGGAGACCGACGTGCCGGAGGGCGGGGGGCCGGGGATCATCGACGTGAAGTCGGGCTCCGCCGCCCTGTCGCTGTCCGGTACCCCCTATGCGGAGTGGTGAGTTGAGACGCCGCCGTCGGAGCCGTGGCTACAACCTGGTCGCGGTGGTC
Organism: Holophagales bacterium; assembly: GCA_016699405.1. Lineage (NCBI taxonomy): Bacteria > Pseudomonadati > Acidobacteriota > Holophagae > Holophagales > Holophagales bacterium. The sequence continues at coordinate 361,882 of CP064972.1, read as the reverse complement.
ATGCTGGTCACCGTGCTCAACGTGCTGGTGGCCGCTGCGCTGCCGCTCTGGAGCACGGCCATCCGCCGCGACAAGGAGGAGGAGCTGATCTCGCGCGGCCTCCAGTACGCCGAAGCGATCCGCATCTTCCAGAAGCGCTTCGGCCGGTTGCCCAACCGTCTCCCCGAGCTGCTCGAGGTCAAGCCACGCTCGATTCGTCAGCTCTGGGAGGACCCGATCGCCGGCGGCAAGAAGTGGCGCCTGATCGTCGACGGCATGGGCACGCCCGTTCAACCGGGAGGTCTGCCGATCGTCCAGGGGCAGGGGCCCGGAGGTCCGTCGGGAGGGGTGGGCGATCCCGCGACGGCGCCGCCCGAACCGATCGGCAGCATCGAGAGCGACCTCGACGCGGCCTCCTCTTTCGGGAACGTCGCCCTCCCGACCGGGCCGATCCGCGGCGTCAAGAGCATGAGCGACGAAAGCTCGCTGAAGCTCTTCTTCGGCAAGAGCCGCTATCGCGAGTGGGAGTTCAAGGTCGACCTGCTGGCCGCCGCGCCCGTCGGAGCGCCGGGGATGCCCTCGCCGCGCATCAACGCCACCGTCCTCGGGCGCCCGTACCGCTTCCCGCCGCCCGGGGGGATCCCCGGAGCCACGATGCCGACGGGGCTGCCGGGTCCGCCGGGCGGGCTGCAATCCGGAGGGATGCCTTCCGGCTCTCCCCCCCAGGGGCCGGGGGTCGGCATCCCGAACTTCCCTCCGGAGCCCGACACGACGAAGGGGAACGGCGACTCGTGAGCGCTGCGCCGATCGTTCGCGTGCGCCGGCTGGAGCACGCCGCGGGGCTGCCGCTTCCCGAACCGGCGTCGGCGGGGAGCGCGGGAGCCGATCTGCGCGCGGCGATCGCCGCGGAGTTGGTCCTTGCGCCCGGTTGCCGGGTGCTCGTGCCGACCGGGCTGATCCTCGAGATCCCGCCGGGCCATGAAGGGCAGGTCCGGCCACGCAGCGGGCTGGCGCTGCGTCACGGCGTCACCCTGGTCAACACGCCGGGCACGATCGACAGCGACTATCGAGGCGAAGTCGCCGTCTTGATGATCAACCTCGGCCAGGAACCGTTCACCCTGCGGCGAGGCGAGCGCATCGCCCAGCTCGTCGTCGCGCCGGTGTCGATGCCGGTCTTCGTGGCTGCCGAGGAGCTCGGCGAGACGGCGCGCGGCGGCGGCGGATTCGGTTCCACCGGGCTCGGCTGAACGGAGAGGTTCGATGGCTATCCGCATCCTCGTGACCGGTGGCACGTTCGACAAGGAGTACGACGAGCTCACCGGGCGCCTCTACTTTCGCGACACCCACCTGCACGAGATGTTGCGGCTCGGCCGGTGTCGGGTGAAGGTCGAGGTGCGGACGGTCATGATGGTCGACAGCCTGGAGATGACCGACCAGGACCGCGAGCTGCTCCTCGCCACCTGCCGACAGGTCCCCGAGGACCGGATCCTCATCACCCACGGCACCGACACGATGGTCGAGACGGCGGGGGTCCTGGCGAGCGCCGCTCTCGGCAAGACGATCGTGCTCACCGGGGCGATGGTGCCCTGGGCGTTCGGCTCCTCCGACGGCCTCTTCAACCTCGGCAGCGCGCTCTCCTTCGTCCAAGTGCTTCCGGCCGGTGTCTACCTCGCGATGAACGGCTCCTGCTTCGCCTGGGACAACGTGCGGAAGAACCGGCAGCTCGGGGTCTTCGAGACGCTGGCCGATCGCGACATGCCGCCGGCGCGCGGCTGAGACACGCGCCCTGCCTTCCCGCCTCCGCAACTGATGGTGAAGCCGCGAGCCCGTCCGACCCGCCCGGTCCGTGGCGCCTCGCCCGCCGGCGCGGACGCCGAGCGGCTGGCGCGCCGGGTGCAGCGCGAGCACCCCGAGCTCTCCTTCTCGCGTGCGAAGAGCTTCATCGAGGAGGGCAAGGTCCGCGTCGGCGGCGAGGTCGAGCGCGACCCCGGCGCCTGGATTCCGCCGGCCACCGCGATCGACCTCGACCCGGGGCTGCCACGCCACGGCGGCGAGGGGCGGGTCGACCTGGTCCACCTCGACGCCGACCTCGTCGTGGTGGCGAAGCCCGCCGGACTCCTCTCGGTGCCGACCACCCTCGGTGAGGAGCGCGAGACGCTGGTCTCGCGCCTGCAGAAGGAACTGCGACGCCGCGGCGGTGCGAGCTTCGTCGCCGTCGTTCACCGTCTCGACCGCGACACCTCGGGGCTGCTCGCCTTCGCGCGGAATCTCGCGGCGCAACACGCGCTCCAGGAGCAACTCCTCGATCACAGCCTGGGGCGCGTCTACGACGCCGTCGTGGAGGGCGATCTCGCCGCGGAGGCCGGCACCTTCGACTGGCCGCTCGTCGGCGACGGCGTGCGGCGGCGGCGCTGGGTCGCGGGCGCCGGGGAAGAGGGCAAGTGGGCGGTGACGCACTACCGGGTGCTCGAACGCTTCGGCATCGCCACTCTCGTCGAGGTCCGTCTCGAAACCGGACGCACCCACCAGATCCGCATCCACTTTTCCGCCGCCGGTCATCCGGTGCTCGGCGACGCGGTCTACCGGCCGCGCGAGGCCGAGCCCTTTCCCGTGCCGGTCGAGCGCCTGGCGCTGCACGCCGGGGCCTTGCAGCTCCGCCACCCGCGGGACGGCCGCGAGCTGAGGTTCACCGCACCCCGGCCCGACGACTTCGCCGCGCTCGTCACGCGACTGCGGGCGCGGACCGGCAGGTCGATCGACCGCTCCGCCTAGGCCGCCGGCGGATCGGCCTTCCGGCCCTCGTCGTCGAACCAGCCCCGCCGGAGCCGCTCCGCCGGGACGCTCGACATCACCGGCTTGAGGTCGAGCACCGGCGTTCCGTCGAGCATGTCGAGACCGCGCACCCGCACCGTCGACCCCTCGCGCCCGAGGATCTCGACGACGGTGAGGCCGAGCGGGTTGGGGCGGCGCGGCGAGCGAGTGGAGAAGACCCCGTGCGGCCGGCTGGCTGTCGGGGGCTGGGAGTGCAGGTCGAATCCGACCGAGCGATCGAAGACCCAGATCACGAAGAGGTGCGAGAAGCCCTCGATGTCGTCGAGCCCGGCGGCGAGCTCGGGCCGCAGCTCGATCGTTCCTTCGGCGAGATGCTCGGCGCCGCGTCCACGCGGGACCTCGGCCGTTTCTCGATACGGGCTGCGGACTCGCCCGATCGGGCGCATGGCGATCTCCGCTGCGGCCACGTCGTCGGTCATCGTTCCTCCGGGGTGGGATCGAGATGCAGCGCGAGCCAGCGGGTCGGCTGGTCGGGATCGGTCCAATCGACGCGATGACGGCAATGGGCAGGCAGCAGGACCCAGTCGCCGGGGTGCAGCTCGCGCGAGCGGTCCTCGCCGTCGATCCGCAGGCGCGCCGCGCCGCTCAGCAGCACGACCCACTCGTCGCGTGGGGCGTCGTACCAGAAGTCCGGTGGCGACGCCTGGCCGGTCGAGACGATGCGCTCGAGCAGCACGCCGGGCCGTTCGAGCAGGCAGTCGAACCGCTCGCCCGTCGCCGCGCCGGCGGGCGCGACGAGAGGCGGTGTGAACAGGTTGCCATGCGCGATCATGATCGGGATTCCACCACAGCGACGCCGGTTCGCGGGAAACCTGCTAACCTTTTCTCGTCTCCAGCGAGAGGACTGCACCGATCTCAGAAAGGGGGGTCGTGATGAGTCGAAACGAACGGGAGCGGGCGGCACGAGCGCTCTCGATCGCCATCGGTCTGCTCGTCGTGACGGCGGTGCTCGGCGCCGTGACCGGCATGGCTGTCGCGCAGAAGGGTGGCTCGGCGGGAGAGAGCTACTCGGCGTTCAACGGCAAGATCTCCTACAAGACCTACTGCATGAACTGTCACGGTGTGGGCGGCAAGGGTGACGGCTACATCGCCGACAGCCTCAAGCAGGCCCCGACCGACCTGACCGTGCTGGCCAAGAAGAACAGCGGCGCCTACCCGGCCGAGCGCGTCTGGGCCAGCATCGACGGCACCGAAGCGATCAAGGAGCACGGCACCCGCGAGATGCCGATCTGGGGCGAGGCCTTCCTCTGGCCCGATTCGACCCCGGAGCGCCAGGCCGAGGCCAAGCGCAAGATCGGCGAGCTGGTCGAGTACCTGCGCTCGATCCAGGATCCGCCGGCCAAGTGACGGCCCATCGCGGCGAGCCAGCCATCTGAGCACCGCTCCATCGGTCGTCGCGCCGATCGTGCCGACCCCTTCGCTACCGGCCGAGAACCCGGCGGGCTCTCGGCCGGCGGGTCGGCTTTTCGCCGCCGTTCTCGTCCTCTACGCCCTCACCGCCTACGGCGGCATCCGCTCGCCCGACGGCGAGGCGGTCTATCGGGTTGCCGAGTCGCTGGCCCTGCACGGCTCGTTCGCCGTCGAGGAGGAGCTCGACTGGCGGGGGTTCGGGCTCGCGCGCGGCCGGGACGGTCGGCTCTACTCCGTCTTCGGACCGCTGCAGTCGCTCGCCGAGGCCCCGTTCGTCGCCGGGGCGAATGCCATCCTGGGCGAGCGCTCGGACGCCGGTGGGAGAGTCCCCTTCGGCCCCAGCTTTCACGTCGGAGACGGACTGCCCGCCGCCGTGCGCGGCGAGCGGCCGACGGTGCCGCGGCCCCACGCCCTGCGCTTCGCGGCGAGTTGGGCCACCGTGCTGGCGGCGGCCGCCAGCGTGCTCGTCTTCTTTCGACTGGCCCGGCGTTGCGGCCGCAGCGACCGGAGTGCGCTCGTCGCGGCGTTGCTCTACGGCCTCGGCTCGCTTGCCTGGTGGTACGCGGGGAGCGACTTCTCCGAGCCGCTCGCCACGTTGCTCGCCCTGCTGTCGCTCGACCTGCTCACCCGCTCCGACCGGCGACTCGTCGGGCCGCCGCGCCCGGACGCATCGGCGGTCGCCGGCCTGGCGCTCGGACTCTCGATCCTCGCGCACGTGACCTCGGTGCTCTTCGTACCGCTTTTCGCCCTCTATGCCGGGGCGCGGTCGCGCACGACGGGTCCGACCCTTCGCGGCGGGGTCGCTCGGCTCCTCCGCTTCGCCGGCGGTCTCGCCGTGCCCCTCGCGGCGCTGGCGCTCTACAACGCCGCGCGATTCGGCTCTCCGTTCGAGACCGGTCGGGCTGTCGACCCGGCCGCCGCCGCGGCGCTCGGCTACGGCCGGTTCGTCGCGCCCTGGGCGGGGCTGCACGGCCTGCTGCTGTCGAGCGGCAAGGGGGTCCTGCTCTACTGTCCCGCCGTTCTGCTCGGCGTGGTGGCGTGGCCGGCGTTGCGGCGCCGGCATCGGATCCTCGCGGACGTCCTCGCCGGCTCGGTGCTCACGCGACTGTTCTTCGTCGCCGCGCGTAGCGATTGGCACGGCGGGTTCGCCCTCGGGCCGCGGCTGCTCGTGCCGACGATCCCCTTCTTGCTCCTGCCGGTGGCGGCGTGGCTCGCCGAGGGCGGTGGAGAACGGTTCCGCCTCGTCGCCGGGGTGACGCTCGCCTGTGTCGTCCAGCAGCTCTACTTCGCCCTGGCGGAGGTCTTCGGCTTTCTCCACCTGACGAACACCGCCAACGCCGACTTCGACTGGCGTGTCTCGCCGCTGCTCCACCTCTGGCAGGCCAGGCCCGCACCGTGGTGGCTCTCCGGCCACTTCGTCCCGCTCGTCTGGCTCTGGCTGGGAGCTGCCGTGATCCTCCTGCCGGGGCTCGCCTGGCTCCTCGGCCGGCTGCGCGGCGAAGCCGGCTGAGGCCGGACCAGCCGAGGCGATCCCGATCGCGTTGCGGGACAGCGTCGAGAGATTGCGTAAGATTCCAGGTTCGGTCCCTGTCGAGCGCCCTGCCACCGCCCCTCTCTGGTCCTCCAGCCACCCATGCCGATGGTCTCCGACTCCCCTGCTGAGCGCCGCGCCGGCCCCGCGAGCGGAGTCGACCTCGCCGCGGTGCTGCCGCCGACGGGAGAGGGACAGGAGCTGGTCTATCGCGACGATCTGACGGGGCTCTACAACCGGCGAGCCCTCAGCCGGCTCTTCGCCGAGCGCTGGCCGGCGCTGCTCGCCGCGCATCGCGAAGTCGCTCTGCTCATTCTCGATCTCGATCTCTTCAAAGAGGTCAACGACACGCACGGGCACCTGGTCGGGGACGAGGTCCTGCGCGCGGTCGCCGACCTTCTGCGCGAAGGGTTCCGTGCCACCGACTTGCGGGTGCGCTACGGCGGAGACGAGTTCGTCGTCGTGCTGCCCGGGGTCGGAGCGGAGGAGGCACGCGGCCTCGCCGAGCGCATCCGCCAGGCGCTCGAGGGCCGGCGCTTCGGCTCCACCGCTCCGCAGGCTCCGGCCGGTCTGGCGGTGAGCTTCAGCCTCGGCGTCGCCGCCTCACCGGTCGATGGCGCAACCGGAGAGGCGGCGCTGCAGGCGGCGGATCGACGGCTCTACGAGGAGAAGCGCCATCGCTCCGCGGGGACTTCCACGCGATGGCGGGTCGCGCTCTTCGCCCTGGTGGTCGCGCTCGCCGCCGCCGGGTCGGCGTTCTACTGGGTAGCCCGGCGCTCCGAGCCGTCCTCCCCGGTGCCGCCGGCAGTCGCGACCGCGGTGGCACTCCCCGCCGGGGCGATCGACGACTCGAGCGAGCGGGCGCGGATCGCCGAGCTCCAGGCCGAGGTCGAGCGCCTGCGTCAGGAGCTCGCCGAGGCGCGCCTGCGGGGCGAGAGCGGTGCTGCGGCCGAGCGGCGCCGGGGCGAGCTCGAGTCGCTCTTGCGCCGCCTCGTCGAGCGGCGCGACCTCGAGGGTCGTGGCGTCGAGAGCCGGCCGACCGCGGGCGGAGGCGGCGTCGAAGCGGTGGCACCCAGCCTCGCCGTGCCCGTCGTGCCGGCTTCGCCGGGCGAGCCGAGCGCCGCTGCGACGCACCTGCCGGACGAGCCGAACGCCGCGCCCGCCCCGGGAGCTCCGGCGTTCACCCCGCCGGAGCTGCTCTCGGTCGTTCGCCCCGACTACCCGGTCGCAGCTCGGCGGATGCGGCGCACTGCAACGGTCGAGCTGCACGTGCGGATCGACGCCGAGGGTCATGTGACGGCCGCCGAGCCGTTGGGTCCGCCGGCCGGCCTGGGGTTCGACCAGGCGGCCTATGCCGCCGCCATGCAGGCGCGCTACCGCCCGGCATTGCGGGAGGGACGGCCGGTCGCCAGCGAAGCGAAGCTCTCCATCGTCTTCGACCTGCGGGGAAGGGACTGACGTGGCCGCCGAGGGTCTCGGTGCGGTCGGGTGGGCCGGCGCGCATCCGCTGCTCGTTCACCTTCCGATCGCCTGGGTGGTCGCGGCGGTCGCCGCTCTGGCCGTCGCCGTCCTGACGCGCGAGGCTCGGTCGCTCGCCTCGCTCCGGACCGCTCTGGCGCTGCTCGCCGCGAGCGCCGTGAGTGCGGTCCTCGCGGTGCTCTCGGGACAGGCTTCGGCGGCGGCCGTCGCCCTGCCGGTCGGCGCCGAGCTCCTGCTCGCCCGCCATCAGCAGCTCGGGCTGTTCCTCGCCGGTGGGGTCGGTCTGCTTGCGCTCGCCGTGGGGGGGGTGGCGCTCCACCCCGCGGCTCGCCGTCGACGGCTCGTCCTCGTGCTGCTCCTGGTGGCTGGCACCGGCATCGTGGCCTTGACCGCGGCCACGGCGCATCTCGGTGGGAGCCTGGTGCACGAGCTCGGCGTCCGGGCGTGGAGCCTCCCGGCAGCGCAGCCGCGACCCTAAGCGGTCCCTCGTCCTTCGCTAGATTCCCAGGGCTTGCAGGGCGGCGGGGAACTGGTCGTGGCGCAGGTGGACGATCACGGCGTAGCCGCCGCGGTTGTCCGCCACGCCGATCGAGGCATAGGGGTTCGCCCCGGCCTCGAGCAGCTTGCGGTGGATCTCGGCAAGCGCCCCGAGCTCGTCGTCGCCCTGCACGAGTAGCGCGCGATGCGGGCCGGTGGCGGAGAGCCCGAGCGATTCCACCACCCGCCGCAGCAACTCCCCGTCTTCCGGGAACAACACCAGCTGCATCGCGTGCATCCCCACCGGGATCGCGTTGAACGCGAGCAGATTGACTCCGGCGTCGGCGAGGCGCGCCAGCAGGTGGTAGGCGGCCGCCGGCTCCTCGTGAACCGTGGTCTGGTAGTACTCGACGGTCCGGATCGTGTCGCCCATCGCCCCTCCTCCGCCGGCCGGGTCCGGCCGTCCTGTCGGCCGCGTCGGTCGCGTCGTGTCCTGGTCGCGATGCTACTCCCCTCGCGGGGCGGGGGAGAGGCTACTGCAGGTGTTCCTTGGTCTTGCGGAAACGCAGCTTCGGCCAGTCCTCTTCTGCCGCCTTCATCCGCCAGGCCGACGGAGCGAGATAGACCGGGTCGCCGTGGACGTCGTCGGCGATGTGGTGTTCGTGCGCGGCGAGGAAGCGCTTGATCTCCGCCTCGTCGTCGGCCTCGATCCAGCGCGCGGTGTGAAGGGACGTCGGCTCGAAGCGCGCCTCGACGTCGTACTCGGTGCGCACGCGGTCGGCGAGCACGTCGAACTGCAGCGGGCCGGCGACGCCCACCACCCACTCCGATCCCTGCCGGGTGCGGAAGATCTGCGCCGCACCCTCCTCGGCCAGCTGCGCGAGCGCCCGTGAGAGGTGCTTGGCGCGCAGCGGGTCGACCGGCCGGACCTTCTGCAGCAGCTCGGGGGCGAACGACGGGATGCCGGTGAAGCGCAGCACTTCGCCCTCGGTCAGCGTGTCGCCGATGCGCAGCAGGCCGTGGTTCGGCACGCCGATGATGTCGCCGGCGAACGCCTCCTCGGCGAGCTCGCGTTCGCGAGCGAGGAAGAGGACCGGGCTGTGCACGGCGAAGTCGCGTCCGGCACGCACGTGGAAGAGCTTCATGCCGCGCGTGAAGCGCCCCGAGCAGAGCCGCACGAAGGCGATGCGGTCGCGATGCTTGGGGTCCATGTTCGCCTGGATCTTGAAGACGAAGCCGGAGACGTTCTCCTCGAGCGGCTCGACGACGCGCTCGCGCGCCGGCGACGGGCGCGGCGACGGGGCGAGCTCGACGAGCGCGTCGAGCAGCTCCCGCACGCCGAAGTTGTGGATCGCCGAGCCGAAGAAGACCGGCGTCATGTGGCCGCTGCGGTAGGCCTCGCGGTCGAACGCCGGGCAGAGCGCCGAGGTCATCGCCACTTCCTCGCGCAGCTGCTCGACGACCGACGGGGCGAGCAGCCGCGCGAGCTTCGGGTCGTTCATCCCGTCGACCCGCTCGCGCTCGGCGATGTGGTGGCCGTGACCGCGATCGAGCAGGATCAGGCGGTCGCCGAGCAGGTCGTAACAGCCCTGGAACTGCCGCCCCATGCCGATCGGCCAGTTGGCCGGCGTCACGTCGAGCTGCAGGTCGCGCTCGATCTCGTCCATCAGCTCGAACGGCTCGCGCCCCTCGCGATCGAGCTTGTTCATGAAGGTGACGATCGGCACGTCGCGCAGGCGGCAGACCTCGAAGAGCTTGCGCGTCTGGGTCTCGATCCCCTTGGCGGAGTCGATGACCATCACCGCGGAGTCCACGGCCGTCAGGGTGCGATAAGTGTCCTCGGAGAAATCCTGGTGACCCGGCGTGTCGAGCAGGTTGAAGGTGCAGTCCCCGTACTCGAAGGTCATCACCGAGGCGGTGACCGAGATGCCGCGCTCCTGCTCGACCTTCATCCAGTCGGAGCGCGCGCGCCGCGCGTCGCCGCGCGCCTTGACCGCTCCGGCGAGCTGGATCGCCCCGCCGAAGAGCAGCAGCTTCTCGGTCAGCGTCGTCTTGCCCGCGTCCGGGTGGCTGATGATGGCGAACGTTCGGCGGCGGGCGACCGCCTGAGAAAGGGTGGACATGGTCGGACGGATCTCCGGAGGACGCGCTCGAAAGCGCCGGGGCCGGCGATTCTCTCACCGATGGCCGGCTCGGCGCCATGGCGGAACCCGGCGGATCGGCGGGAGCTCGAGTCGCTCCTCGCTTCGGCCGCGTGGCCCCCGAGGGAGGCGACCTGCGCTCCATCTCGGGGAGGCGGGACTGCTGACCGACCCGCTCGTGGAGCTGCTCATGGATCCGATCACCCTGGACGTCGACGCCGAAGGGCGGCCGTTGCTCGGCGCGATGCTGGCGCGACTCGGGCTACTGCCGAAGGAGGACCTCCTTCGGGCGCTCGATCGCCAGGAGCGCGAGGGGGGGCGGATCGGCACGTGCCTCGTCGAGATGGGGTTGGTGAGCGAGACGGTGCTGCTCGCCGCCCTGGGTGCCCAGCTCGGGGTGCCGACCGTGGACGGAAGCACCCTGGAAGGGGTGGCGGGCCCGGAGATACCACGACTACCGGAGCGTGCGGCGCGCCTGCTGCGTGCCGTCCCCTTCGCCAGATCGCCGAAGGGGCTGCTCGTCGCCATGGAGTCGCCGCGGTCGATCTCGCTCGTCGACCAGGTGCGCGCCGTGTGCGGCGGTCCGGTCGTTCCACACCTCGCCCTCGAGCTGCGGATCGCCACCGCCCTCGCCCAGCACTACCGGATCGAGCTGCCCGGGCGCATCGGGCAGGTCCTGCAGCGCCTCGAGCGACGTGCCGCGGCCGCCAAGCTCTACGAGACTCTCCCGACAGCCGGAGCGCGGATTCCGGGGAGCGGGGAGCGCCGGCCCGGCGGGGCGAACCGCGCCTAGCCTCGCCGGACCGGGAAACCCCGCAGGCCGCCGTCGAGCTCGCGAGGGTCGGCCGCGGCGCGCGGAGCGTGCGCCGCTCGCCAAGAGGTGAGACGATCGAGGCCCGATTCGGCGCCGGCGAATTCTGGCGTCGCGCCGGAGCGACGTCATGCGCGAACCGACTCGATCTGCTGCCCCGCCCATCCGCTCCCGCTCGTCGGAATGGGCCCTTGCCGTCCTCGCGATCGGCTTTGCCGTGATGGCGCTCGTTGCCTACTGGTCGCTCACCGAGCTGCGCTCGTCGCCGCTCGCCATCGTCGTGCCGGGTTCGCTTCCGGCCGGTCGAGCGGTGCCCACGAGCGACAAACGGACACTCGTGCGCGTCGACTTCGCGGCGCTCGCCGGTTGGGAGGCCGATCGACTCGAGGAGGCGCTCGCACCGTTCGTCGCCACGTGCGACGGGGCGCGCGGCAGCTCCGATCTCGGCCGCCGGCTCGCCGCCGCGGGGCGCGACCTCGCGCCGCTCTGTGCGGCGGCACGGGCGCTTCCGGGGCGCGACCCGGCCGCCGTGCGCGCCTTCTTCGAACGCGAGTTTGCCGTCTATTCGGTGCGCAACGGGGTACGCGACGAGGGGCTCATCACCGGCTACTACGAACCGGAGCTCGCCGGAGATCGCAAGCGGCGCGGCCCGTTCGTCCACCCGCTCTATCTGCATCCGGGCGACATGCAGGTCGTCGACCTCGGCGAGTTCAAGCGCGACCTCGCCGGTCGCAAACTGACGGGGATGATCCGTCAGGGGCGCTTCCGCCCCTACTGGGATCGCGCCGAGATCGAAGGCGGGGCGCTCGCCGGGCGCGGGCTCGAGCTGCTCTGGGTGAGCGACCCGGTGGCGCTCTTCTTCCTGCAGATCCAGGGGTCGGGGCGGATCCGCCTGCCCGACGGCGCGCTCGTGCGCGTCGGCTACGCGGGGCAGAACGGACACGACTACACGGCGATCGGCAAGGTACTGGTCGAGCGCGGCGAGATGACGCTCGAGGAGGTGTCGCTGCAGTCGATCCGCGCCTGGCTGCGCGCGCATCCGCGCGAGGCGAAGGGCGTGCTCGACGCCAACCGCTCCTTCGTCTTCTTCCACACGCTTCCGGGACGCGGTGCCGTCGGCGCCGCCGGGGTCGAGCTCACCGCCGGCCGCTCGCTCGCCGTCGACGACGACCTCCTGCCGTACGGTCTGCCGCTCTTCCTCTCGACGACGCTGCCGGCGGCCCCGGAGGTCGGTCGGGTCGCCGAGACGCCGTTCGCGCGCCTGCTCGTCGCCCAGGACACCGGCGGCGCGATCCGCGGCCCGGTGCGCGGCGACCTCTTCCTCGGCGCCGGAGCCGAGGCCGAGGCGATCGCCGGCCGGATGAAGCAGCGCGGTCGCCTCTGGTTGCTCTGGCCGCAGCGACTGGGTGAGCCCGCTCCTTGAGCGGTGAGTCGCCTCAGCCGAGAGCGTCGAGGCGACGCTTGGTGCCCTGGACGGCGACGCGCTGCAGGTAGAGCCGGAGTCCGACGAGACCGCCGAGCTCTTCGCCGCCGCCGGCGCGTCCGGGGCCGCCGTGCTGTGAGCCGGGGAGGGCCGCTCCGGAGCCGAGGCCCTCGGCGTCGGAGGAGCCCCAGTAGATTCGCCCGGTCACCGCGCCGCCCGCGGCGAGGTAGCTCGCCACCCAGGCGTCGTCGTCGGAGTAGAGCGAGGTGACGAGCGTGCCCTCACCGAGCGCGACGATCCCTGCGGCCTCCTCGGCACCACCCGTGTACGGCAAGAGCGTCGAGACCGGGGCGAAGACCTCGAGCGAATGCACGGCACCGGCGGACGTGGGGTCCGCGACCTCGAGCAGCGTCGGCGCGAGGAAGTAGCCTCGGCCTGCCGGTGAGCCGACGCCGTCGATGCGCTCTGCCGAGCCGAGGACGAGTCGCGCGCCGCCGGCGCGGAGCGTTGCGATGCCGTCGATCGCCGCGGCGAGTTGACCCGCCGTGGCGAGCGGACCCATGCGCACGCTCTCGTCGACGGGGTTGCCGACGACGGTGCGAGCGAGCCGCGCGGCGAGCGCGTCGCGCAGTGCCGCGAGGTGCTCGCGCGGCGCGAGGACGCGACGGATCGCCGTGCACTTCTGCCCGGCCTTCTGCGTGATCTCCTGCGCCACGTCGCGCACCAGCTTGTCGAAGGCCGGCGTGCCGGCAACGGCGTCGGGCCCGAGCACGGCGGCGTTGAGCGAGTCGGCTTCGACGTTGACCCGCGTGCCGGCGGCGAGCAGCCGTTCGCGGCGACGCAGCGCGAGCGCCGTGTCGGCGGAGCCGGTGAAGGCCAGCACATCCTGGCCGCCGAGTTGATCGAGCAGGTCGCCGGTGCCGCCGACGACGAGTTGCAGCGCGCCTTCGGGGAGCAGCTTCGCTGCGACGAGGATCTCCACCGCACGCGCGGTGACGAGCGCCGTCGCGGTGGCCGGCTTGACGATCATCGGCATGCCGGCGAGAAGCGCCTGCGCCGCCTTCTCGGCGAAGCCCCAGAGCGGGAAGTTGAAGGCGTTGATCGCCACCGCGACCCCGCGGCGCGGAACGAGCAGATGCCGGCCCCAGAAGCTCTCGCTCTTGCCGAGCTGGAGCCCGGTGTCCTCGCCGAGCGTGTGGCGCTCGCCGAGCGAGCGGCCGAGCGCGGCGTAGAAGGCGAGCGTGCCGCCGCCGCCGTCGATGTCGAACGACCCGTCCATCGCCGTGGTGCCGTTGTTGTCGCGCGAGAGGGTGAGGAGCTCGTCGCGGTGCTCGCGCAGGGTCCGCGACATCGCCTTGAGCAGCTCGCCACGCGCGGCGAAGGTGAGCTCGCGCAACGCCGGGCCGCCGCGCTCGAGCGCGAAGCGGTAGGCCGCACCGAAGTCGGCGCCCCGCGACGACGCGCGCGCGAGCGGCTCTTCGGTCGACGGGTTGACCAGGGTCTGGAACTCGCCATCGGCCTCGTGCCAGTGGCCGTCGAGATAGCTGCGCAGGGTCTGCATCGGACCGTCCTTCCTTCGCGTGAGTCGGGAGCGAGAGCGGCGATGCTATCAACCCGGGCTCGCGTTGACCGCTTCCCGCGGCATCGACCTTGGACGGACCGGCGGCGCTTGACGTATTTACCGAAGAGCCGCATTCTGCTGGCACGATCGAGGAGGAGGCCTGCCATGGCGACGCAACGTCGAGTTGCTCCGAGCGAGACGCAGTGGATCGCGGTTCTGTTCCTCGCCGGCGCCCTGCTCCTCGGGGCGGTCGCGGCGCGAGGAGAGCCGATCGCGTTGCACGGGGTCGCCAAGGCCGGGGAGCGACCGCTCGTCGGTGGGACGGTCGAGCTGCTGCCGCTGCTCGGTGAGCAGGCGGCAGCGGAGCTGTGGCTCTCCGGGAAGACGTCTCCGGAGGCGCTGGCGCGGACGGCGAGCGATGCCCGCGGCGCGTTCGTCGTCCCGGTCCGGGAGGCGGGCAACTACCGGATTCGCCTGACGGCGCCCGGACGCGTGCCGCTGCAGATCGAGCTCTCCGGAGTCGTCGAGAGCTTCGATCTGCCGGCCGCCGCGCCGGCTCTGGAGCAGATGCTGACCGTGGCGGTGCGCGACGAGGCGGGCCGGCCGGTCCGCGATGCCTGGGTCCGTCTGGTCGAAGATCGGCCGTGGCTGGTTCCCTGGGCCGAAATCCCCTGGACGTCGGCCGAACGGCGCGGGATGACGGGAGCGGACGGGACGGTGCGGTTGCCGAGAGCCGCGGGCGAGTCGACCATGGTCGCCGTCTTCAAGGCGGGGTACCTTCCGGTCGAGCGCGAGGTGAGCGCTTCGGGGCGGCTCGAGATGATGCTCGAATCGGCACCCCAGGTACCGACGGTGGTCGTCGGACCCGACCGAACCCCGCGCTCCGGAGCGCTGGCGCTCGTCGGGAAGGCCAAGTGGCCCCTCGGTCCGGCCGACGATGCGGGCCGGTTGTCGTTGCCCGCGGCCGGGAAGCGATCGGTGCCGCTCATCGTGCGGACGCCGGGAGGAGAGCGACGAGAGACGGTTCTCCCCGCGGCGGCCGCGCCCGACGGCGCGGCGCAGCGCCTGGTGCTCGCGGCGCGGCGCTCGCTCACCGGGCAAGTGTTGAGCGGCAAGGAGCGCGCGCCGCTCGCCGGCGCGCTCGTCTGGGGCTTCGATCCGGGGAGCTTCGTGCGCTCCGATGGCGCCGGGGTCTATCGCCTGACCGAGCTGGCTCAGGACTTCCTCCTGGTGAGCGCTGCGGCGGCCGGGCACCGTCCGGAGCGAGCTCTGGCGAGCCAACTGCTGAACGATGCCGAGGTCGGTCCGACCCTGAGGCTCCAGCCCGCGGTGGCGCTCGTCGGCCGGGTGATCGATGGCTCAGGGAGCCCGCTGGCCGACGTCGATCTCGTCGCTTCGCCGGTGCCGCTTCGCCAGGGCGGCGGCACCACCGTCAGTCTGGTGGTGCGCGGGCGAACCTCCCCCGACGGGGGCTTCCGGCTGCCCGGCGTGGCGGGGGAGGCGGGGATCGAGCTCCGCGCGATCCACCGTGCTTTTGTCCCCTGGCGTGAAGACCTCCCTCCGATGCCGGCCGGTCCGACGTCGCTGAAGACGATCGTGCTCGACACCGGACGCGTCGTCTGGGGTCGCGTGCAGGACGTCGAAAAGCGGCCGGTCGCGGGAGCGACGGTGCGCCTCTTCGACGTGGCGGAGGTCCGTAGCAAGCTGCCGTGGGACCGAGAGGAGCCGTTGGCGACTGGCACGAGCGACGGCGACGGGAGGTTCACGCTGTCTCATGTCGCCGCGGGTCGCTACGACCTGGGGCTGACGGCTCGCGGCTTCGCGCCGCTGCGCGTCCCCGGCCTGACGATCGACGCCGCGGATCCGAACCGAGAGCTCGGGACCGTCACGCTCGCTCCCGGAGCCCTCCTCGAGGGTCGTGTGGTCGACGCGAGCGGCAAGGCGATCGACGGGGCGGAGCTCTACTTCGAGCCGGCCGACTCGTCGCGCGCCTTCGGGCGTTCGTTCGGCGATACGGACGAGCCGCCGACGACGACCTCGGCGGCGGATGGCTGGTTCCGCCTCGACGACCTCGAGCCGGGCCGGCCGATGACGATCACCGTCGAGCACGAGGGCTTCGGAACGACCATCCTCAATCGGGTCGCCGTGCCACGCGCCGAGCCGCTGGTGGTCGTGCTCTCGGCCTCGGGGGGGATCGCCGGTCGTGTCGCGACGGCGGAGGGCAAGCCGATCGCTGGTGCGATGGTGGCACTCTCGGTGCGCCGAACGATCGGCGAAGGGGAGGCAAGGTCCACCGTCGGCAAACCGTTCGAACCGATCCGGACCGGCGAGGACGGTCGGTTTCGCGCCGAGGGAGTCGAAGCGGGAGATGTCTCGATCTGGGCAGGAGCGGGAGGCTACGCGAACGCTCTGACCCGCCTCGAGCTCGCTCCGGGGCAGGTGATCGAAGACTTCGAGATCGTCCTCCTGCCGGGGGCCCGACTGTCCGGCCGAGTGCTCGGTCCGGACGGCGAGCCGCGCGAGGGGGTTCAGGTGGTGGTTCGCCAGGGCCGCGGCGTGAACGCTGGGGCGAGATCGGATGGCGGAGGGGGCTTCACGATGGATGGTGTCCCCCTCGGCCGGTGTCGCGTCTCCGCGCTGGATCGAGAGCTCGGGCAGGTCGCCTCCGAGGTCGAGATCGTGGCTGGAGAAAACCGGGCGGAGCTGCGCTTCGCGGCCCGTGGCGAGGTGAGCGGGCGAGTGCTGTCGCTCGCGGGAGCGCCGCTTGCCGGCGCGTCGGTCGAGCTGCGTCGGGTCGGTGGGGTGTCTCTGGGGTACCAGCGGCAGGCCACCGGGCCGGACGGCGACTTCCGCTTCACCGCGCTCAGCGGGGGTCTCTACGAGCTTTCGGCGAGTGCCGACGGGTACGCCGCTGCGGGCCTGCCGGAGCCCCTGCGAGTCGCCGACGCCCCGGTTTCGGGGATCGACCTTCGCCTGGGCGACGGCGGAGCGGTTCGGGGGCGGGTGGTCGGCCTCGAGCTCTCGGAGATGACCACGGTCCGCGTGCAGGCTCGTCTGGGTGACGCGGGGATCTCCCGCTCCACGACGCTCGACTTCGCCGGGCAGTTCCGCTTCGACCACCTTGCCGTCGGCGAGTGGATCGTCGCGGCTCGCCACGACGAGGACGGACGGATCGCGCAACGTACCGTGTCGGTCGCGGGAGACGGATCCGAGGCCGAGGTCGAGCTCGAGCTCCCGAAAGGGATCCGGCTCTCGGGGCGGGTCGAACGGGATGGCGCGCCGGTCCGCGAGGCGACGATCCTCCTCGCAGCCCGTGAGCGGCAGCGTTTCCTCTCGACCTCGACCGACCTCGACGGTCGCTTTGCCTTCGCGGGTCTGGTCCGTGGGACCTACGACCTCGTCGTGCGCGGGAGGAGCGCGCGCCTTCACGACGAAGAGCTCGCCCTGGAGGCCGACCGGGAGGTGGCGATCGATCTCACGGCGTCGGTGACGCTGCGGGGACAGCTCGTCGACGCGAACGACCAGCGGCCGGTAGCCGACGCGACGCTCCTTCTCGCCCCCGCGGGCGAGAGCCCGTCGCGACGGGAGCTCCGCCAGTCCTACGCGCAGTCCGACAGCGGCGGCAGCTTCCGTTTCGATGGCGTCTCACCCGGCAGCTACCGCATCCGCGTCGAACGCGATGGGTACGAGACGGCCGAGCGACCCGTGGAGGTCGGCGAAGGTGAGGGCGAGGCGCTTCGCTTCGAGCTCACGTCGACCGAGGGGTTGACACTCGAGCTGCGCTCGGCCACCGGCGCGGTGCCAAGCGCCGTCCGCGTCGCGCTGCGCGGAGCCGACGGCCGCCTGCTCTCCGCCGATCTGGTGAACCCGGACGAGCGCGGGCGGGTGCGCATGGGGACGGCCCCACGCGGGAGCTGGGAGCTTCTCGCGCAGTCGGACGACAGCGCGCTCGCCCGCGTTCCGGTCGTCGCCCCCGGCGGCCCCTTCCTCGTGCTGCTGGCAACGGGCGCCGCCCTCGATGTCGTGGTCCCGGCCCTGGCGGGGGACGACACCTGGGTGCCGCTTCGTGTCGTCGACGCCGAGGGTCGTCCGTTCGAGGCGCTGTCGGGGACCCAACTGCGCGGGGAGTGGCGGCTCTCGCGCGGCCGCGCGCGCCTGGTCGGTCTTTCGCCCGGCCAGTGGAAGGTCTCGGCGACGCTCCCGACCGGGGGTGAGCTGACGGCGAGCGTGAACGCCGTCGCGGGCGCGCTCACCACGGTGACCCTCGAGTAGAAGCTCGCGCGCCGGGTTGGGAAGTCGCGCGGCGCCCTCGCTCGACCCGGGCGAAAAGAGAACGGCCCCGGCACCCTTGCGGGGCCGGGGCCGTGGAAGGGCTCGCGTGAGTCCGTGCGGCTACGCCGAGCGCCGGCGCAGGGCGACGAGGGCGAGGGCGGCGAGCACGAAGGCGAGCGCCGCGAGGCCGAGGCCGGAGAGCGTCGGAATCTCGAGCACGCTGCCGCCGACGACGAAGACCGTCGGGTCGGCGCCGCCGGCGACGGCCGGGTCGTCGGTCGAGGCGCTGGCATCGTTGCTACCGTTGCCGTCGCTGTCGTAGCTGATCGTCCCCTGGTTGCTGATCGTCTGCCCGAGCGTGCCGGTGTTGACGGTGGCGGTGATGGTGATCGTCACGCTGCCCGCGGCCGGAATCGCACCGTTCCAGGTGACGGTGTTGGTGCCGATGTTGGCGAGGGCGGTGCCGCTCGTGGCGCTGGCGGAGACGAGCGTGAGCGTCGCCGGAAGGACGTCGGTGAGCTCGTCGCCGGGGTTGTCGTTCTGCGATCCGGCGCCGGCATTGGTGAGGACGATCGTGTAGGTGACCGTCGTGGCCTGGCCGAAGGTGCCCGAGGCCGACTTGGTCCCGGTCACTGCGGCGCCGCCGGCGACGGTCGTGGTGTCCGTCGCCGAGTTGTTGCCGGGCGTCGGATCGGTGACCCCACCGGCGGCGGCGACCGTCGCCGTGTTGCTCAGGGTGCCCGGCGATCCGGCGATGGTGCCGCTCGCGGTGTAGGTCACCGAGCCGCCGGCCGGGAGATTGACGGTGTCGTTGATGTTGCCGACGCCGTTGGCGGTGCAGGTGCCGCCGCCGGCACCGACACAGGTCCAGGTCGGCGAGGCGAATCCTGCCGGGAAGGTGTCGCTGACCAGCGTGCCCGGAGCGTTGCTCGGGCCGGCGTTGCTGACGACGATCGCATAGGCCGAGCTTTGACCGAGGTTGGCGTTGGTCAGCCCGTCCGTCTTGGTGATCGAGAGATCGGCCTGCGGCGAGAGGGTGTCGCTGTCGGTCGCCGAGTTGTTGCCCGGGGTGGGGTCCGGGGTGGCGCTCGTCACCGTGGCGGTGTTGGACAACGAACCCGTCGCCGATGCGCTGATCGCGCAGGCCGCCGTGTACGTCACCGAGGCGCCCGCAGGGAGGTTGACCGAATCGTTGATGTTGCCGGAGCCCGCCGCGGTGCAGGTGCCGCCAGCACCCGTGCAGGTCCAGTTGCAGGTGAGGGTCGCCGGGAAGGTGTCGGCCACCGTCGAGCTGACGGCGTTCGAGGGACCGGCGTTCGTCGCGACGATGGTGTAGGTCACCGAGCCGCCCGGTGTGGCGGTCGTCACGCCGTCGGTCTTCGTGATCGTGAGGTCGGCCTGCGGCGTGAGGGTGTCGGTGTCGGTCGCCGAGTTGTTGGCCGGGTTCGGATCGGTGACCGAGCTGGAGACCGTCGCGGTGTTGACCAGGGAGCCGGTGGCGCCGTAGGTGATGCCACAGGTCGCCGCGTAAGTCACCGAGCCCCCGACGGGGAGGTTGACCGTGTCGCTGATGTTGCCCGAGCCCGCCGCGGTGCAGGTGCCGCCCCCGGCGCCGGCGCAGGTCCAGGTGCAACCGGCGTGGAAGGCCGAGAAGGTGTCGGTGACCGTGGCGCCGGTGACCGGGTCGGTGCCCGCGTTCGAGGCGGTGATCGTGTAGGTCACGTTGGTGCCGGGTATCGCGGTCGTGACGCCGTCCGTCTTGGTGATCGAGAGGTCCGCCGAAAGCGCGCGGCAGGCGGTGACGGTCACGTCGTCGATCGCCAGGCCGGCAAGCTGCACGGTGTTGTCGGCGGTCAGGTTGAAGTGCAGCTCGGTGTTGAGGCCGGCCAGCGAGTCAGCGCGGGCGCTCATCGCGCTCCAGCCGGAGGATTCCTGGATGGTCGTCGTTGGGTTGCCCACCGCACTGGTCATCGTGGCGTCGAGCCATTCCCACAGGCGGACCGGGGTCGCACCGCCGACCTGCTGAAAGTCGATGAACGCGCGATCGAAGCTGGCGCTCTCGATCTGGAAACGTTGAGACCAACGGACGGTCACTGGCGCCGAGAGGCCGGCGAGGTTGATGGCGGGCGAAAGCAGATCCGCCGGGGAGCCGGCGGCGACTCCCGTGTTGTAGGTGTTGTCGAGGTCAGTCTTCCAGCAGTTGCTGCCGCTTGCACAGCTGGTGATCGGCGCAAAGGCCGGAAGCCCGCGCTCCCACTCGTCGATCGCGCCCGAGTGGGTGAAGCCGCCGTCGTTGGTCTCGAAGTCGGAGCTGTAGACCGTCGTCGGCGTAAAGCCCGGCGCGCAGGCAGGTGGGGGTGGCGGCTCGCAGATCGTCAGGCTCCAGGCATTGAGAGTGCCGCCATCGCCCGTCGCGTCGTCGCGGAGCGTCAACGTCCAGGTCCCGCCGGCATCCTCGCCATCGAACCAGGCCAGTCGGTAGGCGAGCTCGGGTTGGAGCACCATGCCCGCCGAGAGTGCGAAGGCCGGAGGGAGAGCCGCTTCGTCGTCGAAACGCAGGTCCATGAGCGTCTGTGTGCCGCCGGTCGTCGCGCTGCCGATGTCGGTGAAGAGGCCGTTGTCGTTGCCGGCCGGCGACACGAGGTGAGCGTCGAGGTCCTGCATGAAGGTGTGGTTCAAGTTGATGGAGACGTCGAGGTCGGCAATCCGTAGATTGCCCGGCACGGTGATCGTCGAGCTGACGCTTCCGGGTCCGGTCGGGATGGTCTGCGGCACGTTCGTCGAGGTGTAGGTCGTGCAGCTCGCGGTGGCGTCGACGTGAGGCCGCACCGACACGCTCAGGTGGTACGTGGCGCTGGCGCCGAGTCCTGCCGCAACGGTCGAGTCGACGTAGATGTAGTAGGTGCCGGCATCCTTGACGGTAAGGAAGAGAGCTTCCGAGTTCGGGTCGGTGCTCGTTGCTCCGGCGTTGGCGTCGTTGGCCACCAGGATCTGGTTGGCGGGAGGGTTGCCGAACAGCCCGAATCCGAGGCGGCCGTTCCAAACGGACGCGTCCCGCTCGGGGTTCATGTCGAGGCTCAGGTACACGCTGTCGCCGGCGGCCAGGGTCAGGCTGAAGAAGTCGGCCTCGCCGGGGGACACGGCGGTAACCGTTCCGCTTGCCCAGCCGGACGCAGGCAGCGGGGTTGCCGTCGCTGTCGTGTTGTTCGGCTCGACCTCGGCGGCGGGGGCGCCGCTCTGCAAACGGAACTGAAGTTGATAGGGACGGATCGTGCCGGTCGCGAGGTTGTGTCTTACCCGCAAGAAGTATGTGCCCGCGGCAGGGATCGGGGTGCCGGCGATCGACGACGAGCTGCCGTTGAAGGTGCCGTCGTTGGGGTCATTCTCGAGCACGGTCGAGCCGTCGGTGGCGATTAGGTCGAGTACGCTGTCCCCGCTTGCCGAGGCATCGAAGAGGGTCTGCACTGCTGCGTAGACTCGGTCATTGGCCGCTGCGGTGAACGAGAAGAAATCGACATCGGCGGCTGGGTAGACAGTGCCGAGAACGACCGCGCTCGCGCCGGCGACCGCGGTCGCCGTGGCGCTCGTCCCGTTGGGCTCGATCTCGGAGCCGAAGCTCTGCCCAAGCACGGCATGGGGGAGCGTGGCACCGGTCGCGGTGATGGGCTTGCCCGTGCCGTCCGCGGAGCTTGGCGTCAGGCCCTCGGGGCCGACCTCGAGGATTTGGAAGGTCGCCGGCGGTGTGGCGAAGGCCGCGAGCGGCGCGAGCGCGAGACCGGCCAGAAGCAACACGATCGATAGACGACGACTCGAGGTACCCATCGACGACTCCTCCCCGCGCAGGGCGCGGCACAAGGTCCAGAAACAGGGGTGATCGGCGAATCTTAAGCCGTGCGAGCCTTCTGAACAAGCGGCAAAATAAGGACTTAACGAGTCGGCTTGTGGGCGCTGCGGAGTGCCGAGCGAGTGGTGAGACGAACCTCCGGAGTGCCCTCGACGGAGGCGGTCCGCTGCAGTCGACTCGGGAAAAACAAAGGCCCCGGCCCGCTTGCGCGGAACCGGGGCCTCGGGTTGGTGTCGGCGGCGTTGGGTTGCCCTGCTCCAGGGCCTGCCCGCGGCGCGACGTCCGCCCCAGGAGGTACCCTAGAAGGACGCCACCTCCACCAAGCCAGGTTTACGACTGTCCACTGGACCACCTCCTTCCTGGGCGTATCCGTCGATGGCGGGTCCCACCCCGCCCGGTCCCTTGGGCCGCCCAAGCCTCGTCAGGACCGCCGCGTCACCGCACGGAAGCGATGCGCGGAGGCTCGGGAGAAGACTCGCGTGTCGCCGCGCCGCTGTCAAGCGGGAGCGCGGCGTGGCCCGGCGGCGATTGACACCTCGCCGTCACGCTCCTAGACTCGCAGGCTCGGTCGGGGCGTAGCGCAGCCTGGTAGCGCACCTGCCTTGGGCGCAGGGGGTCCCCAGTTCAAATCTGGGCGCCCCGAATTCCCGAGCTGATATCCCCGGACCGCTTGACCTGGCTGGGGTTCGATACGGCTGCCTGTAGCTCAGCTGGACAGAGCGGCGGCCTTCTAAGCCGCGGGTCGGGGGTTCGAGTCCCTCCAGGCAGGCCAGACCTTTGACAACGACTTCGGTGAGTGTAGCTCAATGGTAGAGCACCGGACTGTGGCTCCGGACGTTGGGGGTTCGAGTCCCCTCACTCACCCCACACCACCTCGCGCGCCCGTAGCTCAGCTGGATAGAGCGACAGCCTCCGGAGCTGTAGGTCAGAGGTTCGAATCCTCTCGGGCGCACCACTCCGATTCGTTGACGTCGCGGGCGTTTCGTGCAGCCGCCGCTTGACGGTTCCGCGTGAGGCGCTATGCTCAACGAAACACACGTTTGCAGGAGCGCCGCCATGCGTAAACAGAGCCTCGCCGTCCTCGTCGCGCTCGTCGTCGCCAGCCTGGCTGGCGCCGCCGCCTCTTCGGCGGAGAGCTACACCGTGACGATGAAGAGCGGAAACGCCTTCCTGTCGCGGTATCGCCCGCGCATGGCGAGCTGGGACGCCGGCAAGATCGTGCTGCTCACCGAGTTCGGCAACGAGATCGCCTTGCGCAAGGACGAGATCGCCAGCGTCACCGCCGACAGCGAAAACCGCGGCTTCGGGCGGGTCATCGACAACACCACGCTCGAGCTCGGGATGGCAGCCAACGACGCGCCGGATCCGGCGGCCCCCACCGACCCGGCGAGTGCCCTTGCCGCTGCACTCGGCCAGCAGCCGGCGGCGCCGGTGTACGACCAGAAGCAGTTCGTCGAGCCCAGCCAGACGGGCGGTGGCCTGCCGGTGAGCTGGGGGCAGCAGTCGTCTGGCCCCTCGCAGGCGCCCGCGCCGGTCATCGTGAATACCGGCAGCGCTCCGGCGACGCCGCCGCAGTAACCGCGCCCGCGTCGCACGGGTTCGGCGTTCGAGGTTTCCCCGCCGCGGATCGTGTCCGCGGCGCTCTTTGAAAAACCAGCGGAGCGGTGGCCCGGCCTCGTGCCGGGCTGAAAACGGGAAGCCGGTGCAATGCCGGCGCGGCCCCCGCCACTGTAACCGGGGACGAAACCGGGACACGCCACTGCGTGGGAGCGATCGCCTGAGCGGTCGCCCACGTGGGAAGGTCCGGGAGTAGGACGATCCGGGAGCCAGGAGACCTGCCGCTTCGCCCGAGGCTACGAGCCCACGGGGTGTGGGAGCTCACGTTCACCGAACCCATCCGTCGGCGCGTCCGCTCCTTTCCCTGCCGGTCCGTTCCTCGGCAATCGAGGCGAAAGGACGGCAGTCGATGCGCAGTCTCGCGATCGTCCTGGCCGGGTGGCTCGGTGGGAGCCTCTCGCTCGCAGCCCAGGATCCACTCCCCTCCAGTCACCCGTTCGAAGAGACGGTGCAGGTGACCGCCTCGCTCGCCGAGGAGCCGGTCGCCGACGTCTCGGCGGCAGTCTCGGTGGTCTCTGCCGAGGAGGCCGAGGCTCGCCAGGCGACGACGGTGCTCGAGCTGCTGGCGACATTGCCGGGCCTGGCCCTCACCCAGAGCGGCTCGGCAGGCAAGACCGCGTCCCTCTTCTCGCGCGGCACGGGCTCCAACCACACCCTGGTCTTGTGGGACGGCGTGCGCCTCAACGAACCGTTCCTCGGCGGCTTCGACTGGGCGTTTGCCGGGCCGGAAGGGCTGGAGCGAGTCGAGAGCGTGCGGGGACCGTTCAGCGCGCTTTACGGCAGCGGAGCGGTCGGCGGCGTCGTGCAGCTCGTCTCGAGCCGGGAGCCGGGACTCAGCGGGCGGCTCGAGGGCGGCTCGCGCGAATACGGACGCGCCTCGCTGGCCGCTGGCGGCGCCTTGGGCCCCCTCTTCGCCTCGGGGCACGGGAGCCTGCGGCGCGGGCAGGGGACGGTCGACAACGACTTCTTCGACGGCGAAGAGGCCGCCCTCCGCTTCGACCGCGACGAGCGCAGGGACGCCGCCGGAGCGCCGTCGCCCTGGCGGATCGGCCTGGCCGCGCGCTGGCAGCACGCCCTGCTGGGGCTGCCCTTCGACTACCTCGGGACCCCGAGTCCGCGTCAGCGCCAGCGCAGCGAGACGCGACAGCTCGCCGTGCCGTTCGGCTGGCAGGGTCATCGGCTCGCCCTCGATGGCAGCGTGGCGCGCGTCGAGCAGGATCTCACCGTCGTCGACGCCGACAACCCCTTCGCCGCGAGCACCAGCGAAGCATCGAGCGACCAGGCGCGGGCCGTCTTGCGCGCGCCGGTCGGTCCACGCCTTTCGTTCGTCGTCGGCGGCGATTGGGAACGGCAGCGGGCGACGAGCGGCAGCGCCTTCGGCGCCGGGCTCTCCGGCGCGACCCAGCGAGCCGATGCGCTCTTCGCCCAGGTTTCCTGGCGCGGCGAGCGCGCCCGTTGGGAGGCTGGCGTGCGGCGCGACGACAACGACGCCTTCGGTGGCGCGACGAGCTACCGGGGTGGTGGCACCTTGCGCCTCGCCCAGGATCTGCTGATCCGCGCGAGCTACGGCGAGGCCTTTCGCGCGCCGTCGCTCGCCGACCTCTACTATCCGGGGTTCGGCAACCCGGATCTCGCCCCGGAGCGCAGTCGTGGCGCCGAGGTCGGCCTCGAAGCGACGCACGGTGGCTGGCACGTCGTGCTCACGGCGTTCGAAACTCGCCTGAAGGATCTCGTCCAGTACGACTTCCTTCTCGGTCGGCCGTTCAACACCGGCCGGGCGCGGACGCGCGGGGTGGAGGGCGAAGTGCGAGCGCAGCGCGAACGGATCTGGCTCCGCGCCAGCGCGACGTACCTCGAGGCGAACGACAGCGACACAGGGGCCCGTCTGTTCCGACGGCCACGGCTGACGGCGGCGCTCGCGCTCGGTGCACGGGCAGGTGCCTGCGATCTCGACGGAGTCGTGAGATTCGTCGGCGACCGGGTGGACGTGGGCGACGTCCCGCTGGCGTCCTACCGCGTGGTCGATGTCGGGCTCACCTGGCGACGCGCGGCGATCGTGAGGCCGTACGCCCGAGTGGAGAACCTCTTCGCGAGCCGCTACGAGGAGGCGGCTGGATTCCCCGCACCCGGGCGCACGTTCGTGGCCGGGCTGACCTTCACCGGAGGCCGATGAGCGTCCCCCGACCGCCGCGCCTGGCCCTCGTCGCCCTGGCGCTTTCGGCCCTGGCGTGCCGCGAAAGCGCGACGCCGACGCGCGTGTCGCCTGGCGCGTTTCGCGAGACGAAGATCGTCGTGATGGCGCCGAGCGCGGCCGAGACGCTCGTCGTGCTCGGACTCGCCGACCAGGTCGTCGGCGTCGGGGACTTCGTCACCGGACTCCCGGCCCTCGCCGGTCGACCGCGCGTCGGTGGGTACGACGCCCCGGACGTCGAGCGTCTGCTCGCGCTGGGGACGACGCTCTACGTCACGGCGCGTGCGGAGGCGGGCGCGGCAGCGCGGGCCCGCCTCGGTGCCCTCGGCGTGGACGTGCTCGCGCTCGATACCTCGACCTATGCCGGGACGCTGGCGGGGATCGAAACGCTCGGCGGGCGGGTCGGGAGGCTCGCCGAGGCGCGAGCGCTGAGCGCAGCGATCCGCCAGCGGGTCGAGACGGTCCGCGAGCGGGCGCAGGGTGCACCGCGTCGGCGCGTGCTCTGCGTCGTCGGGCGTGATCCCCTCTACGCGGCGGGGCCCGGCTCCCATCTCGACGAGCTGATCCGCGTCGCCGGAGGAGAGAACGTCCTCGGCGATGGCGGCGCGCCTTACGTGCTCGCCTCGCTCGAATCCGTGCTGGCGCGGCGTCCGCAGGTCATCGTGGATCTCGCCGACAACTCCCCCGGAGCGCTCCGCGGCGCGCGGGTCGGTCCCTGGTCGCGCTGGCCGCTGGTGCCGGCGGTGCGGGAGCGCCGGGTCTATCTCGTCGATCCGACACGCCTCGCGATCCCCGGGCCGCGACTCGGCGAGATGGCCGAGCTGCTCGCGCGCCTCGTCCAACCCGAGCGTTTCGGCGTGGCGAGCGAGGAGGAGATGTGCTCGGCCGAGGCGAGCCCTGCGCCCGGGGGCGGTTCGTGAGTCGCGGGCCGCTCACCGCCCGGCGTGCCGCGCTCTGGTGCCTCTCGCTCGCGACGGCGCTCGCCCTGGCGATGGCGCTCGCCATGGTGCTCGGTTCGAGCGGGATCACCCCCCTCGCCCTGCTCGAATCCGGCGATGCCGCGGAGGCACGGACGATCCTCGTCGAGGTGCGACTGCCGCGAGTTCTCCTCGCCGCGCTCCTCGGGGGCGCTCTGGCGCTCGCCGGAGCGGCGCTTCAAGGGCTCTTTCGCAATCCGTTGGCGGACCCCTACGTGCTCGGCATCTCCGGTGGCGCGAGCGTCGGCGGCGTTCTCGCGCTGGCGCTGGCGGCGCGCAGCGGGCTCGCCAGCGCTGGCCTGGTGCCGGTCTTCGCCTTCGCCGGCGCGCTCGCCGCCCTGGTCGCGGTCGAGCGGCTCGCCACGACGCGCGGGCGACTCGACCTCTACGCGCTGCTCCTCACCGGGGCGATCTGCAACGCCTTCGCCGCCGCCTTGATCTTCTTCGTGCAGAGCGTCGCCTCGGCCGAGCAGTTGCACGCCATCGTCTTCTACCTCATGGGACGGATCCCGAGTGTCGGCCCGCCCACCCTGGCCGCCGTGGCGGGCGTCACGATGGTCGCCGGAGCGGCCCTGCTGTGGCGGGCACGCGACTACAACGCGCTCGCCCTTGGCGAGGAGACGGCGCGGCAGCTCGGCGTCGACGTCGAGGGGCTGAAGCGCTGGACCTTCTTCTGGACGTCGCTGCTCACCGCCGTGGCGGTGGCCTCGGCGGGTCTCGTCGGTTTCGTCGGGCTGGTTCTGCCGCACCTCCTGCGGCTTGCCGCCGGTCCGGACCACCGCCTGCTGCTCCCAGCGGCGTGGATCGGCGGCGGTGCGTTCCTCGTGCTCGCCGACCTGCTCGCCCGGACGGCGATCGCTCCGGTCGAGCTGCCCGTCGGCGTGATCACCGCGCTGCTCGGCGGGCCGTTCTTCGTCGCCCTGCTGCGCCGGCGCTCGTCGGAGGGTTCGCTTGGCTGAAGCGATGCTCGCCCTTCGCGACCTCGTGGTGCGCTACCGGGATCGTGGTGCGCTCGACGGGGTGACGCTTTCGGTGGCCGCCGGCGAGGTCGTCGGCCTGCTCGGCCCGAACGGGTCGGGCAAGTCGACGCTGTTGCGGGCGGCGAGCGGGGTGCTGCCGTACCAGGGCGGCTCGCTGCGGGTCGGCGGACGAGAGGTGTCGGCGATGCCCCGGCGTGAGCTGGCCCAGTCGGTCGCCGTAGTCGGGCAGGAGGGGGCCGTGGGTTTCTCCTGGACGGCGCTCGACGTCGTGCTGCTCGGCCGACATCCGCACCTCTCCGGGCTGGCCTTCGAATCCACCGCGGATCTCGAGTTGGCGCGAGCCGCGCTCGAACGCTGCGGCGCCAGCGCGCTCGCCGATCGACCGCTCGCCGAGCTCTCGGCGGGCGAGCGCCAGCGAGTGCTCTTCGCGCGCGCACTGACCCAGAGGCCACGCCTGCTGCTGCTCGACGAGGCGCTCTCCTCGCTCGACCTGCGCTATCAGGTCGAGCTCTGCGACCGGGTGCGTGAGCTGGCCGCCGAGGGGGTGGCGGTGGTGACCGTCTTCCACGACCTGAGCCTCGCCGCCGAGTACTGCGATCGCGTGGCGCTGCTCGACCAGGGGCGGCTCGCGGCCTTCGGCGCGACCGCCGAGGTGCTGACCTACGCCCGGCTGACGCGGGTCTTCGCGACCGAAATCTACGTCGACGTCAACGACCTGACCGGTGGCCTGGTGGTCACGCCGCTCTCGTCGCGTGCGCGGCGAGCCCTCGCCGAGCGAAGCTCCGGGACGGCCGGCAATCCGGGCCCGACGGTGACGTAGCATCGTCTCGCCGACGCCCGAGCCTCTTCCTTTCGCGCGCCGGGGACTCCGGAGAGCCACGCGATGAACGCCTCCTTCGTCACGCTCGGTCTGCTCCTTCTCGGCGGGGCCCTGCTCGCCCCGTGGATCGCGCTGGCTCTCGCGATCGCCGCCCGTCGCGAGGCCCGAGAGGCGCGGGAGCAGGTCGCGAGCCTGCGGGCAGAGCTCGTCCGCTGGCGAGCCGAAGCCGCCGTTGCGCCATCTGTTCGCGCCGCGCCCCGGGAGGCGGGTCCGTCCAGCGCGGCGACGGACGAATCGCTGGACGACACCGCCGAGCTCTCGCCTGTGACCGGTTCCCGGATCGCCGGAATCGCTGGCACGTCGGAGGAGCTGGCCCCGTCGCCTCCGATCGTTTCCCCGCTGGCCTCTCCTCCGCCGGCTCCAGTGTCGACCCCGGCGGCGGCGCCTCCGCCTTCCTCGATTCCGACCCCGCGCCCCGCGGGGATGGGAGCCCTCGAAGAGCGGCTGGGCTCGCGCCTGCCGGTCTGGCTCGGCGGCATCGCGCTCGCGCTCTCCGGGGTCTACCTCGTCCAGTATTCGATCGAACGCGGCTGGCTCTCGCCGGTCGTCCGGGTCTCGCTCGGCATCGCCTTCGGCCTTTCGCTCCTCGCCCTCGGGGAGCTCCTGCACCGCCGCGCGGCGCGGATCGCCCAGGCGCTCTCGGCGGCGGGGATCGCCGATCTCTACGCCTGCTTCCTCGCGGCCTCGAGTCTGTACGGCCTGCTGCCGCGACCGGCGGCCTTCACGCTGATGGCGCTCAACACCGCCCTCGCGGTGGGCCTGTCGTTGCGCCAGGGACCGATCGTCGCCACGCTCGGACTGGCCGGCGGTTTCCTCACGCCGGCGCTGCTGCGCTCGGAGACGCCGTCGGTGCCGGGCCTCCTGGGCTATCTCCTCCTGCTCCAGGCCGGCTCGTTCGCGGTGACCCGTCGTCGCGGCTGGACCCCGCTCGCTGCGCTGTCGATCGCCGGAGTGACGCTCTGGGTGCTTGCCCTCGCCGTCGGGGAGCGGCGCCCCCACGACGCCCTGGCCGTCGGCCTTTTCCTGCTGGCCTCCGGCGCGGTGGCCTCGTGGGCGGGACTGCGCCCCGCAGCGGCGGGGAACCTCGAAGGATTCGGCGAGTCCGGCGCCTGGCTGGCGGCGGGTGCGACCGGATCCGGGCTGCTCGCCTACGCGGCGTTGACCGGTGCGGCCGGCAACGGCCCCGTCGAGTGGACGCTGCTCGCGCTGCTCGCCGTCGGCTGCTTGCTGCTCGCTCGACGGTCGGCCGAGTTGGAAGGGCTCGCCTGGTTCGCGTCGGCTGCGCTCGTGCTCACGCTCGCCGGCTGGGCGACACGGCTCGAGGCGGGCGAGGCGGAACGCTTCGCGCTCACCGGGCTCCTGCTCGGGCTCTTGCTCGCCGTTCAGGCGTACGCGTCGCAGTGGGGTGCGGCACGGCCGGCACGGTGGGCCGGGTTGGCCGCGGCGGCACCGCTCGCGGTCGCGCTCGTCGTCTTCGTCGGAGCACGGGAGGATCTACCGGATGCTCCCTGGGGTGCGTCGGCGCTCGCCCTCGCGGCGGTCTTCACGGCGGCCGCGGCGCCGCTCGCCCGTCGCCGCGCGACGCTGCCCGAGGGCGAGGAGCGCCTCGCCGCCCTCGCGGTCGCGGCCACGTCGTTTGCCACGGCGAGCGGGCCAATCGAGCTCGGCACGGCCGGGTTGACCGTGGCCTGGGCGCTCGAAGTGCCGGCGCTCCTCGCCCTCGCGCTGCGCCTGCGGGTTCCCGTGCTGGCGCGCCTGGCGGCAGGGCTCGCCGGCGCCGTCGCCCTTCGTCTCCTGCTCAATCCGTGGGTGCTCGACTACCCGGTCGGCACGACACCGATCCTCAACGGACTGCTCGGGCTCTACGGGGTTCCCGCGCTGGCCTTTCTCGCCGCCGCCATCCTGGCCTCGCGGCTCGAGCGACCGCGCTTCGCCGAAGGGTTGGGTTGGGGTGCCGCGGCCTTCGTCGCCATGCTCACTGGGCTCTCGATCCGCCATGCCTTCGGAGCGGGGGCGCTGCGCGGCACCTCCTCTTCGTGGCTGCGCGAGGCCGCTGCCTTGGGTTTGGCCTGGGCCGTCCTCGGCCTGGCGATGCTGGCGTCCGGGGAAGGCCGGCGATGGCGACCGGCGTTCGCCTGGCTCGACCGTCCGCTGCGTTGGGGTGGGCGCGGGCTCCTCTCGACGGGGCTCGTCGTCACCCTCGTCGGCCCCGGCGTGTTCTTGAGTCCGCTCTTCCGGGCCGAGGAGGTCGGCGCCGCACCGCTGGCGAACGCGTTGGCCTGGATCTTCGGCGGCCCACTCGTCGTCGCGCTCGCCGGCCTTGCCGTCGTCAAGCGAACGACCGTGCCGGCAAGCCCGTCCCTGCTCGCGCGCGCCTGGAGCGTCGCGTCGCTGGTTCTCGTCTGGGGGCTCGTCAGCCTCGAGGTCCGCCAGTTCTTCCACGGGTCGCGCCTCGATCTCGGTGCGACGAGCGGCGCCGAGAAGCTCGCCTACTCGGTGAGCTGGATCGCTCTCGGGTTGGCGCTCCTCTGGCTCGGGATCTCGCGCCGGGGTGGCGGGAGCAGCCATCGGGCGCTGCGGCAGGCGGGTCTCGCCGTCATGTTGCTCGCCGTGCTCAAGGTCTTCCTGCTCGACCTCGGCCAGCTCGCCGGGCTCGACCGCGTGCTCTCTCTGCTCGGCCTGGGGGCGAGCCTGCTCGCGCTCGCCGCGCTCTACCAGCGCGTCCTCGGGCGGGCGGATTAGACTCCGCACCATGTTGCTCTTCCGCTACGGTCCCGAAGGGTTTCACGCCGCGGGGACGAGCCTCGCCGAGGCCCGCATCCTCTACTCCGATCCGCTGAAGACGCCGGCCTCGCAGTGGGAGCTCGGCCGTCCGGTGGACCTCTCGCGCGAGGCGCTGCGTGCGCCGATCGAGCCGGGCAAGGTCGTGGGCATCGGACGCAACTACCGCGAGCACGCCGCCGAGCTGGGCAATCCCATGCCGCCCGAACCGGTCATCTTCCTCAAGGCCCCGTCTTCGGTGATCGGCCCCGGGGCGGCGATCGTCCTGCCTCCGGAAAGTGACCGCGTCGAGCACGAAGGCGAGGTCGCGGTGGTCGTCGGCTCGCGCCTGACGCGGGCGAGCCGGGAGGAGGCACGCCGTGCGGTGCTCGGCGTCACCTGCGCCTGTGACGTGACGGCGCGCGATCTGCAGAAGCGCGACGTGACGTTCGCTCGCGCCAAGTCGTTCGACACCTTTTGCCCGCTCGGGCCGGCGCTCGCCGTCGGCTACTCCGACGAGCCGCTCGAGGTGATCACTCGGGTGAGTGGCGTCGAACGGCAGCGCGGCTCGACCGCCGACATGGAATGGGGGCTTCTCGAGCTGCTGGTCTACGTTTCCCGGATGATGACCCTCGAACCGGGGGACGTGGTGCTCACCGGAACGCCCTCCGGTGTCGGTCCGCTCGTCGACGGCGACCGGGTCGAGGTCGAGATTCCCGGGATCGGCATCCTCGCCAACACGGTGGAAGCCTGGCGGCGCGGCTGAGCGCGGCGCGCGTCGCGCGCTCGTCCCGACTCAGCGCTTGAGCAGCAGGAGGGCCACGCCCCCGCCGACGAGCGTCACGCCGACCCAGGTCGGCACGGTGACGCGCTCGCTCTTCTGGAGCGAGAGCTTGAGCGGTCCGATCTCCGCCTGTCGCTTCGCGCCCGGGACCTCGAAGGTGCGCAGAGCGAGCGCCAACACGCCGGCGGCGATCAGCAACAGGGCGGCGAGACGTCGTGG
Source organism: Holophagales bacterium (assembly GCA_016699405.1). NCBI lineage: Bacteria > Pseudomonadati > Acidobacteriota > Holophagae > Holophagales > Holophagales bacterium. The sequence continues at coordinate 329,714 of CP064972.1, read as the reverse complement.
GGTCACGGGAGCTCCTCTCCGGGGCGGTCATCGACGTCCCGCTCGACCGGAGCGAGCGTCTCCGCGTCGACCGGTCGCAGCTCACGCCAGGGAAAGGCCACGAGACCGCCGACGAGCAGCAGGTGGATCGCGCCGCCGAGCGTCACGCCCAAGAAGAGCAGCACCATCCAGATCGAGATGGCGAAGCCGACGCCGGTCAGGCGAAGGGTCGAGGCGGGCACCCCGCCATCCTAGACGATCCCGCGCCCGCCGTCCGGGCCGGGCCATCTCGAGGTGGCTCGTGCCACGGCGGACCGATTGCCGGGCAAGCTAGACTGCGCGCCGTGCGCGCCTGGACCCTCACTCGCCGCGACGAGCTCTTCGCCCATCGGCTCTTCGCCCTCGAACGTCATCGGCTGTCGGCAGACGGCGCGACGCGCGAGGCGATGGTCCTGCGGGCGCCGGACTGGGTCAACGTCATCCCGCTGCTCGCCGACGGGAGCGTGCTGTTCGTTCGCCAGTGGCGCTTCGGCATTGCTGCGCCGACGCTGGAGATCCCCGGGGGCATGGTCGAGCAGGAGAGCGAGCGCGCGGCGGCCGAGCGCGAGCTGCTCGAGGAGACCGGCTACCGCGCCACCGGTTGGGAGCGCCTCGGCGAGGTGCATCCGAATCCAGCCTTCCTCACGAACCGGTGCGGCACCTGGCTGGCGACCGGCCTCGAGTGGGTGGGCGAGCCCCGGGGTGACGGCGAGGAGGAGATCGAGGTCACCACGCGGCCGTTGACCGCTGTCGCCGGCCTGATCGCCAGCGGCGAGATCACTCACGCCCTGGTGGTGTCGGCCTTCGCGTTGCACTCGCTGCGCTCGCGCGGAGCCGACTGACTCCATGGCGGTGCGCGCGGTCACGCTCGACGTCACTCACACGCTGCTCGAATGTCCGCGGCTGGGTGAGATCTACGCCGAGGTGCTGGCGCGGCACGGGGTGAGCGTCGACGCCGACGGGGTGCGGCGGACGATTCCGCTCGTCTGGAAAGAGCTCTCCTGCTCGGCGCCGGTTCCGTTCGACCGTTTCGAAGCTCATCCGGACGGGGCTCGTGGGTGGTGGCGCCGCTTCATCGAGCGGACCTGTGAGCTGCTCGAGGCGGAGCGCCCGAGTCGCTTTGCCGCCGCCGAGCTCTTCGACCGCTTCGCGCAGGCGGAGAGCTGGCGCGTCTTCCCCGAAGTGCCGGACACGCTGACAGCCCTTCGATCGCGCGGCTATCGGCTCGCCGTGGTGAGCAACTGGGATCGTCGTCTTCCCGACCTGCTGGACCGGCTCGGCCTCGCCGGGCACTTCGCGACGATCGTCGTGTCGGCAGCCGTCGGCCGCGAGAAGCCCGATCCGGCGATCTTCCACGCGGCGCTTGGCGCGCTGGGCGTGGAGCCGGCAGCGGCCGTGCACGTCGGCGACCATCGGCGCGAGGACGTCGAAGGCGCTCTGGCCGTCGGCATGCAGGCACTGCATCTCGACCGCAGCGGCGCCGGCGGCGACCTGGCCGATCTCGCGCAGCTCCTTCCCTGGCTGGCGAGCGCGTGATCGCGAAGCGCTCGCGTCGTCGCGCCGCCGCGCTGGCGCTCGTCGTCCTGTCGTCGGCCGCGCTCGGTGCCGAGTCCCCGGCAACCGACCCTGCCGCGGCGTACGACGAGGAGCTCACCGTGACCGCGACGCGCCTGCCGGTGCCGCTCGGTGCGACCGGCCGAGCGGTCGAGGTGCTCACCGCCGCGGAGATCGCTCGTCAGGCGGTGCGTTCGCTCCCCGAGCTGCTGCGGCTCTTCGCCGCACTCGACGTGGCGCGACGCGGCGCGTTCGGGGTGCAGGCGGATCTCGCCGCGCGCGGCTCGTCGTTCGAGGACGTCCTGGTGCTCGTCGACGGGGTGCCCTGGAACGACCCGCAGACGGGGCACCACAACCTGGATCTGCCCGTGCCGGTGGCGGCGATCGAGCGCGTGGAGCTGCTCACCGGCCCCGGCTCGGCGCTCTACGGCGGCAACGCCTCGGGCGCGGTCGTCCACATCGTGACGCGGCGCGAACCGGTCACCGGGACGAGCGGCGAAGCGACCGTCTTGGCCGGACAGCATTCGCTCTCCGGCGGGAGCGCCGAGGTGGCGCACGGAGCGCACCGGCTGAACGTCGAACGGAGCGAGTCGCGCGGCTACCGACGCGGCACCGAGTTCGACCAGGGAAGCATCTCGTACCAGGGGCGGATTCCTCTGCCGGGCGACGGCGCCACGCTCGGTCTCGCGGCCGGCGCCTCGTCGCGCGACTTCGGCGCCTGGCGGTTCTACTCGGATCGCTTTCCGAACGAGCGCGAGGAGACCGATTCCCGCTTCGTGGCGCTCGACGGCGCGGGTCGCCTCGGGAAGGGCGAGTGGCGCGCCCGCGCGGCGCTGCGCGAGCACGAGGATCGGTTCGTGCTCGATCGCGAGCGGACCGATCTGGTGGCGAATCGGCACCGGACGCGGGTCGGGGATGGAGAGATCGCCTGGCGACGGCGCCTGACCTCCTTCGGCGACCTCGAGCTCGGCCTCGGCTTCCGCGACGAGCGACTGCACTCGAGCAACCTCGGCGAGCGCGCCCGAGATCGGCTGAATGCCTTCGCCGCCTGGACGCGGGAGGGGAAGCGGGTCGACCTGTGGGGGGCGCTCTTCGTCGACCGGGTGGACGGCGAGGTCGAGACCCATCCCAGCCTGGCGCTCTCGGTGCGGCTCGGTCCGGGGCATCTGCGCGCCGCCGCGGCGAGCGCCTACCGCCTGCCGAGCTTCACCGAGCTCTACTACCGCGATCCGGCGACCGTCGGCAATGCCGAGCTCGCCCCCGAGCGCTCGGTGACCGTCGAGTGCGGGTACGACCTCGTCGGCGATCGCTGGCGGCTCGGCGCAACGCTGTTCGAACGGCGCGGTCGTGACCTCGTCGACTTCGTCCGGGCGCCAGGGGAGTCGCTCTTCCGCGCTGTCAACGTGCGCCGTGTCGACACGCGCGGGCTCGAGTTGAGCGGCCGGCTCGAGCTCGCGCACGGCGTCGACCTCGTCCTCGGCTACAGCCATCTCGACGCTTCCGGCGCTGCGCCGGAGGGCACGTCACGCTACGTCTTCGACTACCTCGTCGATCGTGTCACCGCGCGCTGGTCGGGGAGCGGCCCCTTCGCCCTCTCCTGGGGCGTCAGCACGAGCTACGGTCGCCGTCGCGGCCAGCGGTCCTACGCGACGGGCGACCTCCGCCTCGCGCGTCCGCTGCCGTGGCTGGGGGTGGAGCTCTTCGTCGAGGGGACCAACCTCGGCGACGCGACGTTCCGCGAGCGAGGGGGCGTCGAGATGCCCGGCCGGTGGGTCTGGGCCGGCATCTCCTGGAAGAGCACCGGGCGCGGAACCGGCGGCCGTCACGACTCGCGTCGACGTGAGCCGACGGAGCAGAAGCGAGTCGAGGTTTCCGGCTAAGCTCTCCGCATGCCAAGGCCGCTCTGGGTCGCGTTCGGCGGGGCGCTGGGGGCGACCCTGCGCTACCTCGTGGGGGGCTGGGTGCAGCGCAGCGGCTGGGTCGAGGGGCTGCGCGGCGGCGCCGCGCTCTTCCCGTGGGGGACGTTCGTCGTGAACGTCACCGGTTGCGCGGCGATCGGACTGCTGGCCGGACTGCTCGAGGAGCGTTCGACCGCGTCGCCCGAGCTGCGGCTCTTCCTGCTCGCCGGCGTGCTCGGGGGTTACACGACCTTCTCGAGCTTCGGTCTGGAGACGCAGCGCCTGCTGGCGGAAGGCAGTGCGCTCGTGGCGTGCGCCAACGTGGCGGCGAGCGTCGTCGCCGGGCTGGCAGCGGTGCTCGGCGGGGTCGCCCTCGCCCGTCTGGTGTAGGAGGAGCGATGAAGCTCGAAGGGGAGTGTCTGCTCGCGCGGGTCTTCCTCGGCGAGTCGAACCGCGCCGAGGGGATGCCGCTCTACGAGGCGATCGTTCGCCGCGCGCGCGAGCGCGGTCTTGCCGGCGCCACCGTCTTGCGCGGCATCGAGGGTTTCGGCGCCCACAGCAGGATCCACACGGCGCGCCTCCTGAGGCTCTCCGAGGACCTGCCGATCGTCGTCGAGCTGGTCGATCGCGAGGATCGGCTGCGGGCCTTCCTGCCCGAGCTCGACGGTCTGATCGACGACGGCTTGGTGACGCTCGAAAAGGTCCAGGTCATTCTGTATCGACCCGGCGACCAACCGCCTGCGGGCGAGGTGGGATCATGAGCCCGGGACGAGTGTCGTGTCGCCGCCTGGCGATCGGCCTGATCGTGTCGGCCCTGCTCGCGGTCGGCTGCGCGAAGCGCGAGGCGCCGCGAGAGCCGGCGCCGCTCGAGACGGTCGACGTCGCCCCGGCGCGAGACGCCACGGCCTCGCTCGCCGCCGAACCGGTGGAGCGGCGCGCCGAGCGACCGGGCGGCTTCTCCGGCGTGCTGCCGGAGGGTTTCCCGGCGGACGTCCCGCTCCTCCGTCCGTCGAGCCTGATCGACTCGTCCTGGCGCCCCGACGGGGCGCTCGAGATCGTCCTGGCGAGCTCCGCCTCCCCCGCCGACGCCGGAGCGAGCTACGCGGGCATGCTCGCTGCCGCCGGCTGGAAGGGGCACGGTCCGGGCGCCGCCGGGCGTTGGAAGAAGGGGGCGAGGACGGTAGAAGTCGAGCTCGTCGATACCCGGCCGGGCACGCGACTGCGGATCGTTGTGCTCGCCCCGTGAGGGCGAGCTAGACTCGCCTCCCTCGACCATCGTTCCTGGAGGTTGTCGATGATCCGTGCCGCCGCCTGTGTGGTTGCCGCTGCCCTCGCCCTCGCCCCTGCGCCGCTCGCCGCGGGCGAAGTCCGCAAGGACGTGAAGCTCGAATTCGACCGCTGGGTCGACCTCAAGGTGAGCGACGGGCCGGTGACGCTGCATCGTTTCCGCCTGATCCGCGACGCCAAGGGCTCGATCAAGTCGCGCATCGCGCGGCCCTCCAACTCGCGCTATCTCGAGGACGTCCGGCTGGAGATCGAGTACAGCAACGACGCGAGCCGGGACTGGGAGCTGACCGTGCGCGGCGAGTGGACCGACGCGCGCGGCGAAGCGATCGACGGCGTCGACCAGACCGAAAGCCTCGACGACGGCAAGCGCTTCGAGTCGGTCACCATCACCTTCCCGACCCTACGCTACGGGCTCGACCACGGCACCAAGCTGAAGCTCGAGCTCTTCTTCACTCCCGACTGAACGGGCGCCACCCTCCCGCTTCCCGGGGCGTACAATCGAATCGCCGGGAAAGGAGGCTCGTCATGGCAGGGAGAAAGGGGCTCTCGGGAGGTCCGGGGGCGGCTCGTGCCGTGGAGCGTCAACTGAGCAACTGGGAGCTCGCCCGGGCCCAGCGGCTCACGGGGCCGGTCGAGCGGGGGGCGGACGAGCTCGACTTCATCTGCCTCTCGCGGATGGTCGGAATCGACGGGCGAGAGGTGGCCGTGCCGCTCGCGCGCCGGCTCGGTTGGCCGCTCTTCGACCGCGAGGTGCTCGACCGCATGGCGGGTGACGACGAGGTGCGCCGCCAGATCTACCGGGCGATGGACGAGCACGACTTCAAGTGGTGGGAGGCGGCGATGAGCCCCTGGGTCGTCGGCCGGTTCGTCCTGGACGACTACTTCCGCCGTCTCGGGGAAGCGGTGCTGGGTCTGGCGCAGCAGAGCCGCTGCATCTTCCTCGGCCGCGGGGCGGACCTGATCCTGCCTCAGGGGCGGGGCTTGCGGGTGCGGATGGTCGCCAGCCTGTCGACGCGCATCCAGTCGATGGCGGCGTCACGGGCGCGGACCGAGGCCGAGGCGCGGGTGGCGATCGAAGCCGAGGAGCATGCACGGCTCGAGTACTTCCGCCGCCACTTCCACGCCTCGCCCGACGATCTGCTGCGCCACGACCTGGTGGTGAATCTTGACCGGCTGAGCGCCGCCGAAGTCGTCGACCTCGTCGTCGCGGCGCATCGACACCGCGCCGCGCCGCTCGCTGCCGGGGCCGCTCAGTAGTCGAGGCCCGGCCCGGCGAGGCCGCGCATGCCCGGAATCGCCGCGACGAGGCGGAAGGGGGTGACCAAGCCGGCGAGTCGCTCCCCGACCTGGTCGATCGCCGCGGCGTCGATCGGTCCCAGCCAGCCGTTGGCCGCGGCGAGATAGCGCACGCGGAGCGGGTCGACGCCCATGAGTCGCGCCGCGGTGGCGTCGACCGCCGTCGCGTTACGGCCGACGACGAGCACGCCGGCCGGGCGTGGGTCGCCCATGATCGGCCCGTCTCCTTCCATGCCGACGATGCCGTCGACGATCGCCAACTGCGGTCGCACGGTGGCGGTAATGTCGAGGATCGTCTCCTCCAGCCCGGCGTAGTGCAGCACGTTCTTCGGCCAGCCGTAGTAGGAGCCGGGCATCACGCCGAAGAGGTTCTTCATCGACAGCGTGACACCGGCCCAGTGGTGCGTCTTCATCTTGGCGAGAGAGACGACGAGGTCGCTCTCGACGAGCGCCTGCGGTAGCGTCAGGCGGGTCAGTCCGGAGCGCCCGCCGGCGTTCGGGGTGACGAAACCCGGTTGCCGGTTGAGATCGACGAACGTCAGCTTGTCGTGACGCAGCACCTCGGCGAGCCCCGAGGCCTCGAGCACCCGCCGCGTGTCCCGGCAGTGCCCCGGTCCCTCGCCGACGCGCACCTCGGCGGCGCCGAGCCGGCGAAACGCCTCGGCCGCGGCTCGCACCACCTGCGGGTGGGTGTTGATCGGCGCGGCCGGACGTGCCTCGACGAGGTTCGGCTTGAGGAGCACGCGCCGGCCGGCGACCTCGGTGCGGTCGACGCCGAGCTCGGCGAGCGCGTCGAGGAGCAGTGGCGTGAGATCGCGTGCGTAGTCGGTCGCCTTGCCAACGAAGACGCGGGTCTCGGCACGCGGTCGGCAGGCGCTGAGCGACAGGGTTCCGAGCGCCAGTCCGGCGCCGACGAGCTCACGGCGGGTCAGCCCCCGGACGCTCATCCGGGGGGCACCTGCTCGTGGGTCGCGAGCACGGCCAGCAGACCGTTCGGTGCCTTCCGGGCGAGGGCGAGGAGAGCGATCTCGATCGTGTCGTACGGCTCGGCGGGTGCCGGATCGCGAGCGAGACAGGCGTCGATCCGGTCCTCGGCCGCCGAGGGGCGCTCGCCCCAGGCCGCGAGGCCGAGGACGGTCCAGCCGAGCGCGAGCGGGGTCGCGAGGTGCGGCAGCTCGGCTTCGAGATAGCGAAGTGACGGGCCGACCGAGGAGCGTGGTGCCGTGCCGGCCAGCGCGGCGAGCGCGAGGCCGCTACTCTCCGGAGTCGGCAGGAGCTCGCGTCCGAAGGCGGAGGGGTTGCCGTAGTTCCAGCCGCCGCCGGGGATCTGCCGGTCGAGCAGGAGCCGCCGGCCTTCGAGCGCCCGCGCCCCGTGGCCGCGCCCTCCGGCGGTGAGCGCGAGCAGGGCGAAGGCGGTCGGCTCGACCCAGGAGCTCGTCCCTTCGACCCAGGGCCAGCCGACCAGCGAGGGATCGTGACCGAGCGGCCAGTCGGCCGGCCGCGTCCAATGGTCGCCCTGCTGCCCCTCGAGGAAGTCGAGAGCCTTCTCCACTGGAGGTGACGGGTTGCGCAGCGCGCGCCAGGCGAGCACCGCGATGGCGGTAGGCCAGCAGTTGCCTGGATGCGGCGGCGCGATGCTGAGGCGACCGTCGGCGCGTTGCAGCCGTTCGAGCACCGAGCCGGCGCGCTTGGCGGCGGCCGGGTCGGCTGCCGGAGCCAGCGCGAGGGCCAACGCGCCCCAGGCGGTGGACTCGATCTCGCCGTCGCCGCCGGCGAACCGCGGGAAGGCGCCATCGGATCGCTGCCGCGCCCGCAACCTCGCCTCTGGAGACTCGAAGGGCACGCGTCGATTATAGGAGGCAGGCGATGCCACAGGCGGTTGCGAGCGCTGTGCCAGAATCGCCGCGTGCCCTTCGAAGCGATCGATGCCGGTGCGCTCGCCCGCTGGCTCGCACAGCTCGCCGAGCAGCCCGACGACTGGGTGGATCTCTTTCTCGAGCGGCGCGAGGAGGCCGAGCTCCCGGGAGAAGAGCGCCGTCCCGGGGTCTCGGTCGTTCGTGACCAGGGGCTGGCGGTGCGGCTGGTGCGGGGGGGCCGCTCGTTTCTCGGCAGCGCCGACGCGATCGACGGTCGGACCTTCGCCGATGCGGTGCGCCGTGTCTCGCGCGCCCTGCCGCGTACCGCGCTGCCCGAGCCCGAGCTCGCCGAGCCGACCTGGGACGAGCCGATCCACCTGCCCGAGCTGGCGTCGTTCGCCGAGCTGCTGCGAGAGGCGCTGCGGGCGCGCCTCGTCGCCTTTCCGCTGCGCCTGCGCGTGCGGCGCCATCGCCGCTGGGTTCAGGTGATCGGGCCGCGCCTCGCCTCGGCGCCGACGGCCGAGGCGTTCTACAGCGTGGTCGGTGACACGCCGTGGGGGCGGCGCGGACGACTGCTCGCCGAGCTCTCGCCGGCCAACGCGGCGGAGCTGGCCGATGCCCTCGCCGAGCTCTTCCGGGCGCGTGAGGCGCCTTCCCCGCCTCGTGCGCGGCTCCCCGTGGTGCTGTCGCCCCACGCCTCGGCGGTCTTCGTCCACGAGGCGGTTGCGCACGCGCTGGAGGCCGATCTGCTGGCCCTCGGCGGACGCCCCGAAGCCGCGCTCGGATTCGACCTCGCCGGTTCCGGCCTGGGTCTGCTCGACGACCCCGCCTCGGCGCCGGAGGCGGTGCGCCGGGTGACCGACGACGAAGGGCTTCCGGTGGCCCGCCGCTGGCTGCTGCGCGGAGGGCGGGTGGAGCAGCCGCTCGCCGACTCGCTCTGGGCGCGGGCCTGCCCGCGGCTGCTTCCTGGCGCCGGATGGCGGGGGAGCCGCCACGAGCTGCCCGGGCCGCGCTGTCGCCATCTCGAGATGGTGCCGGGCGAGGTTCCGCCGGTCTCCCTGTGGCGTCGTGCGGAGGGCGGACTGGTGATCTCCGATGTCGACCGCGGGTCGCTCGACCCGCATACCGGCTGGCTGACCCTCGACGTGCCGACCGCCCGGCGACTGCGGGAAGGCGCGCCGGCCGAACCGGTCGGGCGCTGTCGCCTGCGCGGACGCGTCTCGCAACTCCTCGCCGCCGTTGCCGGAGTCGGGCACGACCTGGAGAGTGGGGGTGCGGGTTGGTGTGCCAAGGGCGGGCAGCGGCTCCCGGTGTGGGCTCGCTCCTGCTCCTTGCTTCTCGGCGAAGTGGAGGTCGTGACGTGAGCCTCCCGGCGGCCGAGGCGCTGCTCGCCGAGCTAGCGCGGCGCGGGCTCAAGGAGGCCGAGGTCTACGTCAAGCGCGGACGCTCGCGGCGCGTCGTGGCCGGGGTCGCCGGCATCGAGATCGGGACCAGTCTCGAAGAGGGCTGGGCGGTGCGGGCGAGCGATCGGCGTCGTTCCTGGTTCGTTGCCGGGACGGGTCCGCTCCCCTCGCAGACGGCGTGGCCGCTCGGCGACGCGCCGCCGTTTCGCCTCGCCGATCCGGTTCCCGAGGTCCCCTGGGTGCCACCCGCCGAGCTGGATTCGCCGCTACTTGGCGAGGGCGAGGGCGTGGCACTGCTCGAGACGATCGGCCGCGAGATCGCCCGCGAGGTCACGGGAGCGCGCCTCGTGGCGGCGCGGCTCGAGGACGGGGCGGCCGAATCGGAGCTCGCGAGCAGTCGCGGCATTCGCGCCGCCAGCCGACATCGACTCGCTTCGCTGCGCCTCGAAGCCGTGCTCTCCGGCGGACGCGGCGGCGTCGTCGCCGAGCTCGGCGAGCGGGACGCCCGCCGTTTCCGTCCGCAAGCCCTGTCTCGCCGACTCTGCGATCGTCTCCACGTTGCCGCCGAGGGGCGCCCTCCGGCGCAGGAGGGGGGAGAAATCGTCCTGGCGCCTGGGCTGGCGGCACGACTCCTCGCCGCGACGGCGCCTTGGCTCTGCGGCGCGGAAGGGGAGAAGGCGCTGGCGGCGTGGCGGGACGGTGCGGGGTGTGTCGCCTCCGGGTGCGTCACGGTGACGGACGACGGTCGTCGCAGCGACGGGATCCTCGCCGCCGCCGTGGATGGGGAGGGGCTCGCGACCGGGCGAATCGCACTCATCGAAGGCGGCTTCTTCCGCCAGCCGCTGCTCGCCTGGTGGGAAGCGCGAGCGACCCAGCGGGCCACCGGCTGCGTCCGCCGCGCGAGCTTCCGCGACCTGCCGCGGCGGGCGCCGACCCATCTGGTCCTCGAGCCGAATCCGCGCCTCACGCCGGCCGAGCTGGTGGCCGGCGTGGAGCGCGGCTACTACCTGCTCGACCTGGAGGGTGCGCCGCTCGTCGACCCGGTGAACGACCGGTTGGTCGCGCCGGTTTGCGGCTTCGCCCTTGCCGGTGGAAGGGCGGCGGCACCCGTGCGCGGCGCGGTGCTGACCGGCTCGGCAAGGCAGCTCTGGGCCGGGGTGGTGGCGGTGGGGCGCGATCTCGAATGGGCTCTCGGGGACGGAGCGTTCGCGGCGCCGACCGTCCTGGTGTCCGGCCTCGAGGTGCGCCGGGTCCACCCCTGAGCGGGCTCGTCGACCGGCCGCGGATTGACCGGGCCGGCGGCCAGCGAATACCCTGAGGCCTCTCGCCGGCAATCGCCTGCGCCCTCTCGTAACGGACGGAGGATCTCTCGACCATGCAGTTCGGCATCCTCGGCCTGCCCAAGGCCGGCAAGACGACACTCTTCAACACCCTGACCGCGTCGCGCGAGGAGACCGGCAAGTTCGCGGCCTCCGATCGCACCCACATGGCGATGGCGAAGGTCCCCGACGACCGCCTGGCGCGGTTGCGCGACCTCTTCAACCCCAAGCGCTATGTCCCGGCGACCGTCGAGTACGTCGACATCCCGGGGATCGCCAAGGGCGAGGCGGCCGAAAGCCTCGATCTCGCCAAGCTCAAGACGGTCGACGCCCTGATGCACGTCGTGCGCGCGTTCGACGACCCGGAAATCGAGCACCCGGACGGCTCGGTGGATGCCCGGCGCGACATCGCGACGCTCGACCTCGAGCTCATCCTCGCCGACCACTCGCTCGTCGAACGGCGGATCGACCGCCTCGACAAGGCGATCAAGCGAGGGCTCTCGCCGCAGGAGGAGCGCGAGAAGAAGCTCCTCGTCGAGACCATCCTGCCGGCGCTCGAGGCCGAGACCCCGCTGCGTCGCCTCGGTCTTTCCGGGGACGACGAGCGGATGCTGCGCGGCTTTCAACTGCTCTCGGCCAAGCCGATGCTCGTCGTGGTCAACGTCGGCGAAGGCGACGTGGCGAGCGCCAAGCCCGAGGATTTCGGGCTGGGGGGCGGCGACGACACCGTCCACGGGGTGGTGGTCAGCGCACCGATCGAGCTCGAGATCTCGCGACTCACAGCGGAGGAGCAGCGCGAGTTCCTCGCCGACCTCGGACTTGCCGAGCCCAGCCTCGACCGGGTGATCCGCGCGAGCTACGGCCTGCTCGGCGTCATCTCGTTCTTCACCGTCGGCGAAGACGAAGTGCGTGCCTGGACGATTCGCCGCGGCACCGTCGCCAAGGAGGCGGCCGGCACGATCCACTCCGACATCGAGCGCGGCTTCATCCGCGCCGAAGTGGTGCGCTGGGACGACCTGCTCGCCCACCGCACCCTCGCCGCCTGTCGCGACAAGGCGCTGTTGCGGCTCGAGGGGAAGGAGTACCTCGTGCACGACGGCGACGTCGTGCACTTCCGGTTCAACGTGTAGTCTGATTAAAAATGACTTAGCGCGCCTTACTGGGCTTGGCCCGCATCTTGGCCCGCATAAAACGCGAAGGCTCTCGTCGGTAGCCGCTAGTCGCGGGGGGTTGCGGCTCTTCCTTCGGTCGCCGTCTCTCCGGCTCGCCGCCTTTGCCTCCGCTGCCCGTCTGGGACCTCGAGGAGATCCGCCAGCGATTCCGAGTCGGCATGAATCGCCGCGCGACACGGAGGGAAAAGGGCCAACGCTCCACGGACTCGGGAGACGGTCGCCAGTAGGCCGCAGTTGGCTCGCCGCATCGGGCGCAGGGGCCGGGGACGGTCGGCACGCTCAGGAGCCTAGCAAGGACAAAGCGGAAACGTCCGCGGGTTCTCCCGCAAGAAGGGCACGCGGTGACGGTTCCCGTCACACAGTGTCGCCTGTCGTCGGCGCCTCTTCCGACGAGGCCATCCGATGGCCGCCTGTGCTTGTCTCAGACGCTGAACCCCATCGTCCGGAGGGTTCGTTTGAGGCTCTCTAGGGCGGTGCCCGCCCCTGTTCCGGCTCCGACTAGGCGAGAAGAAGCTACACAAGCCCTCGCCATCAAGTCCGCGGCGGCGAGGATCTTCGCGACGTCATCGTCTACCTTCGCAGATCCGCTCCTGCCTATCCCTGCAAGCCTTGCCTCATCAATCGCGCTGAGTACGCCACCACAGGCAGCCTTCGGGTAGCTCTCTGGTGGCGTCCCCGTTAGTTGTCGCGCAACCTGGTCGGTCATGGTTGCGAAGTTGGCAAGTCGTCCGTAGTGTTTGGAGAACCAAGGCTCAACCGCGGGCTTCATCGCCCTAAGCCGTTCGATTTCTACTCGGCGCTCTTCCTCTCGGGCGACTTGGATCTTCTCGTTAGCGGCAGAGGCACTGGCAGACTCAAGCTGGCGGCGCTCCACTCCGGAAGCCTGCGCGGCCCGTTCGTCCGCCTCTCGCCGAGCGCGACCTTCTCTTGCCTTCGCCTCAATCGCGGCGATCCTGTCGGCGATGCGCTTGCTGAAGTCGGTCTGAGCATTCTGCGCCTTCTCTTCGATCGGGGCCATGGCGGATTTCCTCGTCTCTTCGGACAAGTCGCCAAGGAGTCGGAGCCGCGAGCGAAGGCCGTCCGTCTTCTTCCGCAATTCCGCCAGCTCGCTAATCACCGTAAGCTTGTTTAGGCCATACGGATTGGCCCCCAGGCCACACATAGCCTCCGCACTCGCATACAGCTCGACTAGGAGGTCGCGTGGCTCACCGGAGCGACGAGAGGCGCGAGCCACAGCGTCCTTGGCGGGTGCCTCAAGAACGGCAGCTCTGGTAACTTGACGCGACGTCGCCGCCAAGTACTCGAGCGTCACAATGCTCTCGGTGTCCTCGCGCGGGAGGTCGGGCCAGTTGTCAAGAACCCACCGCACGTATTCATCGCAGGCTTCAAGGCGAGCCTCCACCAGCGCTGTCGCGATCTGCCGGTCTCTCTTGCCGGCGTCACATCCCGAGAAGAGGGAAGCGGCGAGGATGACACACAGTAGCCGTCGCATGACGGGCAGTGTATAGGATTGCGGCGCAGGCGGTTCGCGATCGCTGCGAGAGTGACGGCATGGGTGCCCCGCAGGCTGAGCCAGCGTGTTGTCACGCGTGCTCTTACGGCACGGTGTCGCTGTACTTGGCGGATCACGTGGGGGCTCCTGTCGGTTCTGACGATGCCGCGAGAGGCGGTCGCGGAGCATAGGGGGATCGGCGACGCCATGAGAGGCGGCCGCTGGTTCGCCGGTGTCAATTGAGACAGCCGGCGAGGCGGGCGGACTCCGCCGCTTACGCAGCATCGGCGATATCCGGCTGGCAATACGGCATCCCTATGCGCATGACCTCAGGGGCCGTGGTTGCCTTGTTCACCTCTTCCAGGCCGGCGTCAAATCGCGCCTGGTCAATCCGTCCGTCATTTAGGGCTTCACCCATCGTGTGCAGGATCTCCAGTCGTGCGTCCGCTGCGGTGCGCTCTCGCGGCTTTCGCATTTGAGACGGCGCGCGGTCACGCCAGCGTCCGTTAGCGATCCATTTCGCCGGGGAAGGACAGAACTTCGCGTTCTGCTCGCGCCATCCGTCGCCGGCCTGCCGTACCGCATCAGCCACGATTCGGCGGAACTCGGCGAGCGGCGGGAGGAGCGATTGCAGCTTGAAGAGTTCTCGCTCTAGGGCGAGTTCGTCCTGCCACCTCGGCCAGCTTTCGCGCATCGCGCTCACGTATAGGGCAAGATCAGCCGACGGCGAAGCCGGTGCGCTTTGATCAGACTGCGCTGCGTTGGCGTTGTGCTGAAATGTGGTGCGTTGTGGGTTGAAGCGTACTTCAGGTGCACTTGAGGTCAACGCTGAGGGGGCTTCGAGTGCACTGCCCCTTAGCTCGGCGGACCTCTTGCCCCCGCGCCTGGATGCTTCAATGCGGGCGCTGTCGTCATCTAGCTGCTGGACGAGGTTGGATGCGATGAGCTCATGACCAGCAAGCTTGAAGTGGTCGGCCAGCACGGTTTCCGAGATCTCATTCCACCGGCCGCCGTTCACTCCGGCCCATGCGGCCAGCCGTTTCGGATCGTTCGGGAGCTTCCCCTCGTTCATCCACGCGCGAAAGAGCAAGCGCATCCGCGCGCCAAACTCCTGGGCCGTGAGTCCCTGGCCGAGAACCAGCTCGTCCGAGACGAAGATGCGCAGGTACGGAAGTCGGCGGCTCATGCGCGTAGCTTCCGATGCGATCCCGGGTTGCATCCTCACGACCGATCGGTGACCCGGCTGGCGATGACCGGTTGACCGACTAGCTCTCTGGTGGTGCAGGGGGCCATCTTTGCCCGCGCGAGTCTTGCTACCGCGGCGAGAATTGCGCGGTCGAGTGGGTCGGAGAGAGGCCCAGCAATGACAGAAGCAGACAGTCCATTTCGTGACGATCGCCGGGTTTCCTCGCGGTGCGCTTCATTCTTCGCCGGTCTCATGCGGCATCCTTCGCGACAAAACGGTCGCGGAAGGCCACAAGCTCACTGTGGAGCCAGCCAGAGGCGCGAGCGCCGAGTTTCCGGGGTCGAGGAAGCTCACCGCGACCTACTGCGCGATAGAGACTCACCCGCGCAAGGCCCGTTATCTCTCTTGCGCGCGGGTCGGACGGTCGGATGATCGGATCGGGAACGGTTGTGGGCTTCAATTGGTCGCGCTCCTTTCGGCGAGTTCGCGCTTAATCGCGAGGTGACGAGTGTCGCGCCTTGCGGTGTAGACAGTGTAGACGCGGGACGAATCCCGCTGGCCGCTGGCGTCTCTCGCACTCCCCGAATGGAGATTGGCGTAGCGTAGTGTGTACAGTGTGGACAGGCGAGTCGGTGGACGACGCATTTTGCGCGGTGCACTCCTCGCGCGGTCTCGCGCTTGTCGGTCCTGGGCGGGGTACTTGGAAGGCAGGACGTCTCCGGCAGCAGGGGGGGGCGCTCTCTTCCTGCCTCGGCGCGTGTTGCGGCGCCTGCCGGGTGGGGTCGCAGCCGGGCACCTCGCCCAGCCGTATTCCTGGGTGCCAGTAGCCTTGTCGCCGCCCCGCAGGCTAGGGTCGGCGTAACTGGCCTAGGACTCTATGAGATAGCTTCCTTCGAAGCGTCGGGTTGTTGTGCGTACAGATACGGGGTAGCATAGGCGGTCCGGGGTGCTGGCCAACCCGCATCCCGACAGGCTCCTGAGAAGCGGAACGGAGTTCTGCGAAAGGGGTTCGCTATGTCCAAGCTGCCGCTGTTCTTCAATCATCGAGGCTACATCGCCGGGAACGGTTTCTTGGCTCATGTGGCCATTTCTGGGAAGTGCCTCCGGATCGTCGAGGAAGACGGAGAAGTGTCCTTCTGCGGCGTGAAGCCGGGTGGTGTCGTCGGTGTGGGCCAGACGGTGGCCGAGGCGCGAAGCGAGTTCCTCGAGTCGATCAAGCTGGCTGTATTCGATCTTGCAGCTGAGGCCGTCGACTTCGAAGACTTCAAGCGGCGCGTCGAGGAATTCGTTGGCTACGCCAGCGAGGCGTTTCGGCCGGACTGGGACGCGGCAGTCGCCGATGTGCGGGCCGGGCGATCGGATGACGGCGAAGGCATGCGCAGGATCCGGGCGGAGACCGACGCGGAGGTCGAGGTTCGCTTCGTTCAGGGCGATGCCTCGCGGAGCGCTGGCGTGCCGCTGGTGCTGACGCCAGAGCTGAACGTCCCATACGAGATCTCCCAGGCGGCCTGACTTTGGGGACACGGGGTCTTTTCTCCCTCGGAGCCATTATCCGAATGCTTGACGACTGTGCCCCCAAGCACACGAGAGAAGAGAAGACCCACAAGCTCTGGATCTATTTCGACGGGAAGCGGTTCCTCTTGCCCCGTGGCAGGAAGGGAGATGGCTTTGAGGCCGAGATCCAGCGGGGGCAGCTAAAGGGGCTCATCAAAGAGCTTGGCCTTCAGGCGACGTGCGTCGGAAAGCACTTCCCCGGCATCGTCTAACCCGTCGCTCGGCAGCGAGCTAGGCTTGGCCGCTCGGTGAAACATCACCGCCCTCTCTGAAAACACAGCTGTGCGAAGACCTCCCCGGCCCGCAACCACCCACGCGCCCTAGAGCCGTTGGCCGCGGAGCGGCCGGTTGCGACGCTTCAGTGGGTGCGTCGGAAGGTGGGCTCCCCCCTTGTCAGAGGGGGAGACGCACAGCGCTGACTGCTGGCCGTCTCGCCACGAACGCACGATGGATTGAGGCTTCCAGGTCTACGATTAGACCAGCCGTCGAGCGCGCATCTGGCAGAGCTACGACTGAAAATGCGAGATGGCACTCCGAAGCAGCACGAGCATTGCACGAAGGTCCTTTGTGGTCTCTTCGTCGATCACTTTCGCCGGCAATTCCTCCAGGTGCTTTCCGGCGTGTAGGAGATTGCGCTTGTTCTTGACCAGCCTTGCCCAGCATTCAGGCGGTAGGGCGTCGGTGGTGTCGCCAGAACCGAGCCAGCCGGCAGCTCCGGCGACGCAAATCAGGTTGTCTAGTGTCCAGCGCGTCAGTCTTTGCTTGGTCCACTTTTCGTCAAGGAAATACTCGAGGGCAAGGTGCACCCCTTCGGGGTCTTGAAAGCACCGAAGGAGCAGGAGCGCCTCAAGGGCGGCCCCCATCATCGCCGCCGCGGCATAGTACGCGCCCGCTTTCTCGGCGAGTGTGGCGTCGAGAAGGTAGCGCGTGGCCAGTTCCTCAAGACGTTGCTCGCAGTTCTTGGGTCCCGACGGATTTGTTGACAGGCGGACCGCTGCTCTCCGAGCGAGCCGACCTATCCCAGCAGGATCGCTCTCTCGCTTCGTGGCGATGTCGTCGAGTGCGAGGTCGCGAAGAACGGAGATCTCGGTCGCCTTGAACGCGGTTTCCCATCTTCGTTCGAGGGCCTGCAACTCAGGCGGCCCCTCTCCACGTTGCCAAGTCTCGCCGGATGCCAGACCATGCTCGGCCTCGAATTCGGCGATCTCCTGCGAAATCGGTTCGAGTGTCGCGTCATAGTCACCCGCCATGAAACGGTTGTGGTGAATGACGGTGAGAGCCCAGAAGCTCGCCTTGTGAACGTATTCGGCTTGACTGAGCACGTTGGCGTCGCGCAGGGCGCGAGCGATCCAAATATTGAGTGTGGCCCTCTGTTCGCGCTCCTCCCTCGGGGCCTCGCTGAAGGAGCGCGGCTCGGCCTCGATCTCGCGCAGAAGCTGTCTCGCGAGATCGAAGGCTGCCGACCTCGATTCCAAGTGTCGAACCGCCTCGATCTCATCGGTGGTGGGCCCGCCCCGCGCGGCTAGATCCTTCGGTTCTTCTGCTTGGTCACTCCGATCCTCGGATTCCTTTGCTCGCCCATCCTGAACGGGTTCTCTTGTCTTGTAGCGTTGGAGCGCTTCGCCGACAGCTCTCTCCGCTTCGCGCTCTGCGATTTCGGTTGACTCGGCGGGGATGAAGATCGACCCGACCGGATCGCCTTGTTGGCTCGGACTCAGCGGCCGCTCGCGGAGCACGAAGGCCACCCCGAGTCCGGGCACCTCAACGCGTTGTGACTCGCTCGCGCCCGGCAGGCCGGCGACGAAGGCTGCGACGCAGGACGCGCCCCGGGCCGATGCGACACGCAACGTCGGAAGTCGTTCACTCATGCGCGGCGGGTGAAGGGCAGAACCTCACCGACAGCGGGCGCGGCGATCTCCTCCTCGACGGCCTGCGCGACGCGCTCGGCGAGCAACTCGGCGACCGCTTGCAGCTCGGCGCGGTAGCGGTGGCGGTTGTAGGCGCCGGCCACGCCTCGCAGCGCGGGCGGGACGTGGGCGAGCAGAAGCTCGGCGGGCACTTCGTCGGCGCCGGCAGCGGCGAGGATCGTTCGCGCAGTGCGCCTAAGGTCGTGCCATGTCCACGGGCGAGGGTCCGGCGATGGAACGTCGAGCAGGTCGGCGACGCGAACTGCGAGCCGCTTGCGGTAGTAGAACGCCTCGCGCATTGGCGCGTCACCTCCACTGCGACCGGGAAAGAGAACCTCGCCTTCGCGAAACTGAGAGAGCAGTGCCAGCTCGGAGAGTGCGAGGCGCGAGAGCGGTGCCGCGTGTGGCTTGCCGCCCTTCATGCGCAAGCCGGGGATAGCGAGCCACGTTCCCGCCTCATCGCGCACGATCTCATCCCACCGGGCGCCGAGTAGCTCATCCCGCCGGAGGCCGGTCAAGAGCAGAAGTCGCGCGAAGGCGCGAAGAGCAGGCGGTTGCTCGCCAGTGGCTCGCCAGAACGCGCGCAGTTCCCCCGGAGACAGCACTCGATCGCGTCGGGCTGCGGAGCCGTGGCGCCTCGCGAGCCGCGCAGCGGGGTCCCCGGCGACGCCTGGGAAGTCGATGTCGAGACCGTAGGCATAGATGCGCGAGAGCAGCTTTACCGTGTTGCGTGCGGCGACCGGAGCGGGCTGGCCCGGGCGCTTGCGTCGAGCCCCGCGACCTTCGGCGATGCCTTCGGCGATCTTCGCCAGCTCGGCGCGCGTTACCTCGCCGGCTTGGCGGTTGCGCAGGTGCGGCAACACGTCGCGCTCAAGCGCTAGTTCGGCAGCGCGGATCGCCGCGGTCGAGCGGCCTTCGCGTCGCTGATAGTCGAGCCACCGCTGTGCGAGGTCCCCAAGCGAGCCGGCCGGCGAAATCCCGTCGGCGTCGCGCTGGGCAGCGACCCTCTCGGCTACCTCCGCCGCTCGCGCCGCCTGCCGTTCTTCGACTGGATCGCCGCCGGCACGAACGAAAGCGCGAATGCGTTCCGCTCTGGCTCGCGCTTCGGCGAGCGTGATACCAAAAGGGGCTACCTCCCACGGCTTTAGCGCGAGCAGGGCAGCGGATCGGGCGCCGAGATCGGCGCGGCTTCGCGGTGGGGCCGGGTCGTAGTCGCCGATGGCGAGATCGGAGATTCGCTTGCCGGCCCGGGTTACGTCGAGAACGAAAGCGCGAGAGCCGGCCGGGCGGACCCGGAGCGAGAGGCCTGGGCAGGAGCCATCCCGTAGGCGGATGTCGCCTCCGGCCTTCGGCCTAGCACTCCGACAGGCTGTGTCCGTGAGGATTGCGGCGGCTCGCTTGGGCATGGGTGCCTTCCCGAGCGCCGCAGGTCTGGCCCGCATCCTGGCCCGCTAAAACCGCTGCGCTCTCATGAGAAGTGTAGAGACGTTCAGAGACGAGCGCAAGCCGATACCCCATGTCGGACGGGCATTTTCTCCTAGCCCTGCGAGCCACGTTGAAACCGTGTGACACCTCGCGCGTTGGAGACTTCCGGTTCAACGTGTAGAGAAGCCGAGCGCCGAAGCCTGCCGCTCAGCGGCCGAGCGGCACGACCTCGGTGGTCATCCGCCCGGTGCTCGTCGGCGTCGGGTCGAAGCCGGCTCCCGGGCGCGTGGTTCCGGGAGCGAACGGCGTCGGGGTCGGCCGGGCGGTCGGGACCGGGACCGGTGTCGGCGGGAGGGTCGGCGTCTCGATCGTCGCCGACGGCTCTTCTTCCGTTCCGCGCCCCTCGCCGGGCGTGAGCACGCCGAGTGCGGGAACGCCGGCGGACGGCAACCGCTCGCCGCCCACCTCCTTGACCTCGAGGTAGCCGCCGCCTTCGGCGTTCTCGTCGCTGCCCTCGACGGGCGGAACCGGCTTCTCTTCCCCCGAGGCGACCGGCAGCGAGGCCGGAGTCACGCTCCGCGCGCCGGCCGCACTCCGGCCGGTCACTTGAGCGACCGGAGGCGCCGGAGCGGTCGGTGCGGGCTTCGTGGTGCTCCCCTCGGCCTTCGGCGGATTGTCGAAAATGAGCATCCGGGCGACCCCCGAAGCGTCGTCGAAGACGGTCGGGGCCTGCGCCTGCGGCAGGTCGCGGCGGTAGGCCCGCAGCATCGACTGCGTGGCCAGCGGATTGGCGATCAGGTGCGGGTTGTAGCGAGGGTCGCCGAGTCGCGGGTCGAGCGCGATCGCCTGCGAATAGGCACGGACGGCCAGGGCCTTCAGGTGCCAGTGTGCGTAGGTCACACCCATCTGGTAGCGGGCCCAGGCGTGGTCGGGAGCCAGATCGATCGTCTTGCGGAACTGCAGCATCGCCGTCGCGTGGTCGCCGCGCTCTTGCAACAGCAGGCCGAGGTTGAAGTGGGTGGCGGCGCGCTTGGGCTCGATGGCGATCGCCTCGCGATAGGCCGCCTCGGCCCCGGCGAAATCGCCGACCAGCACCAGCAGATTGCCGAGGTCGTTGCGAGCGCCGGCGTTGGTGGGTTCGGCGGTGACACGGGCGCGCTGTCGCTCGATCGCCGCGCCGTAGTTGACTGGCGCGCCGACGGCCACGGCCGCGGTGAGCAGGAGAGCGAAGAGCGGGGCGGGCTTGAGCAACGGAGGTCTCCGGTTGGATCGAAAGGGCTCGCCGTCAGCGATCGGTGCTCGACAACGGCCGGGCCTTGAGCTTGACCTTGCCGTCTTCTTCGGCGAGTCGGAACTGCACCGCGTCGCACCCGGTGCGGTCGCGGATCGAGCTGGCCTGCTGTTCGAGATAGGAGGCGAAGCGATCGAGATCGAGCCCAGCCCCACCGCCGCGGCGTCGCAGCTCGTCGAGCAGAGCGCCGACCTGGGCGCGGTCGGTCGCGCCCGCCAGCACGACGCCGTCGGCCGGAGCGGAGCGTGGCGCGGACGCCGGCGGCGGTGCCGGTCTCGCGGCGCCGTTCCGCCCCTCTTCGACGGCCCGCACGCGGCGGGTGAACATCTCGTTGAAACTGTTGAAGCGCGCCTCGAGCGCGCCGAGACGAAACTGCTCGGCGGTGCTGCGCAGATTCTTGCCGCGCAGCAGCCGCAGGTCGCGCTGCAGCGCCAGTCGCGCCGGCTCGGGCGGGAGCTTGGCCGTGCCGCTGAAGAACTTCTCGTATTCGATGCGCAGGTCGTCGAGCGCGCGGTCGAGATGGTCCATGAGCTTCTCGACCTGATGGTGCGTCGGACGATTCTCGTCGGGCGCTTCCTTCGGACGACCGACGTGCAGGCTCCCGCTCACCGGCGTTGGCCGGGTCGCAGGGACGGCCTTCACCGGGCCGGTCGGGGATCTCCTAGAATCCATGACGAGAATGTCCGCATCCCGACACGAGGACCCGCGACGCCGCCTGCCGGCGATCGAACGCCTGCTGACGACGCCGGGTCTCGAGCCGGTCGTCGGATTATACGGACGGGAGCGTGTCGCCATCCACCTTCGCCCGCGACTGGAGGCATTGCGGGTGCGCCTGGCGGAGGGCGAGCTCGCCGCCGAAGGCGAGCTCGAGGCGGCCCTGGCCGACCTTCCCGCCCAGCTCGTGGCCAGCCTGGAAGGCGAGCTCGGCGCACCGCTTCGCCGGGTGATCAACGCCACCGGGGTGCTGCTCCACACGAATCTGGGCCGGGCGCCCCTGCCGCGGGAGGTCGCCCAGGCGCTCCCGTCGCTCCTCGACGCCTCGTGTGATCTGGAGATCGACCTCGCCACCGGCACGCGAGGCGACCGCAATTCCCGCGTCGGGCTGCTCCTCGCGGCGCTGACCGGCGGCGAGGCCGGCCTCGTGGTGAACAACAACGCCGCGGCGCTCGTCCTGGCGCTCGCCACCTTCGCCTCCGGGCGCGAGGTGCTCGTCTCGCGAGGGGAGCTGGTCGAGATCGGCGGGTCGTTCCGCATTCCCGACATCCTGGCTGCCGCAGGTGCCCGGCTGGTCGAAGTCGGGACGACCAATCGGACCCACCTGCGTGACTTCGAACAGGCGATCGGCCCGGCGACGGCGATGCTGCTCAAGGTGCACACGAGCAACTACCGCATCACCGGCTTCGTCGCCGAGGTCGAGACCGCGGCGCTCGCGGCGCTGGCCGGAAGAACCGGCCTGCCGCTGCTGGTCGACGAAGGGAGCGGTCTCCTGCGGCCGCACGCTGCCCCCCAGCTCGCCGGGCATCCGAGCGTTGCCGAGCTGCTCGCGGCTGGAGCCGACCTGGTCTGCGGCAGCGGCGACAAGCTCCTCGGCGGGCCACAAGCCGGACTGATCTGCGGTCGACGGGAGCGGATCGAGCGTTGCCACCGTCATCCGCTTTACCGTGCCTTGCGTCCCGACCGCACCACGCTGGCGGCGCTCGAAGGGGTGCTGCGGCGCCATCTCGCGGGGCGCCCTCTGCCGCTCGACCGGCTCTGGCCCGAGCCGGCGGCCCATCGACGGCGACTCGCCCACTGGGCGGGACGACTCGGCGCGGAGATCGTCGCCGGCGAGGCCTTCCTCGGGGGAGGCGCGGCGCCCGAGCGGCCGATCCCCGGCGAGGTGCTGTCGCTGTCGGGCGGCGAGGCGCGGCTGGCGGCGCTGCGTTGTGGCGAGCCGGCGGTGGTGGGTTACGCGCGCGGCGGACGCTGCCTGCTCGACCTGCGCACGGTCGATCCAGCCGACGACGAGGCGCTCGCCCTCGCCGTCGAACGGACCGGGTGACGGCGATGGCGGCGCGTCTGCTGGTGGTCGAGGACCACGACCCGCTGCGGCGCTTGCTCGAGCGCGCGCTCGGTCGCGCCGGTCATGTCGTCGTCTCGGCCGCCGACTGCGCTGCCGCGCGATCGGCGCTGGAAGGTGCCGTGAGCGCGCCGTTCGACCTCGTCCTCACCGACCTGCGGCTGCCCGATGGCTCGGGGCTCGAGGTGCTGCAGGAAGCGCGTGCCGCCTTCCCGGCAATGCCGGTCGTCGTCATCACCGCCTTCGGCAGCGTGTCGACGGCGGTCGAAGCGATGAAGCTCGGCGCCGTCGATTTCCTCGAGAAGCCCGTGGCGCTCGACGAGCTCTATCGCCGCATCGACACCCTGCTCGCCGGTCGCGGCGAAAGCGACGGCTACGACCCGCCCGGCGGTGCGCCGCGCATCGTCGGCTCTCATCCGCGTCTGCGCGCCGCCCTCCGCCTCCTGGAGCGGGTCGCCCCGACGGAGAGCACCGTCCTGCTCACCGGCGAGAGCGGCACCGGCAAGGAGCTCTTCGCGCGCGCGCTCCACGCCCTGTCGCCGCGGTCGGCGGGGCCGTTCGTGGCGATCAACTGCGCGGCGATCCCCGAGACACTCCTCGAGAACGAGCTCTTCGGTCACGAACGCGGTGCCTTCACCGGCGCGGTGCGCCGCCAGCCCGGCCGCTTCGAGCTCGCCGCCGGGGGCACGCTGCTGCTCGACGAGATCGGCGAGCTGCCGCTCGCCATGCAGGGCAAAGTGCTGCGGGTCCTCGAGGAGCGCACCTTCGAGCGGGTCGGCGGCGGTGCGACCTTGCGCGCCGACGTGCGGCTGGTGGCGGCCACCAACCGGAAGCTGCGCGAGATGGTCGATCGCGGTGAGCTGCGCGCCGACCTCTACTTCCGGCTCGAGGTCTTCCCGGTCGAGCTGCCGCCGCTGCGCGAGCGGGCGAGCGACCTGCCGGCGCTCACCCGCCATCTGCTGCACCTCTCCGCCGAGCGGCACCGCCTTCCCGAGCCCGAGCTCGCGCCGGATGCCCTGGCCGTGCTCGCCGCGCAGGCCTGGCCAGGCAATGTGCGCGAGCTGGCCAATCTGCTCGAGCGGCTGGTGATTCTCCACCCCGGCGAGCGGGTCGGCGAGCGGGGGGTCGCGGACCTTCTCGGCGGCAAGAGCGAGACGGAGGTCGAGCGGCTGCGGCGCGTGCTGCGGGAAACCGACGGCGATCGACATCTCGCCGCCGGGCGGCTCGGCTGGAGCCTCCGCACCCTGCAGCGCCGGATTCGCGAGCTCGACCTCGGGGGGTTCCCGCAGTATCGAGATTGAGCCGGGAGACCTCCGCTCGGTTCGTCGCGAGACGGTGCAGATGGCTGTTCTGACGGGCCCCCGCAGCGGGTCGACGGCGAGGCGTCTCCGGACGATACGCCGCAGCCGGCGAACCGCGAGGAGACCTGTCGGGGCGGCCAGGTGCGCCGTCGCAGCAGAAGCGAGCTGAGGTTCCCCGGCTGAGCCGGGGGGTGAGCCCGGCTCTCGACACGAGAATGCAGGGAGCGCGCTACTGACGGCTGTCGCCCGGCGGCGGCGCGCTCCCGTCGCTCGCCGGCGGCTGGGTCTGACCCTCGCGTGGCGCGGTCGTCATCGTCCGGTAGCCTTGGGAAGCCACCGCGAACTTCGCTTCGGCGAACGAGAGCAACCCGGGGAACTGGACCCGGAAGGTGGCGGCGCCTCCCGGGGGAAGCGCCGGCGTGCTGAGCTGAGCCGACTCGGTGACCAGGATGCCGCCGTCGGCGTCGTAGAGCGACACGGCGACGGTCCCTGCCGTGACCAGAGCCTTTCCGCGGTTGGTGACGGTGCCGAAGATCTCGACGCCGGCTCCCTGGGGCAAGGTGACGCTGTCCCAGGTCGTCACGGCCAGGGGCTCCTCGTTCGGTTTGGCATCCCCGGCGGGGCTCTCCTTCTCCGCCTTTTCCTCCTGCGGCTCGACCGAAGGGAAGTCCTTTTCGGTCAGTCGGAGGACCGGCTCGCGAGGGGGCGTCGGCGTCGGGTTGGGCTTCGCGGCCGCCTCCTTGGCCTTGGCGGTCGCCACGGCCGAGGCATCGAGGTCAACGTCGGCGAGCTTGAGCGCCGACAGGGTGCCGTTCGTCTGCCGGAAGAGGACCTGAGCTCCCTTGACCGTCCACGACCCCTTCGTCTCGACGCGCGATCCGTCGCGGGTCACCAGCCAGTCGGCCCCCGCCGGGGAGCCGAGTACGGCGGCAAGCGCGAGGATGAGGCCCGTCCTTGACTTCGCCATGTCAGTACTCCTTCCAGTGGCGTTCCGCGACGCACTCCGGCACCGGTGCGATGCAGGCCATTCCGGTGTCCGAACGAATGGTCTTGACGTCGAGTGTCATGTTATTGAACTTGCAGTCTCCCGGATAGAGCTTCTTGAGCTCCTCGCGCATCGTCACCATCGCCGCCGCCGTGCAGAGCTGGTCGGAGGTCTGCCGGAAGTCGCTGCCGGTGGCCGGGTTCTTCGTGGCGCTCTGTTCGACGAAGGGCTGGGTGGTGAAGTCGCCGATCTCCCAGTACCGGCGCCGCACGCTGGCGTTGGCCGGATTCGGGAAGACGTAGGGATCGGCGTTGGTGGTTTTGACGACGAAGACGCGGCTCGTCCCGGTCCGGATGCAGGTCCCGGTGTCCGTCGGTTGCGTCTCCGGGTCGTAGGAGGTGAACGAGAGCACGCCGGCGAAGGCGAACGGATCGGTGATCACCTTCTCGTTGGCGCGCAGCGTGAGGTACCAGCCGGCCTGGTAGCCGGAGGGCGCTTGCAGCAGGTACTCCGGCGTATTTGCGGCGTAGGCGGCGTCCGGGTCGATCGCCAGGTAGTCGGCCGCGGTTCGATAGCCCGTCGTCGCGCAGGACCCGGAAGCGCAGGGATCGGCCACGCCGTTGCCGGCTCCGGAGCTTTCGGCGATGTCGACGAATCCGGTGTCGAGGATGGTGAAGAACTGGGCCACCTGGCCGGAGTCGTCCCACAGGTCCCAGCGATTGCCGGTGCCGAACGCCAGGGCGTACTGGCCGAGCTTCGCCACGTAGATGACGGTGGTTTCCATGTAGATGGGCCGGCCGCCGGTCGAGAAGATGACGAAGGGCTTGGCCCTCGTCGTGGCGATCCGCGTGACGGTTCGGTCGGTGTAGGCCGTCCCGGCCGCGGCATTCGGGGTCGAGTAGTCCCGCACGGTCTGGCTGGTGAGCGGGAGGGGGTTCGACGGCAGACCGAGGTCGACCTTGTAGAGCAGACCGGCGGTGGTGCCGAGATAGACCGTGTCGAGGTAGCCGTCCTGGTTCGTGTCGACGGCAGCGGCGGGAGCCGGCGCAGCGCCCTGCAACTGCCGCTTGTAGAGCGTGACGCCGGTCTCGATGTCGATCATGTAGATCCAGTTCCCGGCCACCTCGGTCGGGTCCTCTCCGAGCCCGCCGCCGACGACCATCACCCAGCGATCCTCCGAGCGCGCCGCGGCCGTGCCGCAACCGCTGGTGCAGACGCGAATTCGTCCGATCGTCGCCGGCGACCAGGTGTTGCCGAGGTCGGCGCCGTGGGTCGTGGCGGGTCCGGCATTGTCCTCGTTCCAGGTGTCGGCAAACTCCCAGAGCACCGCGGGGAACGGCATGTTCCCGCAGGCTGCCCCACCGTCGAGGCAGGTCGGGACGTAGTTGTCGACCCCGTTGTCCGGCTTGTAGGAGCTGCCGTTCACCGTGTAGGTGTCGGGTTGCGTCAGGTCCAGGGCGAAGTACGAGCGGCCGCCCTCGCGCATCGAACCGACGGCGACGGTGCGCCACTCCCGCTCGAGGCAGGTCGGCGTCCCGGTATGGCGCGGGTCGATGAAGACGTCGGCGACGCGCGTGCGCCCGTCGACTGTCCAGCGTTGTTCCTTGTTCACCGCGGGGGTGACCGAGGTATCGGGCTTGAAGTCGTAGACATCGGGGAGGGCGGCGCGCGGGATGAAAGCGAAGATCTCGCGCCCGGTGCCGTCGCTGAACCCCACCGATTCGCTGTTGAAGTCGCAGAGGGTCGGCTGCCAGGTGCCGACGTCGAAGGCGTGGAACTCGCCGTCGTTGGCGCCGACGAGCAGCATCTTCCGGCGGCAGGCGTGCCGGGTCACGAAGGAGCGATAGCTCGGCGAAACCGTGCGGGCGGGGTCGACCGCCGGCGCCACGGAGCAGAGGCTCGGGGCGTTGGTCGTCGAGTAGGGGTCCTCGCGATAGAGGCGGCTGTCGCGCGGGCTGTCGACGACCACCGGGTCGGAGTGGAAGATGTCGCCGAGGACATAGGTCAGCGTGTGCGTCACGTGCGTCGACGGATCGGTCACGTCGCCGGTCTTCTCCACCAGTGCGTAGCGCACCGCGGTGTTGGCCTCGGCGCGCTTGGCGACCGCGGTCGGGAACTTGACCGGGTCGATCCCCATTCCGGTCCAGAAGTCGAGCTCGTCGGCGGCGTCGGGATAACGGAACCAGCGGCGGCTCGCCGACGCATCGAGGGTGAAGGTGTTGACCGGTCCGTAGCGGTAGAAGACCCGTCGCTGGTCGGCGGCACTGCCGATGCGGAGGTTCCCCCCCGCGACCTCGGTGGCGTCCGGAGTCTGCAGGAGTAGCCCGGCCGGGGAGTAGGTCGGGGCGACCTGGACGTCGCCGGCGTCGAACAGGAAGCACTTGCTGCGGATCGACGCCGAGCAGTGCACGGTGATCTCCGGCGAGCCCGTCGGGCCGAGCGGGAGCGGCTTGAGGAAGGCGTAGAGGCTGCCGGCCCAGATCGGCGCCTCCTTGACCGGCGTGAAGTTCGAGACGAAGACCTTGTCGGCGACGGTCGCCTGCACCGTCGGCACCGCGGCCGAGGCGAAAGTCGACGTGCGCTCGAGGATCTCGTTGAAGATGTCCTGCAGCGCGCGGATCAGCTCCTGCTTGTTGCGTGGGTTGTAGGGGTCGGTGGTGCCGCCGTTCCGCGCGATGCAGCTCAGCGAGTTGCCGGTGGCCGAAGGGACGCCGAAGCCGATGACGTAGGTGCGGATGCCGGCGATCGACTGGAGTCTCGCCGCCATCGTGCAAGGGTTGCCGGAGCCCGAACAGGTGTCGTCGCCGTCGGTCAGCATGATGATGAACTTCGAGCGGCAGCCCCAGAAGTCGTCGCCCTGGGAGGCCTTGATCGACCACCCCTCGGTGGTCGAGCAGTTGGCGCTCTGCAGGTCGGCGCCGCAGTACCACTGGCTGAAGCCGCGGAGGATTCCGCCCAGGGGCGTCGAGCCGTTGGCGATCAACGGGCGCGCACCGAAGGAGGCATCGAGCGGGCGGCCGGCGATGTTCGGGTTCTTCACCCGCAAGAGGTTCTCGGGCGAAACCGGCAGGTCGGTGAGGTAGCGGGCCTGGCCGAAGCCGTTGTTGAGCGTCGGATCGGCCTCGCCGAGCGAAAGGCTCGGCGCCAGGCGTCGCAGGATCTCCTGCTTGAGCGTGAGGCTACGGGTCTCGTCCCAGTCGGCCGGGATCCGGTCGCCGATGTCGAAGTACTTCGTCGTCGTCGTGTCGCGCCCGGCCGGGTCCTGGATCGTCGGGTGCTTGATGTTGCAAGGGTAGTACTGGGATCCGGTCGCCGGAGTCGTCAGGCTGCAATTGGTGTCGCGATCGGAGTCCCGATCGGTGTTCAGCTCGAGCCCGTCGCAAGTGTTGTCGGCCGAGCTCGACTGGTTGTAGTTCGTGCTGGCCGGGAAGTAGTCGGAGGAGGTGCTGTTGACGTCGTTCCAGTTCCGGTAGAGACCGTACGTCCACATGATGAAGTCGCCAACCCGTTCGAAGCGAACCGTCTTGGTCGTCACTTCGCCACGTTCAAGGGCGTCGTCGCAATTGTTGGAGATGTTGGTGCACTTCGCGATGCTCACCACGACGTCGACCGTCGGGTTGCCGATCGTCTGGCTGGCAGCGGGAGCGTACTGAATCCAGTAGACGTCGCTGTCGCTCTTGTTGGCGCGAACGTAGAAGAACACCGTCTGGGTGTTGGTTGCGCCCAGCTTCGGGAAGCGCAGCACGCGCTGGAGCTCCCAGTAGGGGTCCGCGACTGCGGCGGTCGGGCTGGTGATGAGGATGTCGGCGGGGTTGCGGGCGTAACAGCCCACCTCATTGTCGCCGGCGTTCCCGGTGTCGCAGTTCGAGTTCTTCGTGCCGCCGAAGCTGCTCGTAGGGTTCAGCCCCCCCTCAAAGAAGGTTCGTCCGAAGGTGTCGCCGAAGAGGCGCTTCGACGGGTCGGCAGGCGGCGGCCAGACAAATGCTGCGGCACC
This sequence comes from Holophagales bacterium, assembly GCA_016699405.1. Classification (NCBI taxonomy): domain Bacteria; kingdom Pseudomonadati; phylum Acidobacteriota; class Holophagae; order Holophagales; species Holophagales bacterium. The sequence continues at coordinate 300,717 of CP064972.1, read as the reverse complement.
CGAGCCGACGGCGATCGGGCCTCGCGCGGAGGTCGGGTCGGGATTCTGCACCTTGTAGAGCCAGTGCTTCCATCGGATGTCGAGGTTGTCCTGGTCGAACGAGCCGAAGCCGAAATCGGCCTTCTCGTCGTCGATCGACTGCATCACTTCGTAGAGCGACTCCTTGGCCTGGCGGAATTTCGACGCGGGATCGTCGGCGTAACGCGGCGGGGCGCAGTCGCCGGCCGGGCAGACGTAGTCGCAGGTACGCAGGCCGGTTTCGGGATTGATCGTGTCGTACTCGGCCTGGGTGCAGGACGGCGTCCAGTTCATCGAACCCGAGGTGTCGAGGAGGACGAAGACGTACGGCTTGATGGTCGAGGCCGAGATCAGGCCGCGGTCGTCGGCGCGGCCGGCGCTGGCAGAGGCCAAGGCCAGGAGCAGGGCCGCGCGGAGCAGGGAGGTCGAGGTCGCGGTGGGGCGGCGCGGGTTCATGGGTTCTCCTTGTCGCGGGCCATCAATACCGGATGCCCTTGCGGATCGTGTCGCTGCTGCTGATCTCCATCAGCGCGCCGATCGACGAGGTCGCCGGCTGGCGGGCGACGATCACGCTGATCTGCTTGAGGGCGAGTGTGGTGTCCGTCGAGGCGTCCGTGCCCTGGCGCCCCCGGCGCTCAGCGGTGGCGTTGAGCACGTACTCGATCTGCTTGAACTCGTCACCCTGGCGGTCGTTGATCGAGCAGAGATTGCACGGCGCCTCGGAGAGCGTGGCGAGCGGCGAGATCGAGATCCGGTCGGCGACGTTGACGCCCGAGGCCGACGAATGGGTGTCGACGTTGTCGAAGACACGACTGATCTCGAGATTCGTCACCTGCTTGCGGGCCACCGAGTAGGCGATGCCGGAGTCGGCGGTGAAGAAATTCCGGTCGGCGATGCGCTCGGAAGCGCCGATCTGCGACTCGGTCTGGGTGATGACGGAGAGCGAGAGGCCGAAGACCGTGATCAGGACGAGAAGAAAGAGCACGATCAGGTAGGCGCTGCCGCGTTGAGCGCGCCGGGCGAGCGGCCGTGGGAGGCGAGGCTGCGGATTGCTGGCTCGGGTCATCAGAGGTTCCTCGGGTCGATCACGGTCTGCAGCAAGCGCCGGCGGAACATCCGGGCGTTTTCGGAATTCGCGGCGTTGAGCGGAGCCGAGGTGAAGTCGGCGTCCTCGATGCGCACCAGATTGCGGGCGCGGAACTTGGGGTCGGGCCGCGCGGCGCGGCCGAGCAGCGAGACGCGGACGTACTCCAGGCGGACGGGGGTTCGCACCGGCGGTCCGGTGTGGAAGCGCCAGGCGTTCGAGGTGACGACGTCGCCGGTGGAGTTGAACAGCCAGTCGTCGGTGTTGCGGCTCGCCGTGTCGGTGCCCTCGACGATCTGGTCGTCGTTGCCGCTGAAATTGATGTCGTCCTCGAAGGCGCCCTGGTTGTCGGAGTCGAAGGCGAGCGCAACTTGCAGATTGACGATGTCGTCGGCCACGTCCAGGCGAAGGTTGGCGGCCTGCTCGGCGGCGTTGGCACCGAGAGGGCGCTCGCGACCCGGGTCGAGCGCGGCGCGGGTGAGCCGCGGACGGAGCTCCGAGGTGGCGACGCCCGGGATCGCGTACTCCTCGCGGACGTAGTAGCGGTTCTCCTCGAGCAGGCACACCCAGGCGGCGTTGGTCAGTCGCGTCGGATAGACGTTGGCGTTGAACGGCCGGAGATAGGGGTCGGTCAGCGGGTTGAAGTCGAGGCTCACGGTGATCTGCTCCGGAGTCGCCGTGGCGCAGGCGTTGGTGAATCCGGTCGCCGGATTGACCGCGGTAATCCGCGCGACCGCGAAGCTGCGGTCCGCCGGTGCGGTCCGGTCGACGATCGGCTCGTAGAGCGGGCTGACGACGAGCAGGGCTCGTCCCACCGCCTGGGTGAGCATCGTCAGGTCCTGGCAGAGATCCGAAGGACCGGGATTGCGGACGAAGACGCGACCGTCGGAGCGGTTGCCGTCACCGTTGAGATCGGGTGTGAAGTCCCCGGCGCGAATCTGGAAGAGCGGGCTCTCGAAGCAGCCGCGCACGGTGAGGATGTCCGTGCCGGTCGCGGCGAGGGGCGTCCCGGCGAAGCCGATCGCCGCGTCGCGCGACGCGGGCGCGGCGCCGACCCCGACATTGTCCCGGACATGCACCGCGAAGGCGTTCAGCTCGAGCGACCCGAGCGGCGGATTGAGGTCGATGCCGTGCGGCAGGCCGCCCCGGCCGGCAATGCGGACGAAGCGCTCGATGTCGCCCTGGCCGACCCGGAGGGCCTGCTGCAGGTCGGCGACCTGGGTCTGGATGCGGGTCGTCCGCTCGTTGACGTCGAGCAGGATGCCCACGGCGAGGAAGATCTCGCCGAGGATGACCATGACGACCAGCAGCTCGATCAGGCTGAATCCCCGGGCTCGCGTCCGGCGGCGCGCGAAAGTGGATCGAAGGGACATGTCGGCCTCAGAACGCCTTGCGCAGGTTGAGTGTGTAGGCGACCCGGTCGATCGGACGCCCGCGCCGGGCATTGCCGACTTGCATCTCGATCTCCTTGATGTGGATCCGCCCCGGATCGGCGTTGCCGGGCACCAGGTTCACCGCGCCGTCGATCTGGATCTGGTACTGGCGCAGGACGGTGCGGCGGCTGATCTGTGCCGTCTCGCCGGCGGGAATGGTGTCGACCCAGTCGCTTCCCTCGAGGAGCTGGTACGTCCAGGCTCCGGTGTCGGAGGTCGCCGCGGTGGCGAACGTGACCGGCTCCGCATTGAAGCGACTCGCGCTCAGGTCCTCGGCGCCGTCCGTCGCGGCGTTCGACTCGCGGAGTGCGTCATTGCCCAGGAGGTTGTTCTCGATCGAGCGGGTGAACAGCGGCAGGACGCCGACGGCGATCAGCAGAAGGAGCGCCGCGGCGATGAGGACCTCGAGGAGCGAGAATCCGGACGATCGACGGTGCTTGCGGCGGGTACGCATCAGTCCCACTCCCAGGTGTTGGGTCCCGAGCCCGTGGCGGCCCCGGACGAGAATCCGGCTTCGTACCAGTAGATTGTGGCTGTGGCGGATGGGGGCGTCGAGTCGAACTTGCGGACGACGACGTGGCCGGTGAACCGCGGGGCCAGACGGATCTCGAAGAAGTTCCTCTCCGTGCCGTCGGCGACCCGGAATGCGCCTTCGGCGAGCGCCGAGCCGTCCGGCATGAAGACGGCTCCGACGATCGGCAGGTTCGGCGCGAACGGCGGCGTCGGCGCGGTTCCGCTGAAGGTGTTCACCGTGCTGTCGAGGGCTGGGGCGGCCACGTGGACGCGACGCGGCAGGCTCAGGCGGCCGATCTCCCGTTCCGTGGGGGGGTCGAATGTCAGGTTGCTGAACCGCCCCTGGCCGTCGCGGGCGTCGTTCACGAAGGCGGTGAAGCCGTCGGCGGTCCGGATCACCACGGTCGGTACGCCGCGACGGACCGCCTCGATCCTGGCGGAGCGCATCAGGGCGGCGAGCTCGCGGGTCGTGCCGAGAAGCTGGCTGCGGTTGATCATCCCGAGGAATGCCGGCAGGCCGAGCGTCGCCAGGATGCCGATCAAGGCGATGACGACCATGGCCTCGATCAGAGAGAAGCCCGCGCTGCGGGCGCGTCGCCCATTCTTCGTCATGGTGATCCTCTTGAAGGCAATTCGGATGCCGTCGCTCCGGCCGGTCGGCCGCGGAGCGGAACCCCTTTGATTGGAGAGATTCGCCCTTGGAGTTGGGTTGGGTGGCGCTGTCATTCTGTCGGCCGCGCGTTACCATGCGTAACAAAAGCGTCTCGCGGGAACTCCACCACGGCGCAGGTTCCACCCCCTTCACGATCGTCGAGCCGGAGGCTGCCACGGTGCATGGCGACCACACGCCGAGCGAGTGCGAGTCCCAGCCCGGTGCCTCCCGGTCGACTCGACACGAACGGCTGGAAGAGTCGGGAACGGATCGCCTCGGGAACGCCGGGTCCACGGTCCTCGATCCGGACCTCCCAGCCTCCGCTCGTCGGGCCGAGCGACACCCGGACGACCTCGCGGGAGCCGCTCTCGCTGTTGGCCGACCCGGCGTTGCGCAGGAGGTTGCGGAAGGCGCGCTCGAGCAGCACGGCGTCGCCGTGCATCCGTGGAGGTGGGGTGATGAACAGTGCCGCGGGCTGCGCACCGGGCGCGACATCGCGCGCCACCCGCGCCAGCACCTCGGCAAGGTCCATCGGGTCGAGACGGATCGCGCCGGGTCGCGCGAAGGCGAGGAAGTCGTCGACGACCTGCTGAAGCCGGGTCGTCTCCGCCTCGATCTCCTGGCGGTAGGAGAGCAGCGCTCGCGGATCCGTCTCGTCGGCCGAGAGCTCGACATATCCGCGAAGCACGCCGAGACTGTTGCGCAGCTCGTGGGCGACGCCGGCAGCGAGCGTCCCCGAGCTGGGCGAGCCCTTCGTTGAGCCGCTGTTCGGCGGCGAGTCGCTCGAAACGGGTCAGATCGCTGAACAGCACGAGGTAGCCGCGCGGGCTGCCTTCGCCGCGGCGAAGGGCGTGGATCGCCACGCCGAGAGTCTGCCGGTCGGTGACTCCGCCGATCGCGACTTCGGCGCGGTCGATCGGCTCGCCGTTGCCGACCGCCTGGCGAACGAGAGCGGCGAGCTGCGGCAGCTCGGCGAGCACCTCCTCGACCGGCTGGCCGATCTGGGGATGTCGCACGCCGAGAATCCGGGAGCCGGTCGCGTTCAGGGCGAGGACTTCACCCTGTGGCCCGGCGAGCATCAGGCCAGCCTGCAACTCTTCGGTGAGCGATTGCTCGGCCGCGGCGAGCGCGCTCGCCGGTCGGTGATGCGAGCTGACGGCACCTTCGAACCCGGCGATCAGCGCCGCGATCTCGTCCGATTCGGCGGAGGAGAGGAGGCCGGCTTGGCGGGCGGTGTGGAGCAAGGCGTCGTAAGGCGCCAGCAGCGGGCGGACGAACAGCGTGACGAGGATCGTCAAGGCGGCGGTGACGCCGAGCAGCAAGGGCGTCAGCACGACGAGCGTTCGCCGGGCGGCGCCGACGGTCGAGGCGCCGAGCTCGACCCGCACCCAGCGCCGATCGGCGCCTTCCCTGGCCGGAGCGATGGCGACGACCGTGGAGGGCAGCTCGGCGGACGGGCCGAACGCCGTCGCCTCGGCCCAGCCTTGCGGAATCGACTCGGGAGCGGCGGCGCTCTCTACGAGATCCGACCGGCGGCGCAGGTCGCTCCCGTAGATGGCGAGCGAACGGAGGCCCGGCGCCAGTTCGCGGAGCGTGGCAAGCGGCTCGGGCGAGTCCGTGCTGCTCATCTCGGCGACGCGACGGGCAAGTTGCAGTGCCTCGTCCCGCCGTTCTTCGCCGGTGCGCTCGATCGCATCGCGGAAGCCGAAGAGCGAGAAGACGGCGAGCAGGGCGAGCAACAGCATGGAGACCGGGATGAGGATGAGAACTTCGGCGCGCAGACCGACGTTGACGATGCGCCGTCCGCGGCGACGCTTCTCGTGGCCGCCGTCCCGATTCAAAGCAGCGCCTCGTAGCGGGCCACGAGGCCGGGACCGAGGAACAGTGCGGCGAGCCCACCGAGCGCGAGGAAGAGGCCGAATGGCAGGCGGGCCTGGAGGTCGATGCGGCGGCCGGCGAGCAGGGCGACTCCTGCTGCTGCGCCGGTAGCCGAGGCGACGACGAGCGTGACGGCGACGCCGGGCCAGCCGAGGAAGGCGCCGATCATCGCCAGCATCTTGGCGTCGCCGAGGCCCATCCCCTCGCGGCCGGTGGCGAGCAGCCAAGCACCGGCGACGACGAGCAGGACCCCGCCGCCGACGAGCGCGCCCTGCAAGGCGCGGGCGAGCGACCCGCTGTTGCTGGCAACCTGCAGGGCGACACCGGCGGCGATGCCGCCGAGCGTCAGACGATCGGGAAGGTAGAGGTGGTCGATGTCGATGGCCGCGAGGGTCAACAGGAGACAGCTCAGCGCGATCGCCGACAACGTCTCGAGGTGCAGGCCGAAGCGCGCGAAGCTCGCCACGAAGAGCGTGGAGGCGGTCGCCTCGACGGCGGGATAGCGCCAGGAGATCGGCGCCCGACAGTCGCGACAGCGGCCCCGCAGGAGAAGCCAGCTCAGCACCGGGAGGTTGTCGGTCGCCCGGATGGCGGCCCCGCAGTGCGGACAGCGCGAGCGCGGTCGGACCGTGGACAGCCCGAGCGGCAGCCGATGGATGACGACGTTGAGGTAGCTGCCGACGATCAGGCCGACCGCGGCGACGTAGCCGACCACGGCCGCGGCCGGCAATTCGTGGAGAAGGCTCACCGAGTGCTCCCACCTGCCGGGCTCGCGGCCGCAGGTCCACGGGTTGTTTCCGCCAGGAGCGCCCGGACGACCCGGCGCATCCGTTCGATGCCGCGGCTGAGCTCGTGCTCGGGCATTCGCTCGTTCGGTCCGTGGATCGCGGCGAGCACCGATCCGTCCAGGGCGAAGGGCGAAAAGCCGTAGGCGGCGATTCCCCGTTCGCGGAAGTAGCGCGAGTCGGTGACTCCCGGGATGAACGCAGGCAAAACGCGCGCTTCCCCGGACAGGGTCGCCTGGAGGATCCGAAACTCCGGGCTCTCGGTCGGCGACGGCTGACTGCGTGGCGCGGCGAGGAGCACCCGGATCTCGACGTCGCGGCCGGCCAGAGCGCGCAGCTCGGCGAGCAGCGCGATGTCGTCGGTGGCGGGCAACAGGCGCCCGTCCACCGTCGCGCGCGCTTCGGGGGCGATGACGTTGATCGACGGAGCGCCGGTGAGCATCGTCACCTGCAGCGTGTCGTCCAGTGCGCCGAGCAGTCCCGGAGGCAGGCTGCTCTCGGGTGTGCCGGTGGAGAGTGTGGCGGGGAGCCGGGCGAGCGCCGCGGCGAGGCTCGGGTCGACCTTGGCCTGAGCGGCGAGCGCGGTGGCGGCCGGCTCCTCGAGGCGCCAGTGGCGCGGGCGATCGACGAAGCGTGCGAGCGCTCGGACGAGTTGATGCGTGGCACTCTCTGGCGCCAGGCTGGAGGCATGGCCGCCCCGCCCGCGGGCGACGAGCTCGAGCCAGAAGGGCCGCTTCTGAGACGTCTCGATGCCGAACCAGAGCGGCCGGTCGTTGGCGGTCCGGTTCATTCCCCCCTCGTTGAGGACCACGGCGACGTCGGCGAAGAGCTCCGGGTGGGCGCTCATCAGCCATCCGACCCCGGCCGAGCCGCCGGACTCTTCGCCGGCCGTGGCGAGAAGGACGAGGTCGCGGTGGCGCGGCAGGTCGCTCTGCGCCGCATCGAGGAACGCGGCGAGGTGGGCGATGCCGAGCCCTTTGGCATCGACGGCTCCACGTCCCCAGATCGCGCCGTCGCGGGTGACTCCGCCGAATGCCGGCACGCTCCAGCCCTCTCCGGCCGGCACGACATCGAGGTGGTGGAGCAGGACCACGGTGCCGCCGGTGCGCGCGGCGTTCGCAGCGAGTCGACAGGAGAGACTGGTGCGGCCGTCGGGGCCGAGGTGGCGGGTGGCGGGGAGGCCGGCACGCTGCAGCTCTCCGGCGAGCCACTCGGCAGCCCGGGCCTCGCCGGGAGCGCCCGTCGCGGTGTCGATCCGAAGGTAGGCCGCGAGCAGCGCGGCCGGGCTCGTCGGCGGGGGAGGAGCGCCTCCACGTGCCGCGACGGCGGTCAGCAGGACCAGGGCGAGCGAAGCGAAAGCGGCGCGGCGCACGAAGTCGAAACTACCGCATCAAAAGAAAAAGCGCCGCGGCGAGTTGCCGCGGCGCTCTTCCGAGACGGAGGTCGGTTCGCTTACGAACCGGCTCCCGAGCCGCCCGGCCAACGAACGAAGTAGCCGTCCGACCAGACCATGTCCTGGTTGTAGTCGGTGGCGACGAACGGGCCGACCGTGTAGTCGGTGCCGCCGAACGACTGGTCCTTGCCGGCGCTCCGGATGGCCAGCACGCGGCTGGCGAGGAGGTTGGAGTTCGAGAAGTACTGGATGTCGGTCTTCCATCCGTCCTTCTGCGGGATCTCCTGCATGTAGAAGAACGTGGTCGTCGGACGGAGCGTCGAGACCATGTTGGCGTACGACTTGGCGGTGCCGAACGGGGTGAGCGAGAAGGTGTTGCTCGAGCCCGCGGCGGTCGAGCCGACCTGGTCGGTCAGCCAGGACATCCAGGCGGTGCCGGTGTTGCGGATGTCCGACATGGTGCGCTTCTGCTTGGCCTTCTGCAGGGCGTCGATCAAGTTCGGGATCAGGATCGCGGCGATGATGCCGATGATCGCGACCACGATCAGGAGCTCGATCAGGGTGAAGCCCCGCTGCCGATTGCGAAGTCTCTGCAGCATCTGGTCTCCTCTTCCCTTGGTGGGATCGGTTTCCCGGGTGATTCCGGGATTCGAGGGGAAAGAAAAGCACGCGCCGTGCCAGCGGAATGCCCCCGAATCGAGGGTCGAAGCGGCGCAACAGCGGCGGAACAGCCAAGGAGTGCCACTCGGGAGTGACGTTGGGTGTCAGTTGGCGAGGCGGCGCAGGACCTTCGAGTAGAGCCTCACGCCCTTCACATAGCCGGCGAGGCTGATCCGTTCGTTCGGTCCCCCGACATAGTAGGTGTCGGAGGAGACGATCAAGAACGGCGAGAACCCGAAAGCCGGTCGGCCGAGGTCGCGGACGAAGCGGGCATCCGAGGCCGTCCAACTCGAGAACAGCGGGCCGACGACCGCGTGTGGATAGGCGGTGCGGACGGCGTCCTCGAGAACCTGGTAGGCCGGGTGGGAGAGCGAGGTGACGGCGTGCGCGCCGCCAGGATCGCGCATGGTCATCGAGACGCCCGAGGCGATCCCGGACGGCAAGGCGGCCGCCAGCCCCTCCGCGACCGGTTGGCCGGGGAAGAGGTGGAGCTTGGCGAGGAGCTCCCAGCCGCCGCCCGGCGCGGCGGTCACGACCGAGGCGTGAATCTCGTTGCGGAACAGCGCTTTGAGGATCGGGGTCAATTGGGCGAACCGGTCCGCCTCGAGGAGGAGCTCGTCGGGACGGAGGAGGAGCTGGCGGTAGAGACCCAGGTCGCGGCTGGCCCCGTAGCGCAGCGCGAACTCGCGCGCCTCGGGGGACAGGTGGAGCGGCCAGTCCGGCTTGCCGTAGGCGAGGAGGTCGCTGCGCAGGTCCTCCAGGCGTTCGCGGCTCGACGAGCAGAAGTGCAGGTCGACGAAGTGCTTCTGGCCGAACTCGATGCCCCAGTACTTGATCTGGGTCGGCGTCGTGGCGTCGACCGCTCCTCCCTCGGTCAGCATGAGGTCGAACCGGCGCACCAACTCCGGGTGCTGCCGGACGAGCCACCGCATGCCGAGGTCGCTTCCCGTCTCCTCGCCGCCGGTTGCCAGATAGATGACGCTCTTGCGGGGTCGCGGGGTGTCGGCCTGCAGGTCGAAGAGCGCGACCATCTGGGCGATCGCCAGGCTCTTCATGTCGTAGACCCCTCGTCCGTACATCCAGGGCCCGTCGATCGTGCCGGAGAAGGGAGCATAGGCCCAGTCGGCCGATTCGTGCGCCTCCTCCACGTCGATGTGGTGGTGCAGCACCACCGCCCCCGGCTCGCTCCCCTCGAGGATCGCCCAGAAGTTGGCCCGCCCCCGCCCGAGGTACTCGACCTGGCCGTGGATCCCGCGTCGGGCGAGCTCGGTCTCGAGAAAGCGGGCCCCGGCGAGCTCGTCGCCATCGGGATAGCTGGTGTTGATCGCGACGTAGCGCTGCAACAGGCTGACTTCCGGAAGCGCGGCAAAGTCGATGCCGAGCCACTCGGCCGAGTCGTCGTCGACTTCGGGAGCCCGTCGCACGACTTCGGAGGCGACTCGTCCGAGGCCGACGCCGACGAGTGCGCTGGTCGCGAGCGAGAGATACAGGGCGAGACGGGCGGCATGGCGACGTCGGGCCCCGAGCGGGGTGAGTGGGCGTCTCGCCATCGGCCGTGGCGAGCCTATCAAGGTCGCCGCGCCGTTCGCCTCGGCGCCCCGGAGCCCTCATGTATGCTCCGGAGGGCCCGCTCGGGCCGGAACCGCCGTGACGGATCACCTCCCAGTGCCGACGGCCCCCTCATCCCTGCGGCGGCTTCGCCTCGCGACCGCCGACCTGCTGCCGGCGACCGTGGCCCTCGTCGCCGCGCTGGCCTATCTTCTCTTCGAGCGAGCGACGACCGGGGCGTCGTCCGGCCTGCCACTCGACGACAGCTGGATCCATCTGGTCTTCGCCCGCAGCCTCGCCGCAGGGGCCGGGCTCGCCTTCCCTGCCGGGGAGATCGTGCCCGCGTCGACCGCCCCGCTGTGGACGGCGCTCCTTTCCCTTCTGGGCGCCCTGCCGTTCGATCGGGTGCTGGCCGTCAAGTTCCTCGGGGTCGCGCTCGCCGTCCTTGGTGTGGTCGAAAGCGGCCGACTCGCCCGCGCGCTGAACCTCCCTCCGCTCCTCGCCTTCTTGTCGGCTCTCGCCGTCGCGAGCACCGACTGGCTGGCGTGGGCGGCGCTTTCCGCGATGGAGATCCCGCTTTTCGTGCTGCTTTCGGTCGCCGGGATGCGGCTGCATGCCGAAGAGATCGCCGAACGCCGGCAGGGCCGTCTGAGCCTCTTGGTGCTGGCGCTCGCCGCGCTGGCACGGCCAGAAGGGCTGCTACTCCTCCTGCTGGCGTTCGGCGAACGCGTCGTCAGCAGTGCGTCGCCCGCCGTCGAGCGCAGGCGGGCGCTTGCCGCGGACATCGCGGTGGCGGTCGGCGTCCTGGCACCGGTGGCGGTGTTCAACCTGACCGTCTCGGGCTCGCCCTTGCCGACGACCTTCGCCGCCAAGGCCGACGGCGTGGCGCGGCTCCTCCCCGACCTGCACACGCTCTACCTCGCGTTGGGCCTGTTCTTCCGCAGCCATCCGCTCTTCCTGCTCCTCGCTGCCGGAGGTGGCTGCGCACTCCTCGCCCGTCGTCTGACCGGTCGCCGCCTCTCGCTCCTCCCGGCACTCTGGCTGTTCGCCTTGCCTTGTGCGCTCTCCCTCTTCGGGGCGCGCGGTGGCACGGTGCTGGGGAACTTCGGCCGCTACCTCTTCCCGCTCTTCCCGCCGCTCGTCATCGTCGGCTGCATGGCTTTCGCGACGCCACTCGACGCCCTGCGGCGAGGGCCGGCGTCGCGTCTGGCGAAGGTCGCCGGATGGGGGCTGGCGTTCGCGCTCGTGCTCGGCCCCGCGCTCGCCGCCACGGCGCGAGGTGCGGGACGCTATGTCCAGGGAGTGACGAACGTCGAATCGAGCGACCTTCGCCTCGCTCGCTGGCTCGCTCCCCGCCTGGCCCCCGAAGCGCTGATCGCGGTGGCGGACGTTGGCGCGATGGGCTTCGTGCTGCCGAACCGGCTCGTCGACCTCGGAGCGCTGATCACGCCGGAGCTGCGCGACGAGCTGCGGCGCGAAGGAAAGCTCGATCCGCAGGAGGCCCTGGCGCGATATCTCGAGCGCCGCGGGGTCGACTTCGTCGCGGCCTATCCACGTTTTCTTCCCGCCTTCGAGGCCGACCCGGTGCGTTTCGTGCCGGTCGTCCGACTGGCGATTCCGAACAACATCACGATGGCCGGCGACGAGCTCGTGCTCTATCGCACCGGGTGGTGCCGCTACCCGTTGCGGGAGATGGCCGAGCCCGCCGCCGCGCCCGATCCGACCAGGAGACCACCGCCGTGAATCCGGTTCCCATGCTCGATCTCACCCGCGCCCATCGCCGCATCGCCACCGAGCTCGACGGCCGCTGGCAGGCAATTCTCGCCCGGACCTCGTTCGTCCTCGGTCCGGAGGTCAAGGAGTTCGAAGAGGCCTTCGCCCGCTATCTCGGGGCGCCGCGCGCGATCGGCGTCGGCAACGGGACGGACGCGCTCGTCATTGCCCTGCGTGCGCTCGGTCTCGAGCCGGGAGACGAGGTCCTCGTCCCCGGCTTCACCTTCTTCGCCACCGCGGAAGCGGTCGCCCTGCTCGGCGGAACTCCGGTGCTCTGCGACATCGACCCGGCGACGTACAACCTCGACCCGCGGGATGCGGCGGCGCGGGTGACCGACAAGACGGTGGGGATCCTCGGCGTGCACCTCTACGGCCGCCCGTTCGATTTCGCGGCGATCCGGGCGCTGGCCGACCGGCACGGGCTCTGGGTGCTCGAGGACGCGGCCCAGGCGCACGGCGCACGCTACCAGGGTGCCCGCGTCGGCTCGCTCGGCGAGCTCGCGGCCTGGAGCTTCTACCCGACGAAGAACCTCGGTTGCTTCGGGGACGGCGGCGGCATCAGCGGACGCGATGCCAAGCTCGTCGAGCATGCCTTCCTGCTCGCCAATCACGGCCAGACGGCGCGCTACCACCACACCCTGGTGGGGACCAACAGCCGCCTCGACAGCTTCCAGGCCGCGGTGCTCAACTGCCGCCTGCCGCTGCTCGACGGCGACAACGCGCATCGGCGCGCCTGCGCGGCGCGCTACCGCGACGGGCTCGCGGGAGTCGGCGACCTCGTCTGGCCCGCCGAGCGCGAGGGCGACGAGCCGGTCTTTCATCAGGTCGCGGTGCGCAGCTCCCGGCGCGACGCGCTGCAGCAGGCGCTCACCGCGGCGGGGATCGGCTGCGCGACGCACTACCCCTCGCCGCTCCACCATCAGCCGGCGCTCGCCGCCACCGTTCCCGCCGACACCTCGCTGCCCGAGGCCGAGCGCGCGGCGCGCGAGGTGCTCTGCCTGCCGATCTTCGGCGAGTTGACCTTCGAGGAGGTCGATCGCGTCGTCGACGCGATCCGCTCGTTCTTCGCCGCAGGAGGCGCCTGAGGGCGAGTTGAGCGAACGGCTGGCGAACGGTCCGGTCGGCGGGGCGGCGGCTCCGCCGCGCTGGGTGCTGCCGGCGATCCTCGCGGCCGCGGCAGCGCTGCGTCTCGGCCACTGGCTCGCCGTCCGGCGCCTGCCGTTCGTCGACACCCTCGTCGTCGACAGCGCCGAGTACGACCGGTGGGCGCGTGCCATCGCGGCCGGCAGCGGGCCGGGAGATTTCCCGTTCTTCCAGCCGCCGCTCTACCCCTATCTGCTCGCCACCGTCTACCGGCTCGTCGCCTCGCCGCACGCCGTCTACCTGTTGCAGATCGCCGCGGCGCTCGGCGGGATCTACTGTCTGGCCCGGGCCGGTCGCGAGATGGCGGGAGCGAGCGCTGGGCTTGCCGCGGCGGCGCTCGCCGCCGTCTACGGGCCGTTCGTCTTTCATGACGTGCAACTGCTCAAGGAGTCGCTGGCCGTCGATCTCGTCGCGGCGCTCCTCTGGGCGGAGGCGGTGGCGCGACGCGACCACCGCGGCGCGAGCTGGCTACTCGCCGGCGTGCTCTTCGGATTTCTGGCGCTGCTGCGCGAGAACGCGCTCCTCGTGGCGCCGCTCGCCGTCCTGCTGGCGTGGCGCCGTGAGGATGTCCGGCGCTCCCTGACGAACGGTGTGCTCGTCGTCTGTGGGCTGGTCCTGCCGCTCCTGCCGGTGGCGCTCTTCAACGCCTCGCGCGGCGGAGGGCTGTTGCCGACCACCTGGCAGGGCGGGGTGAACTTCTACATCGGCAATCACGCGGGGGCGGACGGCACCTACCAGCCGCTGACCTCGGGGCGCCAGATCCCGGAGCTCGAACGGCGGGAGCCCTGGCGAATCGCCGAGCGGGCGCTCGGGCGGCCGCTCGGCGCCGCCGAGGTTTCGGCCTACTGGCGGGATCGTGCGCTCGCCTGGGCGCGCGAGCGGCCGGCCGATTTCGCCCGGCTCCAGTGGCGCAAGCTCGGTCTCTACTGGAGCGCGATCGAGTGGCCCGACGCCGTCGACTACGCCTGGGTGCGCGAACGATCGCCCCTCCTGGCCGTCCTGGCGTTGGAGTTTCCCGGTCTCGTCGGACTGGCTGTTCTCGGCCTCGGGGTCGCCTGGCGCCGCCGGCAGTTGGCCGCGCTGGCGCCTGCCTGGCTCTTCGCGTTCGCCTGGATGGCCTCGACCGTCGCCTTCTTCCTCTTCTCGCGCTACCGGCTCCCGGGGCTCGTGCCGCTCACCCTCGTCGCGGGGGTGGGCCTCGCGGACCTGCCCCGGGCCGTCTCACGCGAGCGCCAGCCGATCGTTCTCGCCGGCCTCCTCCTGCTCGCCTGGGGCGTCTCGCGGCTGGCGCCGGCGGAGCCGAACCGCGAACTCGTCCACTTGAATCTCGGTCGCCTCGCGGCGCTGCGCGGCGACCTCGTCTCGGCGGAGCGCGAGTGGCGCGCCGTGCTGGCCACCGCTCCGGAGAACGCCGTGGCGCCACTCGAGCTCGGAACGCTCGCCGCGCGGCAGGGACGGCTCGCCGAGGCGCGGCAGCTCTTCGCCGAAGCGGTCGGACGCGACGCGGGATCTCCGGAGGCCTGGGCCAACCTCGGCGCGGCCGCGGCGGCGACCGGCGACGTCGCGGCCGGGCGTCAGGCGCTCGACCGGGCCTACGCTCTCGACCCGACCTTTGCGGCGGCGCTGATCAATCGCGTCGTCGTCGAGGTCGCGGCGGGGGACCTCGGCGCTGCCCAGGTCTGGTACGAGCGACTCGCCGCGGCGGCGCCGGAGCACCCCTCGTTGGCCCCGCTCGCCGCGCGGATCGCCGCCGCGCGATCCTCCGCGAAGCCCTAGTTTCCGGCGCCTTCGCGTCGACCCCGGTCAGCGCTGCTCGGGCGTGGAGGCGAGGGCTGCCGCGAGCGCCGCGCGTTGCGCGGCAAGCAGCTCGCCGCGCCCGGCCCAGAGGCTGCGGGCGCGCGCCTGTTCGTCGGGCGGGAGCGCTGCCAGGTAGTCGTCGGGCGGCGTCTCCGGGCGCAGGGCGAGCAACGCCGAGAACGTGGCGAGCCACGGCCGGTTCTTGTCGAGCAGTCGTCCGCTCTCGTATTCGACTGCCGGCAGGTCGTCGATGTGCGGCGGGATGGTGCGGAGCGAGTCCGCGAGACGTTCGCCACCGGCGAGGTAGCAGGTGAGCAGGTCCGCAGGTCCGCGGATTCCCAGAGCCGCGAGCTCGCCAGCGACCTTCGGATCGGCGAAGGCCCTGGCGAGCGCAGCGCCGTCCCAGGGCGTCGCCGCCAGGCGTCCGGTGACGATGGTGAAGGCATTGAGGGCGCTCGGCTCGTACCAGACCGTTGTGTGCGGGAAGACCTCCTGGAAGGCGCGGAGGATCATCGCGTAGTTGCGCGGCGAGAGCGAATAGGTGGGGAGCCACATCGAGGCGACGCCCCGCGGGGCGAGCCGCTTGGCGAGCAGGGCGAAGTAATCGCGCGTGTAGAGCGAGCCGTTGCCGGCGTAGCGCGGGTGGATCGAGTCGGAGAGCACCGCGTCGAAGGTGCGTGGCGTGGCGAGCAGGAAGTTGCGCCCGTCATTGATCTCGACCTGGACCCGGGGATCCCTGAGCACGCCGTGATTGACGTCGGCGAAGAAGCGATCCGACGCGGCGATGACCTCGGGACTGATCTCGACGATGAGGATTTCGTCGACAGGATGGCGCGAGACCGCCCAGGCGGTGCCGCCGCTGCCGAAGCCGATGTGGGCCACGCTGTGCGCATCGCCGGCGAGCAGGAGCGGCAGGTGCCCTTGCATCATCTGGACGGCAAACAGGTCGGGGCTGGTGCCGGCCACGTTGACGCCGTTGAGCTCGAGTGACAGGTAGGGACGTCCATCCGATTCGCGTTGGCGTCGAACCGTCACCGAGGTCGACGCATCCTCGTCGAAGAAGAGAAGGTCGTCCGGCTGATCCGTGCTGAAGATCCCGGCGCGAAGAATCACTCCGTCCGCAGGGAACGCCGGCATGGCGAGCAGGCAGAGGACGGGAGCAGCCCAGCCGACGCGGGAGGCGAGCCGAGCGGCGCGACCGCCGAGACCGCTCCTTGCCGCGGCGAAGAGCACCGCGGCGCCCAGGGTGCCGTTGACCGCACCGAGCGCGAGCATCGAGCTCTGGGTGCCGATCGCCGGAAGGAGAGCGAACCCGGTGCCGAGCGACCCGGCGATCGAGCCGAGGGTGTTGGCGCCGTAGACGCTGCCGACGTCGTGACCGAGCGGGTCGAGCTCGCGATGGAAGGCTCGCACGGCCAAGGGGAACGAGACACCCATGAGCAGCGTCGGTGGGAGGACGAGCGGCAGGACGGCGAGCAGTTGAACCACCGTGCCGCCGCCGAAGCTCTGGGGGCGCAGCAACTCGGACCATGCGGCGAGCGATCGGGCGAGCGAGGCGAAGAGCGGCACCTGTGCGATACCCCAGACGGCGAGCGCGAGCTCGACCGCGCCGAGTGCGGCGAGCGGCGACGTGACGCGATCGGCCCATGGCACCAGCGCGAGACTGCCGAGACCGACGCCGGCGAGGAAGAGCGAGAGCATCAGGCTGTAGGCATAGACGCTCGAGCCGAGGTGGAACACCAGGGCGCGAGTCCACAACACCTCGTAGCCGAGACTCGTTGCTCCCATGAGGAAGAAGAGCGCCAGCAGGGCACGCCGCGTTGCCCGGCCGGCCGAGAGCGTTCCGGTCGAGGTGGCGGTCTCGACCGGCCGGGAGAGCGCGAGCGCACCGAGCGCGGCGGCGAGGTTGAGCGCGGCGGCGAGCAGCAGGGTTGCCGAGAGTCCCAGGGTGCGGATGGTGGCGAACCCGGCCAGCGCGACGCCACCGGTGGCGCCGAGCGTGTTGAGCGCGTAGAGCAGCGCGGTGCGCCGGCCGACGTGGGGCCCGTCGTCGGAGAGGCCGCGCAGCAGCAGCGGCAGGGTGCCCCCCATCAGCAGGGTCGGCGGCAACAGCGCACCGGCCGCGAGCAGCACGCGGAGCGCGACAAAGATCGCGGGCGAGGCGAAGAAATGCTGATGCGTCCAGACGTAGCCGCGGTCGATGGCGGCGAAGATCGCGGGACTGGCGAGGGCCGCCAGGGCGAGGCCGGTCTCGAGCAGGGCGTACGCCGCGAGCGGGCGCCGGAGCCGGTCGGCTAGTCGCCCGCCGAGCAGCGCCCCGAAGCCGAGCCCGCCCATGAAGACGGCAAGCAGCGTCGCCGTGGCCTGCGTGGTATTGCCGAACGTCAGCGAGAGGAAGCGCAGCCAGACGACCTGGTCCATCAGGCTCGCGGCGCCGGAGGCGGCGAAGCAGAGGGCCAACAGGGTGAGGCGGCGGGAGGATCCGGCCGAAGTCGTCGTCAACTCAGAAGGCATGAACGATCGCCGCGGCGGCGGCCGCCCAGAGTGCGATGTTGGCGAGGAAAGGCAGGTCGCGGAGGATCGCTTCGGTGGGATTGAGCATCTCGTCGGGGCGGCGGTGCATCAGGTAGAGGTAGCGGAAGACGCCGAAAAGCACCATCGGCAAGGTCAGCAGCAGGCGGTCGGTATGGAACTTCGCCACGGTCTCGGGCGCCACCGCGTAGAGGGCGTACGAGACGACCGCCGAGGCGGTGACGACGTTGATCATCTGATCGAGGAACTGCGGACTGTAATCGGAGAGCACCTGGCGCTGTTCGCTGGCGTTGCTGAGCAACAGCAGCTCGTGCCGCCGCTTGGAGAAGCCGAGGAACAGAGCGAGGAAGCTCGTGCACAACAGGAGCCAGTGCGACACGGCGACGTCGATCGCCGCCGCGCCGCCGAGCACGCGCAGGACGAAGCCGGCGCTGATCGCCATCACGTCGAGAATGACGATGCGCTTGAGGGCGAGCGTGTAAAGTAGTCCGAGGCCGAGGTAGCCGACGAGCAGCAACGCGAAGGGAGTCCCGAGCCGCCAGGCGAGCCCGGTGGCGAAGAGCGCCAGAACGACCGCGGCGATCGCGGCGACTGCCGGCGGGAGAGCGCCCGAGGCGATCGGGCGCTCTCGCTTGAGAGGATGGCGACGATCGCGTTCGCGATCGCCGAGGTCGTTGAGCAGATAGGTCGTGCTCGCGGCCGCCGAGAAGGCGGCGAACGCTGCGGCGGCATCGCGCAGGGCAGCCGGGTCGCCCAGCCGCCGAGCGAAGAGCAGGGGAGCCAGGACGAAGAGGTTCTTCGACCACTGAGCGGGGCGCAGTGAGCGCACGAGGGCGACGAGCATGGCGGGTATTCTAAGGGCCGTGACGCGTGGCCCGTTGCCGGACGAGCGGAGAGTCGCCCGGGGCCTCCTCGGGGCTCTGCTGCTGCTCTGGCTCGCGCTGACCCTGCCCCTGGCGCTCGGGGATCGCACCCTCTTCCTGCGGGATGTCTTCGCGACCGGGCTCCCCGCCAAGGCCTTCGGTGCCGCCGAGCTCGCCGCCGGGAGGATCCCGGCGGTCGATCCCGCCTGGGCGCTTGGCCAGGTCTACCGCGGCGACCCGAACACTCTCTCCTTCTACCCGGACAACCTGCTCTATCTCGTGTTGCCCTTCTGGAGCGCGTTCAATCTCCACTTCGCGCTCCATTGGCTGCTCGGGTTCTTTGCCATGCGCCGGCTCGCTCGCGAGCTCGGTCAGCCGCCGCTCGCCGCGTTGCTCGCCGGAGTGACCTGGGCGGCTTGCGGCTACGGCCTCTCGGCCCTCAGTTTCTACAACCTCGTCGTCGTCGCGGCGTGGTGGCCGTTCGCTCTTGCCGGGGTGGCTCGCGGAGGTCGGCGGGGTTGGTCGTTCGCCGCCTTGGCGCTCGGGCTCGCACTGCTCGGTGGTGAGCCGGTGACGGCGGCTCTCGGGCTGGTGCCGCTGTTGCTGGTGGCCGTCGAGCGTCACGGCTGGAGGACGGGACTCGTGGGCGCGGCGGGCACGTTCGCGGGCGCCCTCGCCGTGGCCGCGCCGCAGCTCGTCGCGACTCTGCGGGTCGTGGGCTTCTCGACCCGGGCGTTCTGGGGGGCGGGCGAAGCGGCCGGTCGTTTCGCGCTTCACCCGGTGCGCTTGCTCGAGCTCCTCCTCCCGCTGCCGTTCGGCTGGCCGACCCGCTACGGCCCGTTCGACTACTGGAGCTTCGACTGGTTCCCCGTGGTGCCCTTCGTCTTCAGTCTCCATGTCGGCGTGGTCGGAGGCCTGCTCGCCATCGCCGCCGCTCGTCGAGCGAGCTGGTGGTCCTGGCTGGCTGTCGCGGGGTTGGGGTTCGCCTGGCTCGGAGGGGTCGCGCCTGGCCTCCTCGGCGCGGTCTCCGCGGGTCTCTTCCGCTATCCGGAGAAGTTCCTCTTCTGGTTCTTCCTGGCGGCCTGTGTGCTCGCCGGACAGGGGCTTTCGGCGTGGGAATCGTGGGCTGCCGCGGCGCGCCACCGGTTGGTGGCGGGTGCTGCGCTCCTCGCGGTCGGAGGCGTGGCGTTGCTCCTGCTCGCCGCGCCTGCGGCGGAGGTGGTGGTCCGTTGGGCCGGGTCGGCGATCGGAGGCCCGGCGGCCGGGGTGCAGATCCGGCTGGCGGCGCTCGGTCTCGTCGCCGCGGGGCTCCTGGTCGGTGCGGCGACGGTGGCGCGGCGAAGTGCCGCAGCGCTGGTCGGTCTGCAGCTTCTCGGCCTCTTCCAGCTCGCGCCGCTCTGGGCAACCGACGCGACGGAGCCCTATCGAGAGGGGCCGGCTTGGCGTGCGCTCCTGCCGGCCGGTGCGGCGGTGGCTCGTTTCGAGGCGCTCGAGCGATTGCCCGCCGGCGACGAGGCCCCGGCCGATGCCGCCGCCCGGGCCCGCCTGGACCTGGCCGATCTCGCCGCCGCGCCGGGGGCTCTCTTCGGCATGACCTACCCGCTCGCCCCCGATCTCGTCGGACTGCAGTCACCCCTCTCGGCGCATCTCGAGCTGGAGCTGCGGCGCCTCGATTGGCGGGAGCGGGTCGTCTGGCTTCGCCGGTTGGGAGCGGACGCTCTCGTGGTCCGTGGCGACGAGCAGGTGCCACTTCCCCGAACTGCTTCGCGTCGGCACGGTGGTTTCACCACGTCGCTCTACGCGGTGCCGGATGCGTCCGCCACTCGCGCTCGACAGCCTCGAGCCTGGTGGCCCGAGCGGGTCGACGTCGAGCCCGACCTCGGACGCGCGGTTCGTCGACTCGCCGCGGTGGAGGACCCGCGCCAGCTCTCGCTCGTCCCGCGAGCCCTCGCCCATGCGCCCGGAGGTCGCGTCGCGCTCGTCGCGGAATCGTCCGACCGGCTCGAGCTCGAGATCGACGGCGGGGGCGGCCTCGTGGTGATTCGCCGCGCCTATCTGCCGCTCTACCGGGCGACCCTCGAGAATGGGGCGCGGGTGCCGACGGGACCCGTCGATGTCGCTCTGCTCGGAATCGAGGTGCCGCCCGGAAAACACCGGCTGGTCGTCGACGTGAGCGCGGCAGCGGAGCGTGCCGCGGGATGGGTGGCGGGGTTCGCGGTGCTTGCGCTCGTCGCTCTGGGAGTGGCTCCCATCCGATGAGACGCTTCCTCCTGCTCTTCGTGCTGCCGGCGACGCTGGCCCTCGCCGTCGTCGTCTGGCCGCTGGCGAGCGGCGAGCGGACGCTCTGCCTGCGCGACGTGATCAACACACACGTCTCCCTCAAGGCGTTCGGGGCCGAGGCGCTGCGGCGCGGCGAGCTGCCGTCGGTCGACCCGTTGCGAGCCGGAGGGCAGCCGTACCTCGGCAACCTGAACGCTTTTCCGTTCTATCCGACGAACCTTCTCTTCCTTCTCGGCTCGACGCTCTGGGCGCTCAACGCCCACCTCTGGTTGCACTGGCTGCTCGCCCCGTGGGCGATGTTCGCCCTGGCGCGGCGCTGGGGGCTCGAGCGACTCCCGGCCTGGACGGCCGGGGTGCTCTTCGCCTTCTCCGGGCACTTCGTGTCGCAGTTGAACATGGCGAACCTCGTCGGCGGTGTCACCGTGGCGCCGGCGCTTGCCGCGGCGGCGCTGGCGCTCGGCGAGCCCGAGCGCCGAGCGCGCGCGTTCGTCGCCTGCGCCCTCCTGTGGATGCTCGAGCTGCTCGCCGGGGACCCGGTGACGGCAGCGATCGCCGCCCTCGCCGCCCTCTCGGCGGCCCTGGTGCGACACGGACGGCGGGCCGGATGGGGATGGGTCGCCACCGCTTTCGCGCTGGGCACCTTGCTCGCCGCACCCCAGCTCGTCGAGCTGGGGCGGATTCTCGGGTTCTCCTATCGCGGTTTCTGGGGCTATGCCCGGACCACGGCCGGTGGCTGGGATCCGCGGCTGCTAATCGAGTGGCTCGTCCCCTTCGCCTTCGGCCGGCCGGATCAGTTGCTGTTCTGGGGGCAGCGTCTGTCGGGAGGCGAGGAGCCACTCTTCTTCTCCCTGCTCCCGGGTCTGCTCACCTGCGCGCTCGTGGCCGCCTCGGGTCGTCGGCCGGGCCGGATCGGGTGGTGGGGCTGGGGGGCGGTGGCCGTGGGCATGTTCCTCGCCGGGGCCGAGTCGAACCCTCTGCTGCGAGGACTGTACACGCTGCCTGGCGCCGGTCTCTTTCGCTTCCCGGTGAAGTTCACGCTGCTCGCGGCGATGGGAATGAGCCTGCTCGGCGGCCTCGGTGCCCGTCGGCTGCTCGACGGTGCCGGCCGGCGCGGGGCGGCAACGGCGCTCTCCCTCGCCGGGCTCGCGCTCGGCACGGTGTGGAGCGTCGGTGCGCTCGCCCCCGCCGGGCTCGGACAGTGGATGGCCGGGGTGGCCGGCGACCGACTCGCCGCCGACCAGATCCCGAGCGAGATCTCCCGCTGGCAGGCCCTCGGATTCCTCGGTCTCGTGCTGGCCCTGCTGCTCGCGGTCGGCCTCGCCGTCTCCCGACGCCGTCCCGAGCTCGGGCTCGCCATGCTCTTGGTGATTCACGGGACGAGCCAACTGCTCTTCCTGGCGCCGGCTCTGGCCACCGACAAGACCTCCGAGCTCCGGCACCTGTCGCCGATCGCTGCTTGCCTGCCGGCAGGGGCGGCGATCGTCAACGGCGGCGTGGACGACCTCTTCGCGGTTTCGAAGGACGCGGTCGTGCGTTTGCCGGGGGCGAGCGCCGTCTGGCTGGCGCGCTATCGCCAGCTCTCGCTCGCTCCCTGGAGCGGGCAGCTTCACGGGATGCGTTTCGAGCTCGACCCCTCGCCCGAAGGGCTCGACCAGTTCATGACCGATGCGCTGGCCTTCGGGATGCGGCACTTCGGCGACCGCCGCCGGCTGCAGGTCCTGCGCGCCGTCGGCGCCGACGTCCTGCTGCTCGATCGCGAGATCGAACCGGAGGCGCGTGGGCTCGTCGAGCCGCTCGGTGAGAGCCCCCTCTTCGGCGCCACCGTCCAACGGGCCTATCGCGTTCTCGGGACGTTGCCGGAGGCGGTCGTGGTCGGCGAGACGAACGGTGCTCCCCACATGAACGCGGCGCTCGAAGCGGTGTTCGATCCCGGCTTCGATCCGCGGCAGCGTGCTGTGCTCGCCGGCGACGACATCGCGCAGCGCCGTCCTTCCGGAACGGCGACGCTCGTGCGCACCCGCGGCGACGAGCTCGAGGTCGAGGTCGACTCTCCGGCCGGTGGCCTGCTCGTGCTGCGCCGCGCCTTCCTGCCGATCTATCGCGGCACGGTCGACGGCCGGGCGACGACCCTGCGTGTCGCCAACCTCACGCGGCTGGCGGTCGAAGTGCCCGCCGGCACCCATCGCGTGCGGGTCGCCGTCGATCGCCGGCCGCTGCAGCTCGCCACCGCGGTTTCCGGCCTGGCCCTGATGGCGCTGCTGGCCCTCGCCCGCACCGCGCGTCCTGGTATCATCCCCGCACCTTCCGAACGACGGGATCCCGAGTGAAGACCATTCGCAAAGTCCTCATCGCCAATCGCGGCGAGATCGCCGTGCGCATCCTCCGCGGCCTGCGCGACTGCGGCATCGACGGTGCCGTCGTCTACAGCGAGCCGGATCGCGCCTCCCTGCCGGTGCTGCTCGCCGACGAGGCCTACTGCATCGGACCGGCACCGTCGCGCGAGAGCTACCTGCGCGGCGAGGCGCTGGTCGAGCTCGCGCAGCGCATCGGCGCCGACGCGATCCACCCCGGATACGGCTTCCTCTCCGAGAACGCGGCCTTTTCGAAGCTCTGCCGGGACTCGGGCGTGACCTTCATCGGTCCGCCGCCCGAGGCGATGGCCGCCATGGGCTCGAAGATCGAGAGCCGCCGCTTGATGCGTGCCGCCGGCGTGCCCGTGGTGCCCGGCGGTCAGGATCCGCTGCCCGATCTCGCCAGTGCCCAGAAGCTCGCCGCCGAGGTCGGCTACCCGGTGATGATCAAGGCCTCGGCCGGCGGCGGCGGCAAGGGGATGCGCATGGTGCGGACGCCGACCGACCTGGCCGAGGCGTTCCGCTCGGCGCGTTCGGAGGCCTCGGCGAGCTTCGGCGACGACGCGGTCTACGTCGAGAAGTACATCGAGGAGCCGCGCCACGTCGAGATCCAGGTCTTTGGCGACATGCACGGCAAGGTGGTGTCGCTCGGCGAGCGCGAGTGCTCGTTGCAGCGGCGCCACCAGAAGGTGGTCGAGGAGTCGCCGTCGCCGGTGGTCGATCCCGACCTGCGACGGCGGATGGGGGAGGCGGCCGTGCGTGCGGCCGCGGCGGTGGGCTACGTCAATGCGGGAACCGTCGAGTTCCTGCTCGCTCCGGACGGCAGCTTCTATTTCCTCGAGATGAACACCCGCCTGCAGGTCGAGCATCCGGTCACCGAGTTGGTGACCGGCCTCGATCTGGTGGTCGCCCAGTTGCGCGTGGCGAGCGGCGAGCCGCTCGGCCCGGAGTTCGACGCGGTCGTCCCGCGCGGGCACGCGGTCGAGGTCCGGCTCTATGCCGAGGATCCCTACAATCGCTTCCAGCCCTCGCCCGGAACGATCAATCGCCTGCGCTGGCCGCAGGGTCCCGGGGTGCGCGTCGATTCCGGCGTCTACGAAGGCTCCTCGGTTTCGATCCACTACGACCCGATGCTCGCCAAGCTCATCGTCTGGGGGGCCGACCGCGCCCAGGCGCTGTCGCGACTTTCGCGTGCGCTCGCCGAAATCCGCGTCGAGGGGATCCGCACGAACATTCCGCTCTTCCAGGCGCTGCTTGCCGACGACGACTTCCGCGCCGGGCGGTTCGACATCGCCTGGCTCGATCGCCGGCTCGGTGCCGGTGAGCTCGCGCGGCCGAGTGTCCAACGGGTTCCGGACCTGCCGCTGGTTGCGGCGGCGATCGCCCACTTCGAACGGGCGCACGAAGTCGCGGCGGCGGGCACCGCGGACGGAAGCCGCCCGAACTGGCGGCGAGCGGCGCGCCGTGGTGCGCTGCGGGAGGCCTCATGGAGCTCGTGATCCGTCGCGGTACCGAGGACGAACGGCTGCGCGTCGAGCGTCGCGGCGAGGGCTTCGTCGTGGCCATCGAGGGGGAGTCCGGAGAGCGGCGGTACGAGGTCGATCGTGCGGTGTTGCGGGCGAACCTGGCGAGCCTGCTGGTCGACGGCCGCCAGTTCGACGTCACCGTGCGGCCGCTCCCCGACGGCCGCTACCAGGTCGGCTGGGACGGTCAGTCGGAGGCTCTCGAAGTCGCCGACCCGCTCACCCATCTGGCTCGCGTGAGCCGTGGCGCCGACGCGGGCAAGGGGCGCCAGCAGATCCACGCCTACATGCCGGGCCGGGTCGTCGCCCTGCGCGTCGTCGAGGGGCAGGCCGTGCAGGCGGGCGAGCCGCTCCTGGTGCTCGAGGCGATGAAGATGCAGAACGAGATCCAGGCCGAGCGCGAAGGCACGGTGCGCAAGCTCCACGTGCAGGCCGGCGAGGCCGTCGAGGGGGGCGATCTCCTCCTCGAGATCGAGTAGCCCGAGCGCCGTCGGGCGCGAGACGACGGCTCATCGCGGAGCGCCCCGATGACGAGACACGAACCGTGAAGAGCCCGGCTCCGGCGCCCTCGGGCTCGCGCGAGGTGACGATCGACGGGGTGCATCTGCACCTTGCCCGGCCGCTCGACGCGAGCCCGCCGTGGATCGGGCAGCGTGACGTCCTCCTCCAGCTCCTCGCCGCCTGGACGTTGATCGACGACAGCGACCTGCCGCTCCATCCGCGCCTCCTCGGCAAGCCGGGCGTCGGCAAGACGACGCTCGCCTGTGCGGCAGCGCGCGAGCTCGGCCTGCCGGTCTTCGTCATGCAGGCGACGATGGACACCCGTCCCGAGGACCTGATCGTCTCGCCGGTGCTCGACCCGAGCGGAGGCGTTCGCTACATGGCGTCGCCGCTGGTCTCGGCGATGATCGTCGGGGGCGCATGCGTGCTCGACGAGGGCAACCGGATGAGCGAGAAGTCGTGGGCCTCGCTCGCCCCGTTGCTCGACCATCGCCGCTACGTCGAGAGCGTCGTCGCCGGAGTGCGCGTCCACGCCCATCCGGGCTTCCGTTTCGTCACCACGATGAACGAGGACGCCTCGACGTTCGAGGTCCCGGAGTACATCCACTCGCGCCTCATGCCGCAGCTCGTCGTCGATTTCCCCGAGGAGGACGAAGAGCGGGCGATCCTCGAGGCACAGGTACCGTTCGCCGATGCCGAGGTGGTGCGCTACGTGCTCGGCTTCCTGCGCGCCGCACACGAAGCGGACCTGCGCTACACGGCGCGCGACGGCATCAATCTCGTGCGCTATGCGATGAAGGTGCTCCATCGCCGCGAAGCCGCCGACGCCGAGGAGGCGGTGGGCCGCGCCCTCGAGCTCGCCGTCTCGGCCGAGGAGCGGGCTCTCCTCGACGACGCGTGAGTCGGCCGGGCCGGGAGCTCCCGCTCGATCGGCTGGCGCCGGAGGCGGTGGCCGGTGTGCGGATCCTGCCGGTCGTCCACGACAGCGTCGAGTGCACGGCGGTGGTGCGTGCCGTCCTCGAGAAGCTCGATCCGGCCGGCGTCGCCGTCGAGCTGCCGCGCTCGCTCGCCGCCGCGGCCGAGCGCGCCGTCGTGCGACTGCCGCGCATCACGCTGGTGGTTTCCGAGGAGCCGGGCGAGGACGCGTTGGTGTGGACCTGCGCCCCGGCCGAGCCGTTTGCCGAGGCGCTGCGCTGGGCGCACGAGCGCGGGCGGACACGGGCCCTGATCGACCCCGATCTCCCTTATGGTGAGCGCCACCGCGACCCGGTGCCCGATCCCTACGCCCTCTGGGCGCTCGGCGGTGCGCGCTACCTCGCGCTGCTCGTCGACGCCTGCCCGGAGGAGGGCGGACCGGAGGACGAGGCTCGCGAGGCCGGCATGGCCTACCATGTGCGCGAAGCTGCCGCGAGAATCGCACCCGGGACGCTCTTGGTGGTGGTCGGCGCCGCGCACGCGCGGCGTCTGGCGAGCCGGCTCGCCGCCGGGCCGCTCGCGGCGCCGCTTGGCCGGGTGCGTCGGGCCACGACCGAGCTCGCCCACCTCCATCCCGAGAGTCTGACGGCGCTCCTGCCCGAGCCGCCGCTGGCGCATGCCGTCTGGGAGCGACGGCGCAGCGGCGACGAGTCGATCCGGAGCGTCTTCGAGAAGGCCATCGCTCCGCGCGTCGTGCTGGAGCGGCGCGGTCTCCGCCTGCTGGCCGGCGCCTCGGCAGAGGAGAGGCGGGATCGCCTCCGCGAGGTGGCGGACTTCGCGGCGTGCCATGCCGCGCGAGCGCTCGCCGGCGGAGTCGTGGCGCCCGATCGCTGGGCGCTCGGGCGGGCCGCCTGGCGGGTGGCGGTGGCCTCCTACCGCGAGCAGACCGAGGGGACGGTCGCCCCCTGGCAGCGTCGGCTCTTCTTCGACTTCGCACGACGCTACGCGCACGTCGAGGGCAGGCTGGTGCCCGGGCTCTACGAGTGGACCGTCGCGGCGCGGGGCGTGGGCGACGACAACCTCGCCTGGGAGCTCTTCGACGTTCTTCGGGCCTATCCGTGGCAGGGCGAGCACGCAGAGATCGCCACCGCGCGGGTCGAGGGCGACGAGCTCGACCTGGGCAGCCGGCGGATCCGCTTCCGGCGGCGTTTCCTGCGGACGAAGAGCCGGCCGCTCGCCCTCTCGGGAAGGCGACGGGAGCGACCGGAGGATCCGGACGAGTGGCTGCGGGCCTTTTCGACCGGCGATCTCTGCTCCTACCCGCCGGAGGATCTGGTCGTCGAAGAGTACGGCCGCTACCTGCGGCACAAGGCCGTGGCTCTGCTCTCGGCAGAGCGGGAGCGGAGCGAACCGTTCAGCGGCAGCTTTCTCGATGGCGTGGACCTGCGCGAGACGCTGCGCCACCTCGGCGACGACCGTCGAGTCCGGGTGCGCGAAATGGGGCGGGTGCCGGGCGAGGCGGGGTCGGTGGTCGTGATCTTCGACCGCGACCACGACGCGAGCGGTGAGCGTTTCCCGTTCCGCATGACCTGGCACGGCGAGCACCACCAGGAGTCGGACATGGCGTTCTACTCGACCGATCCGGCGGCCCAGGTCGTCGGCCCTGGCATCCTGCGAGCGACCTACGGCGGCTTCCTCCTCGTCCACCCGCCGGGCCGGCTCTGGGACGTGTGGAGCGACCCGGACTACGCCTCGGCGCGCGACAAGGCCGAGACCCTGCTGGCCGCGGCGATCGACTACAGCCTCGGGCGACTGGTCGTGCAGGTGGCCAGGCGCCCGCCGTCGGGAGCGATGCAGCGGCGAGCGGCCGAGCAGGGCAAGAGGATCCTGCACGTCCCGCTCGGCGCCCTGGCGCCGGCGACGTTGCGGAAGGTCCGGGTCGTGCACCTGCTCGCCGGGCGCGACAAGCGCGCGATCGCCCGCGACTATCTCTGGTAGGCCGACGGCGACCCGGGCGGTTTCGCTATCATCGGGGCGGAGCGCCCGCCCCGGGCGCGGCCCACCCGATGCAAGCTCTCCTCGACGTCCTGCACGAAGGCTCGGTCGCCCACTCGCTTCTCGTCCTCTCGATCGTCGCGAGCCTCGGCCTGGCTCTCGGCGCCGTGCGGCTGCGCGGGGTGAGCCTCGGGGTCGGCGGTGTGCTGTTCGCCGGGCTGCTCGTCGGCCAAGCCGGCCTGACGCTCGATCACGCGACGATGGACCTGGTGCGCGAGCTCGGCCTGGTGCTGTTCGTCTGGGCGATCGGCCTGCAGGTCGGCCCCGGCTTCTTCTCGTCGATCCGCAAACAGGGGCTGGCGCTCAACCTGCTGGCCGCCGGCATCGTCGTCGGCGGCTCGTCGCTCGCGGCGCTGGTGGCATGGGGTACGGGCATCGGTGTGCCGGCGGCGGTCGGCGTGCTTTCGGGCGCGGTCACCAACACGCCGAGCCTCGGTGCCGCGCAACAGGCACTCAAGGACGTGGCGCGCGCACCGGCCGACGCGGTCGAGCTGCTGGGGCTCGGCTACGCCGTCGCCTACCCCTTCGGCATCCTCGGCATCCTCGCGACGATGCACATCGTCGAGAAGCTCTTCCGCATCGATCCGGAGAAGGAGCGGAGGGTCTTCGAACGGGTCCACCGTTCGTCGTCGGCGCCGATCGTCATCCACGACTACGAGGTGGTCAACCCGAATCTCGCGGGGATGGCCGTCGAACAGTTGCTCGAGTTGACCGGGC
The DNA here is from genome assembly GCA_016699405.1 of Holophagales bacterium. Taxonomy (NCBI): domain Bacteria; kingdom Pseudomonadati; phylum Acidobacteriota; class Holophagae; order Holophagales; species Holophagales bacterium. The sequence continues at coordinate 272,303 of CP064972.1, read as the reverse complement.
GCGGCGTCGTCGTGACGCGCGTCTACCACGCCGGCTCGCAGAGCGTGGCCCGGCCGGGCCTGCCGCTCGCCGTGGGGGACGTGTTGCATGCCGTCGGGACCCAGAAGCGCCTCGATGCCTTCCAGGTCATCGTCGGCAAGGAGAGCGACCTCGCGCTCCCCGAGCTGCCGAGCCAGATCACCTTCCGGCCGGTGGTGGTCACGAAGAAGGAGGTCGTCGGGCGCGACCTCGACGAGCTCGACCTGCACGACACCTACGGCGTGATCGTCACGCGGGTGATCCGCTCGGGCGTCGAATTCACCCCGGCCAAGGGGCTGCGGCTGGCGTTCGGCGACCGGCTGATGGTCGTCGGCGAAGAGGCGGCGATCGGGCGAGCGGCCCGCGAGCTCGGCGATTCGGGGGAGGAGCTCGACCGGCCGCAGATCATCCCGGTCTTCCTCGGCATCGCGCTGGGGATTCTGGCCGGGTCCTGGCCGATCTCGATTCCCGGGGTGCCGGCCCCGGTCAAGCTCGGTCTGGCGGGCGGTCCGCTGCTGGTCGCCATCCTGCTCGCTCGGCTCGGCCGGATCGGCCCATTTCTCGTCTACATGCCGAACGCCGCCAAGACCCTCCTGCGCGAGTTCGGGATCGCCCTCTTCCTCGGCTGCGTCGGGCTCAAGGCCGGCGAGAAGCTGGTGGCCACGGTGGCGACCCCGCGCGGGCTGCTCTGGGTCGCCTGTGGCGCGGTGATCACCATCGTTCCGCTCGTCGTCGCGGGCATCGTGGCGCGGGCGGTGATGAAGCTCGATTTCGTCACGATCTGCGGTGTGCTCTCGGGCAGCATGACCGATCCGCCGGCGCTCGCGTACGCCACCCAGAGGTTCGGCAGCGATGCGCCGTCGATCGCCTACGCCACCGTCTATCCGCTGACGATGCTGCTGCGCGTCGTCGGCGCCCAGCTCTTCGTGCTCATCGCCCTGAGCTGATCCGGGGATCCCCACCGCCCCGGTCGGTCGCCCTGGGCCGCGCCGGGCGCGGGCGCCCGCCGCACTTCCCGAAACGAGAACGGCCCCGGGTCGCCCCGGGGCCGTCGTGCACGGACCGCCGATCGCCCGCCGTTGGCGGGCGCCGGACTCAGATCTCCTTCGGAATCCGCATGCCGTAGAACGAGCGCCAGACGAAGAAGGCCGAGATGACGAAGAAGATGGCGGCCATCACCGTCGTGGTGTTCTTCTCCATCTCGATCGCCAGCTCGACGGCGAGCAGGCCGAAGAGGGTGGTGAACTTGATGACCGGGTTCATCGCCACCGAGGAGGTGTCCTTGAACGGGTCGCCGACCGTGTCGCCGACCACCGTGGCGGCATGGAGCGGCGTGCCCTTTTCCTTGAGGTCGACTTCGACCACCTTCTTGGCGTTGTCCCAGGCGCCGCCGGCGTTGGCCATGAAGATCGCCTGGTAGAGGCCGAAGAGGGCGATCGAGATCAGGTAGCCGATGAAGAAGTACGGCTCGAGGCAGGCGAAGGCCAGGGTCGAGAAGAAGACGGTCAGGAAGATGTTGAACATGCCCTTCTGGGCGTACTGGGTGCAGATCTCGACGACCTTCTTCGAGTCCTCGACGGAGGCCTTGCCGCCCTCGTCGTTCAGCTTGATGTTCTTCTTGATGAACTCGACGGCGCGATAGGCGCCGGTGGAGACCGCCTGGATCGAGGCGCCGGTGAACCAGTAGATCACCGCGCCGCCGGTGACGAGACCGAGCAGGAACGGAGCGTGGAGCAGCGAGAGGAACTCCTTGCCCTCGGTCAGGCCGTGCGTCAGCACGACGATGATCGAGAAGATCAGCGTCGTCGCCCCGACCACGGCGGTGCCGATCAGCACCGGCTTGGCGGTCGCCTTGAAGGTGTTGCCGGCGCCGTCGTTCTCCTCGAGGTGATGCTTGGCGCGAACGAAGTCGGGCTCGAAGCCGAACTCCTTCTTGATCTCCTCCTTGACGTTCGGGATCTCCTCGATGAGCGACAGCTCGTAGACCGACTGGGCGTTGTCGGTGACCGGGCCGTAGGAGTCGACCGCGATGGTCACCGGGCCCATGCCGAGGAAGCCGAAGGCCACGAGGCCGAAGGCGAAGATCGCCGGGGCGATCATCAGGCCGCCGAGACCCTGGGTCGAGACCCAGTAGGCGACCGACATCAGCGAGACGATCGCCAGGCCCATCCAGTAGGCGCTGAAATTGCCGGCGACCAGGCCGGAGAGAATGTTGAGCGAAGCGCCGCCCTCGCGCGAAGCGGTGACGACCTCCTGCACGTGGCCCGAGCGGGTCGAGGTGAAGATCTTGACCAGCTCGGGGATGATCGCGCCGGCGAGCGTGCCGCAGCTGATGATCGACGCGAGCTTCCACCAGAGCGTGCCGTCGCCGAGCGTCGGGATCATGCTGTTCGAGACGCCGAAGGTCACGGCGACGGAGATCAGCGAGGTCACCCAGACGAGGGACGTCAGCGGCGCCTCGAAGTCGAACTTCTCGGCCTCCTTGAAGCGGGAGCGGGCGACCGCCTCGTTGAGCCAGTAGGAGCCGATGCTGGTGACGATCATCATGACGCGCATGGCGAAGATCCACACCAGGAGCTGCACCTGGGTGGCCGGCTCCTTGACCGCGAGCAGGATGAAGGTGATCAGCGCGACGCCGGTGACGCCGTAGGTCTCGAATCCGTCGGCCGTCGGGCCGACCGAGTCGCCGGCGTTGTCGCCGGTGCAGTCGGCGATCACGCCCGGGTTGCGGGCGTCGTCTTCCTTGATGTTGAAGACGATCTTCATCAGGTCGGCGCCGATGTCGGCGATCTTGGTGAAGATGCCGCCGGCGATGCGCAACGCCGCGGCGCCCAGCGACTCGCCGATGGCGAAGCCGATGAAGCAGGGGCCGGCGTAGTCGCCCGGAATGAAGAGCAGGATGGCGAGCATGATCACGAGCTCGGTGGCGATGAGCAGCGTGCCGATCGACATGCCGGCCTTGAGCGGGATCTCGTAGGTCGGGAACGGCTTGCCGCGCAGGCTGGCGAAGGCCGAGCGCGAGTTGGCGAAGGTGTTGATGCGGATGCCGAACCAGGCGACCCCGTAGCTGCCGGCGATGCCGACCAGCGAGAAGGCGAGGATGATGAACACCCGGTCCATCGGGAAGTGCCGCAGGAAGCCGAAGTAATAGAAGATGATCGCGGCGATGAACGCCCAGAGGATGAGGATGAACTTGCCCTGGGTGGTCAGGTAGGTCTTGCAGGTCTCGTAGATCAGCTCCGAGATCTCCCGCATCGACCGGTGGACCGGCAGGTTCCGCAGGTGGGTGTACATCCAGACGCCGAAGGCCATTCCGAGCAGGCAGATGCCGAGCCCGAAGAGCAGCAGCGTGTGGCCGTCGATGCCGAAGAACGACACCTGCCGGAGGTCGGGCAGCTTGAGCTCGGCCTCGCTCGCCGAAGCCGGCGCGGCCAACCCGGTGAGCAGCAGCATCAGGGCGAAGAGCCCCGCTCGCCGCCCGCGCGGCGTGAAGCGGTCGAACGACATGTTCATATCTCCTCCGTCGAGAGGCATCGCGGACGATCGCCCCCACCCCCGGGGGCCTCCGCGAGGACCGTTCAAGAGCTCAGAAAACCCGAATGCCGGCCGCCCGTCCCGCCAGTCGCCCGGCACCTGGCGCCGAGCCGGCGCTGCAGACGTCCCGCCACTGCCGGAACCGCGGAATTCTAGCCGATCGCCTCGGAGGCCGCGAGTCAGCTTTGCTCGGCGAGCGCCACGGCCTCCCGGACGATGCGTTCCCAGGCCGAGCGAACATGGCGTTCGTCGGTGCCGGCCTGACCGACACAGAGCCGCAGGGTGTAGCGGCCGCCGAGCACCGTGTGCGTCAGAAACAGGCGGCCGCTGGCGTTCAGCCGCTCGAGCAGGCGGCGGTTGAGGTCGTCGCTGCCGCGGAGGCGGAAGCAGACGAGGTTGAGCGGTGGCGGCACGACGAGCTCGAACCGGGGGTCGGCGGCGATCGTCCGGGCGAGCTCCTGGGCGATCGCCACGTGGCGGCGGACCTGGCGTCGCAGCCCCTCGACCCCGTAGTGGCGGATGACGAACCAGAGCTTCAGGGCGCGGAAACGCCGGCCGAGCGGGATCTGCCAGTCGCGGTAGTCGAGCACCGCCCCGGACTCGGTCGCCTGGTTGCGCAGGTACTCCGGCAGGACCGAGAGCGTGCGGACGAGCGCCGCCCGATCCGCCACCCAGAAGCAGCTGCAGTCGAAGTTGGTGAGCATCCACTTGTGCGGGTTGAAGCAGTAGCTGTCGGCGTGTTCGATTCCGGCCTGCAGGTGGCGAAGCTCGGGACAGAGGGCGGCGGTGCCGGCCATCGCCCCGTCGACGTGCAGCCAGGCCCCGGCCTCGCGGCAGATCGGGCCGAGGGCGGGCAGCGGGTCGATCCCGTTCGACGACGTGGTGCCGATCGTGGCGCAGACGAACGTGGGGACGAGCCCGGCCTGCCGGTCGTCGGCGATCGCACGGGCAAGGGCCTCGGGCCGCATGGCGAAGCGGTCGTCGACGTCGACGAGCCGCAGGTGGCTGCGTCCCAGCCCGGCGATCCGCACCGCCTTCTCGATCGACGAGTGCGTCTGTGTCGAGGCGTAGACCGAAAGCCGGCCGTCGGCGCCGCGCTCGTCGCTGGCGAAGCCGGTGGCCCGCTCGCGGGCGGCGAGGAGAGCGCAGAGCGCGGCGCTCGAGGCGCTGTCCTGGATGACGCCGCCCCCGGCCGAGCCGGAGCGGAAGACCGGCGGCAGGTCGAGCATCTCGACCAGCCAGTCGAGCACCAGCGTCTCGAGCTCGGTGCAGGCCGGGCTGGTGGCCCAGAGCATCCCCTGCACCCCGAGCCCGGCGGCGAGCAGGTCGCCGAGCACCGAGGGGCCCGAGGCCCCGGTCGGGAAGTAGGCGAAGAAGTTGGGCGACTGCCAGTGTGTGATGCCGGGCAGGAGCTTCTCGCCGACGTCGGCGAGGATCGCCTCGAACGGCTCGCCCTGCTCGGGCGGCGACGCCGGGAGCGAGGCACGGATCGCCCCGGGGGCGACGGTCGAGAGCACCGGATAGCTCTCGACCCGCTCCTGGTAGTCGGCGAGCCAGTCGACGACCGCACGACCCCAGCGGCGGAACTCCGCCGGGGTCATGTGGGTCTGGGGTGGTTCGTCCATCGGAAGCCTCCGCCGAGCGGCGGACGGTGGCTCAGGGCTCTGCTTCGGAGGCGCGGATCTCGGCCATCACGCTGTGGCGGCGACCGTAGGCGAAGTAGATGACCAGGCCGAGAGCCAGCCAGGCCGCCAGCCGCCACCAGTTGGCGGTCGGCAGCGAGAACATCAGCAGCAGACAGCTCAGAATGCCGAGGATCGGCACGACGGGCACCCACGGGCAGCGGAAGGGCCGCTCGGCCTCGGGGTTGGTGCGCCGCATGATGAGCACCGCGGCGCAGACGATGACGAAGGCGAAGAGCGTCCCGATGTTGGTCAGGTGGAGCAGCGCGTCGATCGGCAACACGCCGGCCAGCAGGCCGACGAAGAGACCGATGAGAATCGTCGTCTTCCACGGGGTGCGGAAACGCGGGTGCACGGCGCCGAAGAAGCTGCGGGGCACGAGCCCGTCGCGAGCCATGGCGAGGAAGACGCGCGGCCCCGAGAGCATCATCACCAACAGTACCGAGGTGATACCCGCGACGCCCGCCGTGGCGATGAGCCCCTCGGCCCAGCCGATTCCCTGTTGTTGGAACGCGCGCGAGACCGGGGCGTTGATGTCGAGCTGGTCGTACTTGACCATGCCGGTGAGCACCGCGACCACGGCGATGTAGAGGACGGTGCAGATCAACAGCGAGGCGACGATGCCGATCGGCACGTCCTTCTGCGGCTGCCGTGCCTCCTCGGCGTGCGTGGAGACCGAGTCGAAGCCGATGTAGGCGAAGAAGATGATCGCCGCGCCCGCCAGCATGCCGAGCGGCGAACCGTTCGGGTCGGTCTGGCCGGCGACGTGATGGCCGAAGATGTTGATCCCGGTCCAGCCGTACGGCGCGAACGGGTGCCAGTTGGCCGGGTCGATGAGGAAGACGCCGACGCCGATGACGAAGAGCACTGCCGCCAGCTTGATGCCGACCATCGTGGCGTTGAAGTTGGCGCTCTCCTGGATCCCTTTGACCAGGACGGCGGTGACGATCGCGACGATGACGATCGCCGGCAGGTTGATCGTCGAACCCGTCGAAAGGAAGCCGCCCGTTGCCGCGTCGTAGCGCCAGGGCGATTCGCGCAAGGCGAGCGGCAACTGGTAACCGAGCTTCGCCATGACGTTCTGGAAGTAGCCCGACCAGCCGGTGGCGACGGTCGCGCTGCCGACGGCATATTCGAGCACCAGGTCCCAGCCGATGATCCAGGCGAAAAGCTCGCCGAGGGTGGCGTAGGCGTAGGTGTAGGCGGAGCCGGCAACCGGGGCCATCGACGCGAACTCGGCGTAGCAGAGGGCGGCAAAGACACAGGTGATACCGGCCACCACGTAGGAGAGCATGAGCGCCGGACCGGCCACGTTGTGGGCCGCGGCACCGGTGGCGACGAAGATCCCGGCGCCGATGATGGCGCCGACGCCGAGGCTGGTCAGCTGAACCGGACCGAGAATCCGCCGCAGGCGGTTCTCGCCCTTGGCCTCCTCGAGCAGCAGCTTGAGGGGCTTGGTGGCGAAGAGCGGGTTCGACATGTCGGGGCAGTCCTCCAGGATCGCACGCGAACGAAGGGAGTATCTCTCAGAAACGAGCCGTCAGGGCCGGGCTCGCGAATCGCTCGGGGGTGGTGCCGTGCGGTGGTGCCAGAGGTAGTAGACGGGGAAGCCCGTCATCACCAGCAGGAGGCCCGGCCAGGTGGTCTCGGGCCGGTAGAAGACCAGGACGGTGAGGATGGCGACCGCCGCAACGAGGTAGAGAGCCGGGACGATCGGGTAGCCGAGGGCGCGGTAGGGGCGCTCGGCCTCCGGGCGTCGGCGGCGCAGGACGAAGAGCGCGGCGATCGTCAGCACGTAGAAGACGAGCACCGAGAAGACGACGTAGTCGAGCAGGTTGCCGTAGAGATTGCCGTAGCGGGGCGCGCCCGCGGCGTCGAGCAACGGAGCGCCGGCGGCGTCGCGCAACCGGGTTCGCGGCAGGACGAGCAGCGCGGCCCACAGGCCCTGCGCGACCAGGCCGGCGGCCGGGACGTGGTGCCGATTGAGCTCGCCGGTGGCGCGGAAGAAGAGGCCGTCGCGTGACATGGCGTAGTAGACCCGGGCGCCGGCGAGGATCAGCCCGTTGTTGCAGCCGAAGGTCGACACGACGATGGCGACCGCCATGATCGTCGCGCCGGCCGGCCCGAAGATCACCTGGAGCGCCGCGGTGGCGACCCGGTCGTCCGGCGCCTGCTGGATGGCGGCGAGCGGCAGGGTGCAGAGATAGGCCAGATTGGCGAGCAGGTAGAGGACGATCACCAGCAGCGTGCCGGCGGCGAGCGACAGGGGGATGTCGCGCCGCGGGTTCTTCATCTCGCCGGCAGTGAAGGTGACGTTGTTCCACGCGTCGGAGGAGAAGAGCGAGCCCACCTGGGCGACGGAGAGGGCAACGACGAGGCCGAGCAGTCCCGCGCCGGCGGTCACCGCCGGGGCCAGACCCAGTCCGGGTCCGATCGTCGCGGCGTCGTGCGGGCTCCAGAGATCACCGAAGTTGGCCGCGATGGCGTTGGCGTTGCGCCCGACGACGAGGCCGAGAAGCACCAGGGCGGCGAGAGCCAGCGTCTTGGCCGAGGTGAAGACGTTCTGGATCAGCTTGCCGAGGCGGATGCCCCGCGTGTTGAGCAGGGTGAGCGCGGCGATCATCGCGATGCCGACGAGCTGCTGGGTCGAGAGGCTGATCGCGTAGCTCGCCGAGAGGTCGATCGGCGCGACGATCCAGGCGGTCGGCGAGATCGCCGGGACGAGCACGCCGAGATAGCGGGCGAAGCCCACCGCCACCGCCGCGATGGTGCCGGTCTGGATCACCCCGAAGAGCGTCCAGCCGTAGAGGAAGCCCCAGAGCGGCGAGTAGGCCTCGCGCAGGTAGACGTACTGGCCGCCGGCGCGCGGCATCATCGCGGCGAGCTCGCCGTAGGAGAGGGCGGCGGCGAGGGTCATCGCGCCGGTCACGGCCCAGGCGACGAGCAGCCAGCCGCCCGAGCCGACCAGGCGGGCGATGTCGGCCGGAACGATGAAGATCCCCGAGCCGATCATCGAGCCGGCGACGATCATCGTCGCGTCGAGTGCGCCGATCTCGCGCCGGAAGCCGGGGGCTTCGTTCGTGCCGCGCTGCTCGAGGTTACGAATGGTCGCTCCGCCTCGGTCGTGGGCCGTTCGGGATCGCAGGAACCGGCGAAGTGTAGCCCGTCTGGCGGGTGGCGGGAAGCGCCGGGCGGCAGCCGGGACAGGGGTGCGGATGTTACCCTGTCCCCCATGACTGCCCTGATTTCGTCGATTCTCGGCGTCGCCTCCACGGTCCCTCCGGGAGGAGGAGAGGTGCCGCTCGGCGCCCTCCTGCCGCTGTGGACCGTCGCTCCGTTCGTCCTCGTCCTGCTCTCGATCGCTCTGCTGCCGCTCGTCGCCGGGTCGTTCTGGGAGTCGAACCGCAACAAGGCTCTGGTGGCCGCCCTCCTCGCCGTGCCGTTCGGTCTCTACCTGGCGGTGGGGCACGGCGCCGAGGGGCGGCGCGAGCTCCTCCACACGGCGCTGGACTACCTGTCGTTCATGGCGTTGCTCGGCGCTCTCTTCGTCATCTCGGGAGGAATCCGGGTGCGCGGCTCGCTCGCCGGCACGCCGCTGGCCAACTCGGCCCTGCTCGGTCTCGGGGCGGTGCTGGCCAACCTCATCGGCACCACCGGGGCGTCGATGTTGTTGATCCGTCCACTCTTGCGCGCCAACGCCGAAAGGCGACACAAGGTCCACCTCGTCGTCTTCTTCATCTTCGTCGTATCGAATTGCGGCGGCCTGCTCACCCCGCTCGGCGATCCGCCCCTCTTCCTCGGTTTTCTCAAGGGCGTGCCATTCGAGTGGACGCTCCGCCTGTGGAAGGAGTGGCTGCTGGTCAACGGCCTGCTCATCGTCCTCGGCAACGTCATCGACCAGCGGATGCTGGCGCGCGAGGAGATCGAGGACGGCACCGAGCCGCTCTTCGACGAGCTCCTGCAGCACGAGCCGTTCCGCCTCGAGGGGTGGCACAACCTGTTCTTCCTGGGCGGCGTGGTCCTGGTCATCGTCGGTCGCGGCCAATCGTGGGGAACGGCTCCCGATCCCTGGCCGTTCGGGGTCCAGGAGGGGCTGATGGTGGCGATGGGCGTCGGTGCGTACCTCGCGACGCGGGCGGAGACGCGCGCGGCAAACCGGTTCGGCTTCGGGCCGATCGTCGAGGTGGGGGTGCTCTTCGCCGGGATCTTCGTGACGATGATCGCCCCGTTGCTGATCCTCAACGCGCGCGGCGCCGAGCTCGGCCTGTCGCGTCCCTGGCAGTACTACTGGGCCTCGGGAGCGCTGTCGAGCTTTCTCGACAACGCCCCGACCTACCTGACCTTCGCCGCTGCCGCCGCCGGGCAGCTCGGTGTCCCGGTCACCGGGGCGCGCTATCTCGCCGATTTCCTCGGTCTGGGGGCACAGGCGGCCGGGCTGCTCGCCGCGATCTCGTGCGGGGCGGTGATGATGGGGGCCAATACTTACATCGGCAACGGACCGAACTTCATGGTCAAGGCGATCGCCGAGGAGAACGGGGTCAAGATGCCCAGCTTCTTCGGTTACATGGCCTGGTCGGTGGCGATCCTGATCCCGATCTTCGGGCTCGTGACCTTCGTCTTCTTCCGCTGACGCGCCCAGGACGGCACGGCGGGAGGCCGGGAGGCGGCCGCTGTTAACGGCGCCGCCCGGCCGGCGTTCTCCTGGGTGGAGAGCCACGAGAGGAGCCACCGTGCCAGCCCTGTCCGAATCCCAGCCCCACCCGCCGGCGCTTCCCGGCGCCGGCGATCGACGCGCCGCCTCGGGTCGTCCCGGGGTGGGCCCGCCGCCCGAGCTCGAGCGCCTCTTCGCCGAGCACGCCCAGCGCGTCTACCGGGCCGCCTTCCGCGTCACCGGCAACAGCGCCGACGCCGAGGACGTCCTGCAGACCGTCTTCCTCCGCCTCGTGCGGCGGGAAGAGGGTGTCGATCTCGGTCCGGGGGCGCCGAGTTATCTCTACCGGGCGGCGCTCAACGCCGCGCTCGACGTGGTGCGCGGTCGCCTGCGCGCCGGCCTCGAGCCGCTCGACGACCGCAGCTCGACGGCAGTCGACCCGGCGGCCGGGCCCGAACGGCAGCGCGCCGGGCGCGAGCTCGGCGTTGCGCTTCGCCGGGCCCTGGCGACGCTCGCCCCGCGCCTCGCCGAAGTGTTCGTTCTCCGTTACCTCGAAGGCCTCGACAACCGCGAGATCGGCCGACTGCTCGGCACGTCGCAGGGGGTCGTCGCCGTGCAGTTGCACCGCGCCCGCCGTCGGCTCCGCCACGAGCTCGAGGCGCACCTGGGAGACCTGTCATGAAGAGCCCCGACCTGCTCGACCGCGCCGCGAGCCAGCTCCGCGAAGAGCCGCTCGACGTCGCCGCGGCGCAGTCCGCCGCTCGCCGTGTGTGGAGCCGCCTCGAAGAAGCCACCGGCGCGGCTCCGGCCGGCGCCGCCGCCGCGGAGAGCCACGTGCTCGACGGCTGTGCCGATTTCCGTTCTCTCCTGCCCTCGCTCGCCGCCGGCACGCTCGCTGCCGAGCGCCGGCTGCTGGTCGAGGATCACCTGCGCGAATGCGCGAATTGCCGGCGCGCCTATCTCGCCCTGCGGGATCCGGGGGCCGTCCGTCCGTTCGTGCCTCGCGCGAGCCGAACCGGGCGCTCCGCCTTCGCACCCCCGCGCTGGGCGCTCGCAGCGGGGCTGGCGCTCGCCGTGCTCGGCGCGGCCTTCTGGCTCGGTCCGCTGCTGCCGCTCTTCGGCGGCAGTCGGACGCTCGCCACTGTCGAGTCGATCGACGGCCAGCTCCTCCGTCTCGAGGGCGATCGTGCCGCGGTGGTCGCGGCGGGTGCGACGTTGCCCGCCGGGGTCGCCGTGCGCGCCTCCGGCGCCTCGACCGCGGTGCTGCGCCTCGCCGACGGCTCCCGCCTCGAGATCGCGCCGCGCTCCGAGGTCGCGGTGAGCCGCTCGCGCGACGGGCTGCGGGTGGACCTGGCCCGCGGCAACGTGATTCTCGAAGCCGCCAAGCAGCACGATGGCCATCTCTACGTGCGCACGGCGGACTGCCAAGTCTCCGTCGTCGGCACCATCTTCGCGGTGCACAGCGGTCCGGTCGGCTCGCGCGTCGCGGTGCTCGAGGGCGAGGTTCGCGTCAAGCACGGAGGGGATCTCGACGTTCTGCACCCGGGTGACCGGGTGGCGACGGGCGTCGCCGGCTCGTCGGCCGGCCGGATCTCGCTGCGCGAGGAGTTCCTCTGGAGCCGGAACGCCGCAGACTACAACACGCGCCTCGCCGCGCTCGCGGCGCTGGGTCAGGAGCTCGAAGGGGCGGTCGCCAACCCGGCCCTCCGCACTTCGACGCGCCTGCTCGACCTCGCGCCGGCCGGCACGGTCGTCTTCGCCGCGGCGCCCAACACGGGCGAGGCGGTGGGACGCGCCTGGCGGCTGGTGCGCGAGCGGGTCACCCAGAGCCCGGCGCTTGCCGCCTGGTGGCAGGAAGAGGTGGCGGGATCGCGCGAGGCCGAGATGAGCCGTCTCGTCGAGCGCTTCGAGCGCTTCGGCACCGAGCTTGGACCGGAGATCGCCCTGGCCGTGCGTGTGCCGAACGGCAGCGCGACGCAGCATCCCGACTTCGTCGCCTTCGCCGAGGTGCCGCGTCCGGCCGCGCTCGCCACGCTGGTCGCTGCCGAGATCGCCGCGGCGAGTGCCAACGGTGCGACGCCGCACGTGCGCCTGGTGGCCGACCCGCAGTCGCTCTCCGGAGCGACCGGCGAGGAGCTGTTGCTCTGGATCGGCGACGGCCTCTTCGTCGCCAGCCCGAGCCCGGCGATGCTGCGCGAGGCGGCGGCGACGGCGGCTGGCGCGGCCAACCCGTTCGTCGCTTCGCCGTTCCGCGCCACGCTCGCCGCCAGCTATGCGCGCGGTGCCGGTTGGCTGCTCGCCTTCGACGGGGCAGCCCTCGTCACCCGGGCCTCGTCTGCGACGAGCGCGCCGTCGCCGGAGGCGGCACAGCACCTGGCAGCCTTTGAACGCACCGGGTTCGCCGATCTCGGCACGGTCGTCGTGGAAAGCCGCGACCTCGTCTCGGGCACGGAGAACGGCGCGCACGTCGACTTCGTCCGCCCGCGTCGCGGGATGGCCGCGTGGCTCGAGGCGGCCTCGCCGATGGGCGCGCTCGATTTCGTCTCGCCGGAAGCGACCTTCGCCGCCGGTGCCTTGCTCGAGGAGCCCGGGGCGATGCTCGAGGACCTCTTGGCGATCGCCGAGGGGAGCGGCGAGGGCGACGTGCGCAGCAAGCTCGCGGCCTTCGAACGCGAGCATGGGGTGGCGCTCTCGAGCGACCTCGCGGGCTCGCTCGGCGGCGAGATCGCCTTCGCGATCGATGGTCCGGTGCTGCCGGTGCCGACCTGGAAGCTGGTGGTCGAAGTGCTCGACGAGAGCCGTCTGCTCGCCGGCATCGGCGACCTGGTCTCGGCGTTCAACCGGGAGGCGGTGGCGAACGGACAGCCGGAGTTGCGCCTCTCGCAGGAGGCGGTCGACGGGCGCGTCTTCCATCGACTCGCCCGCGCCGGGGCGACCTCGGGTCCGGCGGTAGAGTTCACCTTCGTGAACGGCTACCTGCTCGCCGGCCCCGATCGCGCGGCGCTCCGCCGGACGCTCGCGCAGCACGAGACCGGCCTCACGCTGCCGAGCTCGCAGGCCTTCCGCGGCCTGCTCGCGGCGAGCGCGCCGGGCGACCTGTCGGCGGTGGCCTACCAGAACTTCGGCGCGGTGCTCGGCTCGCTTTCCGGAGCCGGCGAGGTGCTCTCGGGGCAGTTGGCCGAGCTCTCGGCTCTCGCCTCGGTTGCCGCCGAGCGCGGACCGAGCCTCGGTTGGGCGGTCGCCGAGCCGACGTCGATCACGGTGGGCACCAGCGGAGCCCCCGGGCCGCTCGCCCTGGCGCTCGAGGGCTGGCTCTACGGCAGCGCCATGCGCGGACACGCGAGCGGCGGCGGATCCGACGCCGCCTCCGGAGCCGCGACCGGTCAGCCGGCCGAGGGGCGATGACCGCGGTTCTCGAGCTCGACGGCCTCTCCGTCGACCTGGGTGGCCGGCAAGTTCTGACGAGCCTCACGGGCGCTCTCTCCGGGCGCGCCGTGGGGCTCCTCGGTCCGAACGGCGCCGGCAAGACGACCTTGCTCAATGCGGTGCTCGGCTTCGTCAGGCCGAGCGCCGGCACCGCCCGGGTCTTCGGCCACGACGTGCGCCGCGAGAGCCGGGCGGTGCGCTCGCTTCTCGGCTACATGCCGGAGAACGACGCCTACCTTGCCGACGCGACCGCGGTGCGCTTCGTGCGGGCGATGGGCGAGCTTTCGGGTCTGCCACCCGACGCGGCCCTCGAGCGGGCTCACGAGGCGCTCTTCTACGTCGGCCTCGGTGAGGCGCGCTACCGGCCGCTCGGCAGCTACTCGCTCGGCATGAAGCAGCTCGCCAAGCTGGCGCAGGCGATCGTCCACGGGCCGCGTCTCCTGCTGCTCGACGAGCCGACCAACGGGCTCGATCCGCCGGCGCGGCGCCGGATGCTCGAGCTGGTGCGCGAGATCGTGGCGAGCGGCGTCGCCGTCGTGATCTCGTCGCATCTCCTGCGGGACGTCGAGGAGTGCTGCGACCAGGTCCTGGTGCTCAAGCAGGGGCGGATCGCCGCGCTCGCCGACCTCGCCGCGGAGCGCAGCTCGGGGCGGCGGCTCCTCGAGCTCGAAGTGCCCGAAGATCGCGCCGCCGAGGCTCGCGGCCGCGGCCGCGGAGGCGGGTTGTGAGGTCGCCCGGCCGAAGCCTCGCCGGCTCAAGCTGGTGCTGCCCGAGAGCCTGCCGCTGGCCGAGCTCTTCCGACTGGCCCACGAGCGTGGCGTGCCGCTGCGGCGAATGGGCTTCCAGCGCGACTCGCTCGAGGAGCTCTTCCTCTCGGCGATGGAGAGCGACGGCAACGGCCATGGTGGCAACGGCAACGGATCCGTCGCGGGGGGCTCGGATGCCCGTCTATGACCGCAGCTGGCGCCCCTACGACGGGACGCTGACGCCGCTCGGGCGTCGCTTCCTGGTGATCTCGCGACAGGCGCTGTCGGGCATCCTGGCGGTGCGCCTGCACGCTCTCGCCTTCTTCGCCGCCTGTCTGCCGCCCCTGGTCTTCACCGCCATCATCTACGGCGCGAACAACCTCGAGGCGCTCACCCTGATCGGCGTGCGGGCGCAGGACGCCTTCGCCATCGACACCGGCTTCTTCTATCGCTTTCTGGTTGCGCAAGTCGCCTTCGGCTCGGTCTTCACCGCACTCGTCGCGCCGGCGCTGGTGGCGCCCGATCTCGCGCACGACGCCCTGGTGCTGGTGCTGGCGCGGCCGATCGACCGCCGCGACTATGTCCTCGGCAAGCTCGTGGCGCTCGCGGTGCTCCTCTCGGCGGTGACCTGGGTGCCGGGTCTGCTGCTGTTCGGCATCCAGGCGAGTCTCGCCGGAGGGGATTGGTTCACCGGGCACCTGCGCATCGCCGCCGCGCTCTTCGTCGGCTCCTGGCTCTGGATCCTCACAGTCGGCGTGGTCGCGCTCGCCGTCTCGGCCTGGGTGCGCTGGCGGCCGGTGGCGACCGCCGCGGTGCTGGGCGTCTTCCTGGTCGGCAAAGGGCTGGGCGAGGCGTTCAACCAGGTGCTCGACACGACCTGGGGCCGGCTCCTGGTCGTCGACGACCTGATCGTCTCGGTGTGGGCGGCGCTCTTCGGCCGCGAGCAGCCGGAGGGGGCGTTGCCGATGATCGCCACGGTGCTCGGCATCGCCGCCTTCTGGCTCGCGGCGCTGCGCCTGCTCGCGCGCCGGCTGCGCGCCCGGGAGGTGTCGCGATGAGCGCGGCGATTCCAGGAGGCCACGACGCGATCGCCTTTGCCGGTGTCTCGAAGTTCTACGGCGAGGTGCTGGGGGTCAACAAGGTCGATCTCGAGATCCAGTCCGGGATCACCGCGCTCGTCGGTCCCAACGGTTCGGGCAAGACGACGTTGATGAACCTCGCCACCGGCCTGCTGCGCCCGACCCGCGGCTTGGTCCGGGTGCTCGGACTGACGACCGACGAGCCGGAACGGCTCTTCCGGGCGGTGGGCTATTGCACCCAGGTCGACGCCTTTCCGCGCGGGGCAACCGGGCTCGAGTTCGTCCGCTTCTTTCTCCGGCTGCACGGGTTCGTCGCCGCCGAGGCCGAGCGGTTGGCCTGGCAGGCGATCGAGAAGGTCGGCCTGACCGAGGCCGCCGAGCGGCGCGTCGCCGGCTACAGCAAGGGGATGCGGCAGCGCATCAAGCTCGCCCAGGCGATCGCCCACGATCCGCGGGTGCTGGTGCTCGACGAGCCGCTCAACGGTCTCGACCCGTTGGCGCGCTCGGAGCTGCTGGCGCTGCTGCGCGAGCTCGCGGCGGCCGGCCGGCACGTCGTCGTGTCGAGCCACGTGCTTCACGAGGTCGACCTGATCGCCGACCGCGTCGTGCTCATCCACGGGGGGTACCTCGTCGCGTCGGGCGAGGTTTCCGGAATGCGCGGCGAGATGGCGCCGGAGCACCCGGCCCAGGTGCGTCTGCGCAGCGGCCGCGGGGCCGAGCTCGCCGCCCGCCTCTTCTCTCGCGGCGTGGTCGTCGAAGCGCGGCTCGAGGACGACGGGGTGGTCGTGCGGACGCGCGACGCCGATGCCCTGGCGCTCGCCGTGGCGCGGCTGGTGGTCGAGGAGGGGATCGAGGTCGAAGGGGTCGCGCCGCTCGACGACGACGTCGAGTCGGTCTATCGCTATCTGATCGGATCCCAGGGGGGCGCCAATGTCTGACCCGCTCGTCGCTCGATCCGCGCCTGCGGCCCCGGTTCCGGTCGCGGCGAGTCGGGCCCAGCTCGCCGCCCTGTTGCCGTCGGAGCTCAAGCGGCTGCTGCTGCGTTGGCGCGTCATGCCGGTCCTGCTGCTGGCCTTCGCGCCTGCGGCGATGCTGGCCGCACGCTTCGTCAAGATCCACCTCCTCGGGGGCGGCGAGGAGAGCGCCGGCGAGATCGCCAACCGCTTCGCCATGGTCTTCCAGACGCTCGGTCTGCGCACGACGATCTTCTTCGGCTGCGTGGTGATGTTCACCGGGCTCTTCCGCGGCGAGATCCTCGAGCGGACGCTGCACTACTACCTGCTCGCCCCGCTCGACCGCCGCGTGCTGCTGCTCGGCAAGTACCTCGCCGGCGTGGGGGCGGCCTCGTTGCTCTACGGCGGAAGCCTGGTGGCTCAGCTCGTGCTGCTCTACCTGCCGTCGCGGAGCTTCGACGGCATGGCGTTGCTCCTTTCGGCGAGCACACTCGGGCTCGGTGCCTCCTACCTGCTCGTCGTCGTCATGGCCTGCGTCGGCTACGGCGCCCTCTTCGTCTACCTGAGCCTCGCCTTCAAGAACCCGGTCCTCCCCGCCGTCGTGGTGCTCGGTTGGGAGGGGATCAACTTCCTCCTGCCGGCGACGCTCAAGCGGATCTCCTTCCTTCACTACCTGCAGTCGCTCTGTCCGGTCCCCGTCTCGGCCGGCCCCTTCTCCATCCCGGCCGAGCCCACCCCCGCCTGGCTCTCCGTCCTCGCCCTCCTCGCCCTCGCCGCCTGCTTCCTGGCCCTCGCAGCGAAGAAGCTGGCACGGCTCGAGGTGGCGTACGGGGAGTGAGGTAGGTTGCCACAGCGCTTCCCGCCTTTCCCTGCTTGGTCACGGGCGGTGACGAGACTGGGGATACCATCCCCCCATGCCCGACTCGAACGCGACGATCGCTCTTTCTCTGTTGTCGGCGATGATCACGCCGGCTTTGCTCATCTCGGCTTGTGGGACGCTGATCTTCTCGACGTCGTCGCGCCTGGCGCGGATCGTCGACCGGGTGCGGATGCTGGCGCGGCAGGTCGAGGAGCTCTGTGCGCGGCCGGAGGAGGATCCGGTGCGCGAGCAGATGGTCGAGATCGAGCGCCAGCTCGCCACCTCGGCCGAGCGGACGCGTCTCGTCCAGGGCTCGTTGACCAGCTTCTACGTCGCGCTCGGTCTCTTCGTGGCGACGACGGTGAGCATCGGGGCGACCCGCCTCATCGGCATGGCCGAGTGGCTGCCGGCGGCGCTCGGCGTCACCGGGACACTGGTGCTCTTCTGGGGGAGCGTGCTGCTCATCCGCGAGACACGCCTCGCCCTCGGCTCGGTGCGCCGCGAGATGGAGGTCGTCCTCGAACGCTCACGGCGCGGGTGCTGATCACTCTTCCAACGAACGATCTGCATGCCTCGTCGAACCTGAACGACCCGAGCCCGTCTTGGCTCGCGCTGCCGTCCTCGATCGCGGGCGCCCCCCGCCGCTGTCGCCGGCGCGAGGGCCCGAAGCGGGATATGTCCGCTACATCCGCGCCGGCTCGGCGATGCCGAGCAGCTCGCAGAGGCCCTTCAGGCTGCGGTAGCAGATCTGGAAGGCGGCCTGCCGCACCTGGCGCAGCTCGACGTTCTCCTCGTGCAACACCGGATGGTGGTGGTAGAGGGCATGGAAGCGCTGCGCGAGGTCGAGGGCGTGGCGCGCGATGCCGGAGAGCTCGAGTGAGGCCGCCGCCTTCTCGACCATCTCGGTGCCGGAGGCGGCGAGGTGGACGAGCTCCCAGAGGTCGTCGCTCCACAGCTCTTCGGGGAGCGCCGCCACCTGGGCGGAGGTGAGCGTCGCCGGCAAGCCGGCGGTCGCCAGCTTCCGTTGGATATTGCGCGCCCGCACCAGCGAGTACTGGAGATACGGCCCCGTCTCTCCCTCGAAGGCCAGCGCCTCGTCGAGGTCGAAGGCGATGACGCGCGTCGTCGTCGCCTTGGCCATGAAGAAGCGCAGGGCGGCGGTGGCGATCTCGCGCGCCAGCTGGTGGAGCTCCCCCTTCGGCAGGTCGTGGTGGCGCTGGGCGATCTGCTCGCGCGCCTTCTCCTCGAGCCGGTCGAGCAGATCGTCGGCCTTGACGCCGATCCCCTTGCGGCCGGACATCTCGAGGCTCTTGCCCTCCTCGCCGTCGGCGACGTAGCCGAGCGCCCGGGCGGTCGCCGCGGAGAGCGAGACCATCTCGTAGGCGAAGTGGACCGAGCTCGCCGCCGCCTCGCGATGGCCGAGCGACTCGAGGCCGGCGCGGACGATCTTCTGCAGATAGCTCTGCCGGGCGTCGATGACGTTGATCACCCGGGCCGCACCGCCGAATCGCGGATGGTTCTCCGCTCCCTCGGTCGCCGTCTCCCAGACGCCTTCGTCCATCCAGTAGCGGTAGGCGAAGTCGCGGCCGAGCAAGCCGAACTTCCAGAGCTGGTAGGCGATGTCCTTGCCGACGTAGGTCACCGTGCCGTCGGAGCGGACGATCACCTTGTCTGGATCCTCGAGCCCGGCGAACTCCTCGGAGTCGGCGAGCGGCATCACCCAGCAACCGGCGTTCTTGCCGTCGGCTTCGAGGCGGACCGCGCCGGAGGCCTTGAGCAGCTCGAAGGCGGTGTCGAAGAAGTGGAGCGAAAGGATGTCGCTTTCGTGGGTCAGCAGGTCGTAGCCGATTCCCAGTCGCGCCATCGTCGTCAGGTGCCGCCGGACGATCCGCCGGGCGATCAGGCGGCCCATCTGCGCCCGCTCGCCCTCGCCGAGCTCGAGCGCGTGGAGGGTCTCGCGGCGCAGGCGGTCGCGCGTCGGGTCCTCGGCGTACCACTTGCCGACCCTGGCGTAGAGGTCCCAGCAGACGTAGTCGAACGGCTCGTCGATCGCCTTGACGTCGGCGAGCGAGGTGGGCTGGACGTCCATGAAGCCGACCACCACGTCGGCGAGCTGGACGCCGGTATCGTCGATATAATTCTGCACCTCGACATCGTGCCCGAGGGCGCGAAGCGACCGGGCGAGCAGGTCGCCGAGCACGGCGTTGCGCAGGTGGCCGATGTGGGCCGCCTTGTTCGGGTTGATGTTGGTGTGCTCGACGACGACCTTGCCGGCCTCGGGGGGTGCGACCTCGCCGACCACCGGAGCGTCGAGCAGCGAGGCGGCGAACCGCGACCGCTGGAGGAAGACGTTCAGGTAGCCCGCCCCTTCCACCCGCAGCTCGCGCACTCCGTCGGGGAGCTGCCAGCCCTCGGCGAGCTCGCCAGCCAGTTGGCGCGGCGGGCGCTTGAGCGCCTTGGCGAGGTGGAGGGCGGCCGGCAGGGCGAGGTCACCCAGGGCTCGGCGGGGGGGGACCTCCACCACGGGGAGGTGATCGGCGTCGGTCCGTTCCCGGATCCGGTCCGCGAGCGACGAGGCGAGAGAACGCTTCCAAAGGCGCAGCATGGCGGGGGCAGTCTACCGTAGCGGCCCCTCCCCGCCGGGTCTTGATATGATGCGCCCACGAGGTCCTCGCGGCCGACCGCCGCACTCCATCGTGAACCGAAGGGGGCGCGAGGCGCCCGGCGACGGGAGTTCCGACGGCCATGTCCGAGAAGTCCGAAACGAACACCGAAAAGCGGCTGACGATCAAGATGAACAGCACCTCCCTCGAGCTTCTCGAGGGGGACATCACCGAATTGGTGGTGGATGCGATCGTCAATCCGGCGAATGCGAACCTGCAGCTCGGCACCGGCGTGGCCGGGGTGATCAAGAAGAAGGGTGGTCCGGCGATCCAGGAGGAGTGCAACCGGATCGGCGGGACGCCCGTCGGCACGGCGGTCATCACCGGGGCCGGGAAGATGCCGATCAAGCACGTCATCCACGCCGTCGGTCCGCGCATGGGCGAGGGGGACGAAGACCGCAAGCTCGCCTCGGCGGTTCGCGCCTCGCTGGCGCTCGCCGACCGGCACGGGCTGAAGTCGATCGCCATTCCGGCGATCTCGACCGGGGTCTTCGGCTTCCCGATCGAACGCTGTGCCCGCATCCTGCTGACCGAAGTCCATCGCTACCTGCAGGGCGGCACGAAGCTCTCGCAGGTCGTCGTGGTGCTCTTCGGCGACGAGGCCTACGGGGCGTTCACCCGCGAGTTGCGCCGCGGCTTCCGCTGAACCCTGAGGTTCCCCATGACAGCAAGCGGTCCGGGCGACCTGGTCGTCCTCGCCATCGGAGGGAACTCGCTGATCCGGGACGAGGCCCACCGCACCGTCCCCGATCAGTGGGCCCTGACCCGCGAGACCTGCCACCACGTCGCGCAGATCGTCGCCGCCGGGCGACGGGTGGTCCTCACCCATGGCAACGGGCCGCAGGTGGGATTCATCCTGCGCCGCTCCGAGCTGGCCAGTCACGAGCTGCACGAGGTTCCGCTCGACTCCTGCGACGCCGACACGCAGGGAGCGATCGGCTACATGATCCAGCAGTCGCTGGCCAACGAGTTCCGCCGCCGCGGGTTGTCGCGCGTCGCCGTCTCCGTCGTCACCCAGGTCGAAGTCGACCCGCAGAGCCCCGAGCTCGCGCGTCCGTCCAAACCGATCGGCTCCTTCATGGACGAAGCCACCGCCCGCGCCCGCTCGACGGCCGGCGGCTGGAGCGTCGCCGAAGACGCCGGGCGCGGCTGGCGCCGCGTGGTGCCGAGCCCCGAACCGCTCGCCATCCTCGAGATCGCGGCGATCCGCGCGCTGCTCGAACGCGGTTTCGTCGTCACCGCCGTGGGCGGGGGCGGCATCCCGGTCGTGCGCGACGCCGCGGGCGATCTGCGCGGGATCGAGGCGGTGATCGACAAGGACCTCGCGTCGTCGCTGCTCGCCGCCGAGCTCGGCGCCGACCAGTTGGTGATTTCGACGAGCGTGCCGCGCGTCTGCCTCGACTTCGGCAAACCGACCCAGCGGGAGCTCGCGACGCTCACCCTGAGCGAGGCGCGGCACCACCTCGCCGCCGGGCAGTTCGGCCGCGGCAGCATGGCGCCGAAGATCGAGGCGGCGTGCCGTTTCGTCGAGCGCGGCGGCCCCTGCGCGGTCGTGACCTGCCCGGACGAGATCGAGCTCGCCGTCGACGGCCGCGCGGGCACCCGAATCACCGCCTGAACGGCCGGCAGGCGGAGGACGAGGCGTCCGCTTTCGGGGCGAGGCGCTTTCGCGTACCCTTGAGGAACGTGGTGTCGACCATTTCTCGAACCTGGAGGCTCGCCTTGAACCACCCTACGACTGCTGTCGCGCGGCTTCGCCGCGCCACGTTCGCCCTCGCCCTGCCGGTCGCCCTGGTTGCTCTCGCCGGCTGCTCCAAGGAGCTGAAGTGGGAACTGGTGCAGAACCACCTGCGCGACGGGGTGAAGCTCAAGACCGGGCTCGTCCTCGGCGCCGTCGAATGCCCACCGACGCCGCGCAAGATCTCTTCCGGCGACGAGTTCGACTGCACCGGTCGCGCCGAGGGCGGCGGGACCGTGACCTTGCACGTCAAGCAGCTCGGTGAGGGCAAGGTCGACTGGACGATGACCAAGATCTCCGGTCTCTTCGACATGCAGCCCGCCGAAGAGGCGGTGAGGCAGTCGCTCGAGGGGCAGGGCGAGATCATCGTCGGCGTCTCCTGCGGGCCTCGCTGGCAGGCCGGCAGGCCGGGCGATCGCTTCGACTGCACCGCCGAATTCGGCGACGGCCAGCGCGCCACGGTCACGGTGGTTGCCAGCGAGGCGGGCGGCAAGATCAACTGGTCGATGTAGTCGCGCCCCGTCCTCGCCGGGCGCCGCTGCGGTGACCTCGGCGGCTCAGGGCGCCGGGGGAGCGAGCAGGATGTCGACCTCCGCGAGCGCCGTCCCGCGGCCTCCAGCGACCTCCGACCAGGCGACGAGCTTCAGGTAGCGGGCGACGACCGTCGCGGGAAGAGCGATCCGCACGGCGCGGGCGCCGCCGCGGCTGTCCGGGCCATCGGAGAGGGTGCGCTCGATCCGCCCGTCGTCCCCGTCGCTCCCGTCGCGACGGGTAAAGAGCTCGAGCTGGCGGATCCGCCCGGTGATCGTGCCGTCCTGCGGCGGCAGCAGCACGACGGCGGCGATCCGCTGCTCGGCGCCGAGATCGACCTCCAGGGTATGCGGGTGCCGAGGGCCGCCGCGCCAGTGCTGTGTCATCCAGTACGTGGCCGGGTCGCCGTCCACGGCCAACGCGGCCGCCGCCCAGTCTCCACCCTCGTTGTCGGCCTTCGCCTTCCACGCCGCCTTGCGGGCGCGAGCGTCGGAGAGCGCGAGCCAGGCGGAATCGGTGACGCGCTCGGCGACCTCGTCCGGCGCCCCGTTCTCCGAGGGCAGGAACGCCAGATCCACGACGGTGGCCCCCGCGGCCCGTCCGGCCTGCACGGCGAGCGGCGCGAGCTCGCCTTCGATCGTCGCGCGGGCCCCGCTCGCCGCCGGCAGGAGGAGGGGGTCCGGGCGCAGGACGAAGAGCTCCGGCGCTCCCGGCAGCTCTCGCAGGCGCTCGAGGACCGCTCGCAGCGCCGGCGACCAGCCGTCTCGCCTGTCGTCCCATTCCCCGTGCCCCAACTCGCCGAGGCCTGGCAGAACGACCACGCGCCCGGGAGCGAACGAGGCGAGGTCCGGGGTGGTTGCCAGATCGGCGAGCGTCGCGCCACGCCTCAGGCTCGACCGGACCGCGACCGCACCGAGTCGCATCGCCAAGCGCTCACACCAGTCCGGGGTCCCCGGATCGGCCAAGGCCTCGCCGAGACAGGCGAGCCGGTGGCGATCGGCCGAGCGAGGGCCGGGTGGCGCGGGCTGCGGGGGCGCGACGACGGTTGCCGACCCGGCGCGCGGCTCGAGCTCGAGCGTCAGCACCTCGAACGGTGCGAGCTTCAGGGTGCGCGGCATCCCGGCGCTGAGCTCGATCGGTTCGCGGTCGCGTTGCTCGCGCCAGGGTCGTCTGGCGAGGTAGCTCGCCGGGGCACCGGCCGGCAGCTCGAAGAGTCGCTCGATCTCGACGCTGAAGCGCTGTGGCCGATCGGCGGGATTGCGCAGGGTGAGCACCGCCCGGCGCGCTGACCAGGCCGCCCAGCCGTAGACCTCGAGCTGGGCCGGGTCGCCGCCCACCCAATGGGTGTCGACCAGGAGGTCGGCACGTTCCCGGGCGAAGCGCGCGGCCTCGGCGAGGTCGTCCCAGTTCTCCGGGGTGAGTCGATCGGGGCTGACGTAGAGCTCCTGGAGCTGCGTGCCGCTGCCGAAGTAGGAGCGCACCTCGTCGCGGAAGTCGTCGCCCGGGTCGTCGGCGAGTCCCTGTGCGTGGCGCGCGTGGATCACCCCGTGCAGCATGAGCGAGGTGAGCGGGAAGAGCGGCCCCTTGGTCACGACCCCGCCGTAAGTGTCGGCGTCGCGGTAGGTGATCCAGCGCTGGCGGGCACTGCCGACGCCGGCGAGCTCGTGGTCGGAGCCGCCGCGCCAGATCGAATCGGCGGTGCGCAGCCAGAAGGGCGAGGGCCAGGTTCCCGTCGTCAGGTTGACGAAGAGGTCGGGCTTGGCAACGCGCAGCTCGTCGACGAGCGCGATCGCCGCCGCGAAGTCACTGTCGAAGCCGCTTCCCGGCGTCGACTTGTCGGGGCTTCCGGTGCCGTCGAGCTTGAACTGGTTGATGCCGTAGCGGGTGAGCAGCTCGAGCACCACGGAGCGGAAGCGGGCGAAGTAGCGTGGCCCGGAGAGTGCGAACCCCTGATCGTCGACCTCGTAGCCCTGGGCCTTGCCCGTGGCGAGGCGGGCCTCGCGCGGCTTGCCGTAGCCGCCCCAGGGGGAGAGCCAGACGCCCGGTGCGGCCCCGAACCGCGCCGCCTCCTCGCGCAGCGGGGCGAAGCCACGCGGGAAGCCGCGGTGGAACTCCCAGACCGTCGACGTGTCGTCCCAACCGTCGTCGAAGAGGAACGAGGCGAGCGGCACGCCGCGCCGTTCGACCAGCTCCCGGCCCCAGGTGCGGATCGTCCGCAGGCAGTCGTCCTCGGTGTAGGGGGTGAAGTAGCCGATGTCGTACCAGGAGTTGTAGTGCAGGAACGGCCGGTAGGGATGCGCTCGTTCGCGCTCGACATAGGCGAGCAGGCCGCGGCGGAGCTGTCCGGGCGGCGCGAATCCGATGACCGCGCTGTAGGCCACCGCGGTGCCGCGGCGCAGCGGCAACTTGCGCCGCAGAAGCGATCGCACGCCGTTCGCATCGGCGACCGTTTCGGCCATCGGATGTTCGGTCGACAGGAAGCGGCTGCCGGCGACCGCCGGCGAGCCGGCGACACTGCCGGCGATGCGCCACCCGCTCTGGGGCAGCTCGACGAGCACCACCTCGGCCAGCGCCACGTCGTGCCGCGTGGCTGCGAGCGTGAGCTCGGTGCGCAGATACGGCGAGCCGTCCCGCAGCACGGCGCGCCAGGTCACCGTGAGCCCGCTCGGCGGGTCGGCGAGCCGCACCTCGACGGCGACGCCGCCGGATCGTTCGGCCCGTCGCGACGCGGCGGGCTGGGGCGGCAGCGCGATCCGTCGCGTTCGCCCGCGGCGCGCGAGGGTCGAGGCGGCGGCCCGCCGGCCATCGGCGAAGACCAGCACGAACGGCTCGGTGGCGGGCAGCGTCGTCGCGCCCCAGTGATCGGTGAGGCCGGTGAAGCGGAGGCCGGGTCGTTCGCGCCAGTGCGCGGTGAAGGCCTCGTTGGTCAGGGTGATCGATCCAGCGGCGTCGATCGTCAACTGTGCGGCTCCCGCCTCGGGGATAGCGGGTGCGGTCTCGGCGGCGGCGAGCGGGGAGACCAAGGCGACGAGCAGGGCGACGACGATCGACATCGACATGGGGACCTCCTCACGCAACTCCGAGCAGCGGGCTCAATCCGTCGGCCGCGCCGGTGAGAAAGAAGCCGGCGCGCGCGGCGCAGGCGGGGAAGGCCGCGCGGTGGTCGGCGAGCCAGGTCTCGCCGAAGGAGGCGGCGTCGTCCGCCGGCAGCAGCGCCCAGACGCTGCCGCCGAATCCGGCGCCGAACGGCGAGGCGGCGATCGCCCCGAGACGCCGGGCGCTGGCAACGAGGGCCAGCGTCTCCGGGACCTGATTGCCGAGGCCGCGCACCCCGGCCTCGACCGAGCGCTCGACCCAGGCGGCGAACCTCCCGAGATCGCCGTCGACGAGCGCCGCAGCGGCGCCAGGGACCGCGTGCTCGCTCTCGAGCACGAACTGGTCGAGCCGGGCGAGGAGCTCGGGCGGCGGGATCCCCGCCTCGGCGCTGGCGCGGACGAGCCCGGCGAGCCGTTCGGCAGCTCCCGGGAGCTCGAGAATCGCCCCGAGCGTCGACTCGTCTCCTCCGGTAGCGCGGCGCCAGACAGCGACGAGGGCGGCAGCGGTCGACGCGAGGCGGTTGAAGGCGTCGCGTGCCCCGGAGGCCTTCGCGGCGTGGACGCCGCTCCCCGCGACGACGAAGGCGAGCCCCGCGGGAAGCGGAACCGCGGCTTCGGGTCGGACGGGACAGAAAGCGAACCGACCGAGCGCGCCGCGTCGGCCGAGCAGGATCGCCGTGTGGTCCTCGCTGCCGCCGGCCGTGCCGACGCCAAAGTCGGCGGCGAACGGTCCGTACGCCGCGCCGCTCTCGATCGACCCGAGATAGGTGGCGAGCGACGCGCCGTCGGGAAGGGCGTCGCGGTAATCGGGGCGCGCGGCGAGGTCGTTGACCGCGGCGAGCGCGGTGAACATCGCGACCACCAGAGCGCTCGAGCTGCTGACGCCGGCGGCGGACGGCAGGCTGCTGGCGAAGGCGATCTCGGCGCCGGTGCCGAGGTCGGGGAAGTCGCGCGCGAGCCGTCGCGCGACGCTCGTCGGATAGCGCCCCCAGCTGCCGTGGTCGATCGCGAGATCGGGCGCCAGCGCGAGCTCGACGACGGCGTCGCGCCCGACGTCGGTGACGCGCACCCGGCGATCGCCGCGCGGCGCGGCGGCGACGACGAGGGCGGGCTCGGTTGCGGCGAGCAGGCTCCGGCCGCCGGCATAGTCGGTGTGCTTGCCGAGAACCTCGAGGCGGCCAGGCACGCGCCAGGCGCACCGCTCGGCCGAGGCTCCCGCCGCGGTGAGCGTGCCGAGAACGCGCGTCAGCGCCGTGTCGAACGGCAGCGAGTGACCCGGAGCGCTCATGGGTCGACACGCTCGGCGGCGAGTCGCTCGGCGATCGCCGGCACGTCCTCGCGGCGGGCGAGGTCGAGCACCGGTGCCGCGCAGCGGGCGACGCCGAAGCGGACGCCGGCGGCCGACGCCAGCCGAACGGCATCGGGCAGCTCGAGCTCGCCGCGCGGCGAGGGTGTGACGGCGCGGCAGGCGGAGAAGATCGACGGTGCGAAACGCCAGCAGCCCATGCTCACCAGGGCGTCGTCCCCCAGGGCGCGGGCTGCCGCCTCGTCGGGCTTCTCGACGATCGCGGCGAGCGTGCCGGAGGAATCGACGGCCACCAGCGCGAAGGCGCGAAGCCGCGACGGCGGGATATTGCCCCCGGCCACGAGGCCGGCGGGCTCGAAGGCGACCAGTCCGCTGCCGCCAAGGCCCTGCAGCGAGTCGAGCGCCGCGCTCGGGTAGAGATTGTCGCCGTTGAGCACCGCGAACTCGTCACCACCGCAGATGCGCTCGGCGGCGAGCACGGCGTCGGCCGTGCCGTGCGGCTCCGCCTGCTCGGCGAATTCGAGAGCCAGACGCCGTGTCGGATGGCGGCGGTAGTGCTCCCGCACCGCCGTGTGCTCGGGCCCGATCACCAGGCAGGCGCGGCGGAATCCGGCGTCGGCGAGGCGCGAGAGCTGGTAGTCGAGGAACGGCCGGGCGAACGGCATCATCGCCTTGAGCCCCTGCGCCGCCACCCGCTCCTGGCGCGCGTCGAGCGCCTCGCCCGCGCCGGCGGCGCGCAATCGCGTGCCGAGGCCGCGGGCCAGGATGACGGCGAGTCGGAGCGGGCGATGGCTCATCGGATCGTGCGTCCGCGCCGAACGGTGGCGGCGCGGACCGAGTCGTTCCCCGCCGGATCGCCGAGACGCGGCGCTAGAGGGCCCGCTCGGCGAGCCGCTTGAGCCCCTTGAGATTGTCGCGGAACATCCGCCGCGTCGCCTCGACCTGCCCGAGGAGGCGCATGACGAGGACGCCGGGGCCGGAGAATGTCTCTTGCTGGCGAACCAGCGTCCCGTCCGGGCGGCGGTCGAGGTAGAAGGCGTGGCGGCCGGTGACGCCGCCACCCTGGCCGACCCAGATGAGGTGCTTGCCCGGCGTCGCCGCTTCAACCCGCGGCTTGAACTTCAAGGTCATCCAGGAAGGACGGAGCGCCAGCTCGAGGATGGAGCCGTCGCGGATCGCCCGCCGGTCGACGGTGCGTGCCTCGACGCAGGCCGGCCACCAGGCTTTCCAGCTCGCCGGATCCTCGAGCAGGCGCCAGACCGCCTCGGGCGGAGCGGCGATGGCGATCGACTCGTCGATGACGAGCGGCATCAGGCGCCGTACTTGGCGAGGCGACCGGCGTGGGCGAGCAGCAGGCCGACGAGCTCGCGCGACGGGAAGGTGCCGAGGTGCCCGCCGATCGCCGAGCTCTCGTCGAAGCGGGTCGCGCCGTCGACGAAGGCGAGCTTGCCGGAGACGAGGAGCGGCACCGGGTGCCACGAGTGCGCCTTCATCGGGGCCGGCGTCGAGTGGTCGCCGGTCACCGCGATCACCGCCGGCCCGAGGGCCAGAAGCTGTGGCAGAGCGGCATCGACCTCTTCGATCGTCGCGATCTTCGCCGGCAGGTTGCCGTCCTCTCCCGCCTGATCGGTCTGTTTGACGTGCAGGAAGAAGAAGTCGAAACGCTCCCAGTTCTCGCGCACCACGGCGAGGATCTCGCCGATCCGCTTGCCGCAGGGGACCACCTCCATGCCGCAGGCCGAGGCGACGCCGCGGTAGAGCGGATAGCCGGCGAAGGCGCCGAGGCGCATCTGGTAGAGCTCGCCCATGGGCGGCAGGTGAGGAAGCTGGGAGAAGCCGCGCAGCAGTGCCCGGTTGGCCTTCGGTTCGTCGGCGATGGCGCCTTCGATGCGAGCGATCGCCGCGGCGACGAGCTCGGCCGTGCGCTCGGCTTCGGGCGTGAGCGCCCGGGGCGCGAGCGGCGGCACGCCGAGCGCCTGCGGGTCGGTGTCGGCAAGCGCCGGCGACAGCCCTTCGCCGCGCAGCAGCATGACGAACCGGTGTGCCTCGCCGGGGACCAGCGTCACCTCGGCGCCGGGAAGTCCGGCGAGCGCCGCGGCGGCCTTGGCGGTGACGCGCCGGCACTCCTCGCTGGGGATTCGTCCGGCCCGCCGGTCGGTGAGGCGGCCGGTGGCGTCGGCGGTGGCGTAGTTGCCGCGCGCCGCGACGTCGCCGCGCCGGAGCTCGAGGCCGAGGCCGAGCGCCTCGAGGATGCCGCGGCCGATGTCCCCTTCGGGACTGTTCGGATCGTAGCCGAAGAGCGCGAGGTGGCCGGGGCCGCTACCGGGGGTAACGCCTGTGGCGACCGGGACGATCCTGCCGAGCGAGCCGCCGGCAGCGAGCGCGTCGAGGTTCGGGGTGCGAGCCGCCTCGAGGGCGGTCTGGGGCTGGTCGGCGTTGCGCAGGTCGCCGACGCCGTCGAGGACGAGCAGGACGATCTTGCCCTCCGCCGGCTGGGCGAGGCGGGAAAGCAGCTCGAGGTGCTTCATGGGGCGCTCCTTGGTGCGTTGCGGCGGCGATCGGCGCGAGCTCGCTCGGCGTCCGGGCGGAGGCGCTCGCCGTCAGGAGACGAGATAGGCGCTGGCCCGCACCTGCAGGCGGCTGCGCGGCTCGAAGCCGTTGCCGACCAGGGCGTAGGCACTGCGCGAGGCCATCACGGGCAGCACGATCCAGCCGTCGAAGGTGTCGCCGGCTCCATAGGGGGCCACCACCGGCTCGATCTCGGCGAGCTTGGTCCAGTGGTCCTCTTCCGGGTCGAACGATCCCTGCAGCTCGAGGTAGGCGCGATCGAGGTCGATCGACTTGCCGCCGGCGGGGTGCCAGACGGAGAAGACGAAGCGGACCTCGTCGTACGGCTCGGTGTCGACGGAGGGCGATCCGTTGAGGGTCAGCGTGAAGGCGAAGCTGCCCGAGCTGTCGGTGGCGAAGATCTCCGCTGTCGGATCAAAGACGAGCTGGAGCGGTCGGGCGGGGCGGATCATCGGTCGCAAGAGACTCGCAGGGAGGTCGGAGGTCGCGCCCGCGGCGGCGGGAGGCCTGCCCGGGCTGCCAAGGCCGGGGAGTCTATCACCCGGTCTCACCCGTCCCGGCGGCCGGCCGTGGCCTCGTCGAAGGCGGTCCTTCGCCCGGCTTGGCGCGACCCTGACGTTCGAGCGTCCGGGCGGTCCGGCGAACGAGACCGCGAAGGATGCGGACCTCGCGCGAGGTCGCCCCCGCCCGGGCGAGAAGATTGCGCAGATCGCGCTCGACGATCGGGTAGCTGTCATCCCGGGCGAAGCCGCTCGCATGGGCCAGAGCGGCGAGTTGGGCGAGCAGGCCGTCGACCTCGCCGTGCGGCGCCGGCGGTTCTCCGCTGGCGGCGAGCGAGCCGCTCGTCGCGGTCCACAGCTCGTAGCAGAGCAACAGCACGGTCTGGGCAAGGTTGAGGGTCGGCTGCGCCGGGGCGCACGGAATGGAGACGAGAAGGGATGCGAGCGCCAGCTCGTCGGCGGTGAGCCCGGAGCGTTCGGGGCCGAAGACCAGCGCCGTCGGTGTGCCCGGTGGATCGGCGGCGAGCCGCGACGGGAGCTCGCGTGCGGTGACCGCCGGAACCGCCATGGCGCGGTCGCGCCCCGAGCTCGTCGCCGCCACCCGGCGGAAGGGGGCGAGCGCGCTCGCCAGGTCGGGGTGGCGCTCGACGCGGTCGAGGATCGCGCCGGCCCCGACGGCAAAGGCCCGAGCGGTCGCGCCGAGCGGCGGGGCGGGCTCGACGAGGAGCAGGCGGGAGAAGCCGGTGTTGGCCATGGCCCGCGCCGCCGCGCCGACATTGCCCTCCTCCTTGGGTCGGACGAGGACGATCGCCAGCGAGTCGGCCGAGGTGAGCAGCACGGGGGGATCATCCCACGAGGTGCGTCGTGGCCCGGCGACGATGTGCGAGAATCGGCGGGCTCATGGGCGAAGCGTCGCTGACCCTCCTGTCGTCCTCGTGTGTCCCCGGGCGAGGAGCCCCTTCCTAGGTGGAAGCACCGGGCACGGCCGCGCCGACCGTCGAGATCGAACGGGTCTCGAAGCGCTTCGGCGATTTCGTCGCGGTCGACGACGTCTCGCTCGCCATCCACAGCGGCGAGTTCTTCGGCCTCCTCGGTCCGAGCGGCTGCGGCAAGACCACCCTCCTGCGAATGATCGGCGGCTTCGAGCTGCCGACGACCGGCACGGTGCGCATCCGCGGCGTCGACGTGACGATGGTGCCGCCCTACCGGCGGCCGGTGAACCTGGTTTTCCAGCACTACGCCCTCTTTCCGCACCTGACGGTGGAAGAGAACGTCGCCTTCGGGCTCCGCTACAAGAACCTCGACCGGGCCGCCCGGCGGCGCAAGGTCGAGGAGTGTCTCGCTCTGGTGCGGCTCGAGGGGTTCGATCGCCGCTATCCCGAACAGCTTTCTGGCGGCCAGCGGCAGCGCGTGGCGCTCGCACGCGCGCTCGCCCCGGAGCCCGCGGTGTTGCTGCTCGACGAGCCGCTCGGCGCGCTCGACCAGAAGCTGCGCAAGGAGGTCCAGGTCGAGCTCAAGAGCCTGCAACGGCGGCTCGGCATCACCTTTCTCTTCGTCACTCACGATCAAGAGGAGGCGCTGGCGATGAGCGACCGGATCGCGGTGATGAACCGCGGACGGATCGAACAGCTCGACGCCTCCCCGAAGCTCTTCGAGTACCCGCGCACCGAATTCGTGGCCGAGTTCATGGGGGCGAGCAACTTCTTCACCGCCAGCGTGCGCGGGCTCGCCGAAGGGCTGCTCTCGCTGTCGCTCCTGCCGGGGGTCGATTTCAAGATGCCCGCCGGAGGGACGCGCCCACACGACGAAGTGCGCTTCGTCGTGCGACCCGAGAAGCTCGACCTGCGCGCCGAAGATCAGACGTCGCGCGGCCTGCCCTCGCTGCCGGTGACGGTCCAGGAGCGCCTCTATCAGGGAGTGAGCACCGTCTGGCTGGTGCGTGACGGGCGCGGCGAGAGCTACGTGATCTACGAGCAGAACGAACGGCCGTTCGAGGAGCGGTCGCAGTTCGAGCCCGGCAGTCGCGCCTTCCTCTGCTGGGATCCGCGCCACGCCGTCCTGCTGCCGGCTGCGGGGAGCTGAGCGTGGCCGGAAGCGAGCGGCGGCCGAGCCCCTTCGCCTACCTGCTGGCGCTGCCCACCTGGGCGACGCTCGGGCTCTTCTTCCTCGTTCCGCTGGGGCTGATCCTCGTCGTCAGCTTCGGTCAGCGCGCGACCTACGGCGGCCTCGCGCCGATCGACGACCTCGGGCATTACGTGGCGAGCGGCGCCTTTCTCGGCAACTACGCCCACTCGCTCGAACCGATCTACCTGGCGATCGGCTGGCGCTCGCTCTGGATGGCGGTGGTCACCACGCTGCTCTGCCTGGTGGTCAGCTATCCGGTCGCCTACTACATCGCCGTCCTGGCGCCGCCGCGGCGCAAGAACCTGCTGCTCGGTCTGGTGGTGATCCCGTTCTGGACCAGCTTCCTGATCCGCACCTACGCCTGGATGCTGATCCTGCGTACCGAGGGCCTGGTCAACACGCTGCTCGTCGGCGGCGGGCTCGTCGACCGGCCGCTCGATCTGCTCTACGGCAACTTCGCCGTGCTGATCGGCCTGGTCTACGGCGAGCTGCCGTTCATGATCCTGCCGCTCTACGCCTCGCTCGAGAAGCTCGACCTGACGCTGCTCGAAGCGTCGACCGACCTCGGCGCCGGGCACGCCAGCACCTTCGTCCGGGTCACCGTGCCGATGACGATGCCCGGAATCGTCGCCGGCGTGGTGCTGGTCTTCATCCCGTCGCTCGGTCAGTTCGTCGTCTCCGACCTGCTCGGCGGCGCCCGCACGATCCTGCTCGGCAACCTGATCCAGAACCAGTTCTCGATCGCCCGCAACCAGCCGTTCGGTGCCGCACTCGCCTTCGAGCTGACGGCGGTCGTCCTCTTGCTGCTCTTCGCCTACGCCCTCTACACCCGGCGCCGTGGGCAGGAGGTCCTGCTGTGAGCGCCGAAGCGCCGGCGGGTGCCACGGCCGAGCTGCCGGAGCGTCTCGTCGGGCGCCCGGCACCGGTGCCGCGCGCCCAGCCCTTCGGCTGGGAGCGCCGCCTGCTGGCCGTTCACGCCTGGGCGGTCTATCTCTTCCTCTACCTGCCGATCGTCGTGCTGGTGGTCTTTTCCTTCAATCGCGCGCGCCAGACGGCGGTCTGGCAAGGCTTCACCCTCGACTGGTACGTGCGGCTGGCGCACAACGAGCAGGTGCTGCGCTCGGTGCAGAACAGCCTGCTGGTGGCCTGCCTGACCACGGCGATCGCCACGGTGGTCGGCACCCTGGTCGCGCTGGCGCTTGCCCGGCACGAGTTCCGCGGGCGTGGCGCCACCCAGGCGACGCTCTACCTGCCGATCATCATCCCGGAGATCGTCCTCGGCGCGGCACTGGTCACCTTCTTCGGCGTGGTCAACCTGCGCCTGTCGATCTGGACGGTCGTCGTCGCCCACGTCGTCTTTTCGGTCTCCTACGTGGCGATCGTGGTGCGCGCCCGCCTGGCCGGTTTCGACCGCGAGCTCGAAGAGGCCGCCCTCGACCTGGGGGCGACGCCGCTCGAGACCTTCCGTCGCGTCACGCTGCCGCTGATCCTGCCGGGGATCGTCGCCGGGGCGCTGCTCGTCTTCACAATCTCGATCGACGACTACGTGGTCACCTCGTTCGTCGCCGGCGTCGGTGCCACGACCCTGCCGCTGCAGATCTACTCGATGCTCAAGGTCGGTGTCACCCCGGAGGTCAACGCCGTCTCGACCCTGCTCTTGCTCGTCACCGTCGTCTTCATCGTCGCCGCTCAGCGGCTGCAGCAGCGTCCGCTCGAAGGAGGGAAGAAATGATCCGCCGTTCGACCGCCGTTCTCGCCGCCACGCTGTTCGCGGCGGCCCTGGCCGCCGGCTGCGACCGCGAGGCCAAGGCTCCCGCGCCGCCGGAAAAGAAGCTCAACGTCTTCATCTGGTCGGCCTACCTGCCGCAGGACGTCATCGACGACTTCGCCAAGCGGACCGGCACGAAGGTGAGCGTCGATCTCTACGACTCGAACGAGGCGCTGCTCGCCAAGCTCAAGTCCGGGGTGGCCGACTACGACCTCGTGGTGCCGTCGGACTACATGGTCAAGATCCTGGCCGAGGAGAAGCTGATCCGCGAGCTCGATCGTGCCCGTCTGACGCACTGGTCGAACCTCGACCCGCGATTCCTCGACAAGCCGTTCGATCCGCACAACGCCCACACGGTCCCGTATTTCTGGGGCACGACCGGGATCGGCTTCAACAAGACGGCGGTCGGCGCGGTCGACAGCTGGGCCGCGGTGTTCGACCCCAAGCACAAGGGGCGCATCCTGATGCTCGACGACATGCGCGAGTGCTTCGCCGCGGCGCTCAAGCGGATGGGTCGGTCGCTCAACGAGAAGGACCCGGCGGTGCTGCGGCAGGCGGCGGCGATGCTGCGCGAGCAGAAGCGGCTGATACGCACCTACAACAGCGGCGACTTCTCCAACATCCTCGCCTCGGGCGATGTCGACCTCGCTCACGGTTACAACGGTCAGCTCGCCGAGGCGGCGCGCAGCGCCCCCGAGCGGCTCGCCTACGTGGTGCCGAAGGAGGGCGGGACGCTGTGGCTCGACAGCATGGCGATCCCCGCCGCGTCTCGCCACGTCGACGTGGCCTACGAATTCATCGACTTCCTGCTCCAGCCGGAGATCGGTGCGCGCCTGGTCAACGGCACGAGCTACGCGAGCGCGAACCTGGCGGCCCGGCAGTTCATCCGCCCCGAGATCCTCGCCGATCCGGCGATCTACCCGCCGGACGAGGTCGTGGCACGCTGCGAGCTCATCGAGGACCTGGGCGACACGACGACGCTTCTCGACGAGCTGTGGACCGAGATCAAGGCGCAGTGAGGCGCCGGAGGAGACCATGAAGAAGCTGCTGAAGATCCTGCTGCTGGCGACCCTCGTCCTGCCGGCCGGTGCCGTGTGGGCCGGCGACGAGCCGGAGTTCGAGCTGACCGTCGACGGCGTGAGCCGCTACATCTGGCGCGGCTACGACCTGTCGCACGGCGACCCGTCGTTGCTGGTCTATCTCAACTACTCGCCGTCGGCGGCGCCCGGACTGTGGATGAACGTCGGCGTGATCGGCGGCCTCAAGAACGACGCGTCGCTCGGGGACGACAAGACCGACTTCGACGAGGTCGATGCGACGCTGGGCTACGAGACCGAGCTCGCGGGCGGGGCCTGGACGGTCGGCGGGGCGCTCTACTACTACCGCTACGAGTCGACCTGGACGCGCGATTTCGCCTACGGTGACACCTCGGACCTCGAGGCCAACCTCTACGCGTATTGGAAGGCGAGCGAGCATTTCAAGACGCTCGTCGAGTACTACCGCGGCCTCGACGACAACATCAAGGGCGACTACGTCGAGTTCGGCTTCTCGCTGCCGTTCGAGGGGGACACGCTGTCGACCGAGCCGAAGGTGCTCGCGGGCTGGAGCAATCAGTACGGCGTGGCCGATCGCCTGACGAACGTCACCGCGACGTTGCCGCTCACCTGGACCTCGGGCTCGTTCGCCTTCACGCCGTCCCTGAATTACACCTGGGTCGACGATCCGGAGGGGTTCAACCCTCGCGATCTGGTCGGCGAAACGCCGAAGGACGGGCTCTTCTGGCTCGGCGTGCGGCTGGCCTGGAGCTTCTGAGCGGGACCCCGCGCCGCCACGAGTGCAGCGCAAGAAAAAAGGCCGGGCCCACGGGCCCGGCCTTTTTCGTCGTGCGACGGTGCGACCGTCTCAGTGCCCGCCGCCCTCGCCGGCCAGCGCCTTGACGATCTCGCTGACCACCGCCTTGGCATCGCCGAAGAGCATGTAGGTGTTGGGGGCGAAGTACAGCTCGTTCTCGATGCCGGCGAAGCCGGGGTTCATCGACCGCTTGATGGCGAAGCAGGTGCGCGCCTTGTCGGCGTCGATGATCGGCATGCCGAAGATCGGGCTCGACTTGTCGTGCCGCGCCGCCGGGTTGACCACGTCGTTGGCGCCGATCACCAGCACGACGTCGGCCTGTGCCATGTCGTGGTTGATGTCGTCCATCTCGACGAGCTTCTCGTACGGGATATCGGCCTCGGCGAGCAGGACGTTCATGTGCCCGGGCATGCGGCCGGCCACCGGGTGGATGGCGAAGCGCACGTCGACGCCACGCTTGGTGAGCTGGTCGAAGAGCTCGCGCACGCGGTGCTGGGCCTGGGCG
The DNA here is from genome assembly GCA_016699405.1 of Holophagales bacterium. Lineage (NCBI taxonomy): Bacteria > Pseudomonadati > Acidobacteriota > Holophagae > Holophagales > Holophagales bacterium. Next base: position 236,706 of record CP064972.1, on the reverse strand, counting down.
ACCGCCATGCCGTAGCCGGGGACGATCACCACCAGCTGCGCCTGTTCCATCACCTGGGCGGCACCCTCGGGCGTCTCCTTCTTGGCCGTCTTCTGCTCGCCGGCGGCACCGGCCGCCTGCACCTGGCCGAAGGCGCCGAAGAGGACGTTGGTGAAGGAGCGGTTCATCGCCTTGCACATGATGATCGACAGGATCAGGCCCGAGGAGCCGTCGAGAGCGCCGGCGACCACCAGGAGCTTGTTGTCGAGAACGAAGCCCATCGCCACGGCGGCGAGGCCGGCGTAGGAGTTGAGCAGCGAGATCACTGTCGGCATGTCGGCGCCGCCGATCGGGATGATCAGCAGGACGCCGAAGGCGAGCGCCACGGCGATGACGACCGGGAACAGATAGCCGTACTGCGCCGGGTTCCACACCAGCAGACCGCCGCAGGCGACGCCGGCGGCGAGGATCAGCAGGTTGCTCAGGTTCTGCAGCGGATAGGTCACCGGGCGCTGCGGGATCCAGCGCAGCTCCTGGAGCTTGCCGGCGGCCATCAGCGAGCCGGTGAAGGTCAGGTAGCCGAGGAGGATCTCGAGGATGATGGCGGTCATCCGGAACTTGGTCAGCTCCGCGCCGCCCTCGCCCAGCCAGTAGTAGAACTTCGCCGTGCCGACGAGGCCGGCGGCGAGGCCGCCGAAGGCGTGGGAAAGCGCCGTCCGCTGCGGTACCGCGGTGAGCGGCACGCGCGACAGCGGCCAGCCGACGATCGCGCCGAGGGCGGCGGCGATCGCCAGCCACTCCCAGTGGACGATGTCGGGTCGCAACAGGGTGCCGAGAATGGCGAGCGTCATCCCCGCGACGCCGGCGAAGACGCCCTTGCGGGCCGTCTTCGGGTCGTTCATCCAGTGCAGCGAGAAGATGAAGAGGGCGGCGCCGGCGAGGTAGGCGAACTGCGCGAAGAAGGCGCTCATGGCTTCTTGGCCTCGCGCGTCTTGAACATCTTCAGCATGCGGTCGGTGATCAGGAAGCCGCTGACGATGTTGGTCATCGAGGCGAAGAGGGCGATCGCGCCGAGGATGCGGATCGGCAGCGGGTACTCCGCACCGCCGGAGAGCACGATGGCGCCGACCACCGCGATGGCCGAGATGGCGTTGGTCAGGGACATCAGCGGGGTGTGCAGCAGCCGGGAGACCCGGGTGATGACGCCCATGCCGATGAAGGTCGCGAGCAGGAAGACGAAGAGCATCGAGGTGAAATCGGAGGCCGGCGCGTGAGCGGCGGACTCGGTGGCGGGGGCTGCGTCGCTCGCCAGGGCGGCGGACGCACTGGCAAGCAGCAGGGGGCCCGAGCGCAGCAGGGCACGAATCATGGGATCACTTCCTCCTCCGCATCGGCGACAGACAGGCGGGAACGGCTATGCCCGCCTATTCTGCCATGCCCTTCGCGAGGTAATATCCAGGGGACCGCTGCGGCCCGCCCGAGAGGGTGGCAAGGGCGGCCCGGTGCGGGGTTGGCGGCTGCCTCGGCACTTGACAATAGGCCCGGAAAGCCTAGAGTAAGCCGCTGTTTCCGGTCGAAAGACCTCGGTCGCCGCCCATTTTCCTATGACCCGCTCGCACCACCCGTGCCGTCACGGGATCACCGCTCAGGTCGCCCGGCGTGCGGGCTGGCAGGAGCTGCGCCGCCAGGGTAGGGGGGCGGCTCCGGGTTGGGCAGCCGTCGTCTCCGTCGGGTCCGCGGCAGAACGCGGCGCCGTGCCGGTCGTCTCAGCCCAGGCGGGGAGCCGGGGCCGGGTCGTCGGCGGAGCGGCGACTCGCGGGGCGAGCCCGGCCCGGTAGCGCGCGGCGACGAGGACCGACGACCCATGCCAGCCTTTTCGCGCCGCGTCCCCGATCCCGCAGCATCGTTCTCATCGCTCCAACTTGCGAGCGGCTCCTGCCGCCGGCCGCCGGCGGCCCCTCGGGCGCGCACTCTGGCGCCTGGCGCGCCGTCGGGCGCCGGGCCGTCGTTCCCGGTGCCCGAGGCCGGTCGCGCAATCCGCTCGCACCAGTCTGCCGCCCCACTGCGGCGAGGCCACGAACCCATGCGAACCAGAGCCGTTCCGTTCCTCCTCGCGACGCTGCTTCTCGCCCCGACCCTGGCGGGCTGCCAGAAGTTCAAGGCGCGAACCCACTTCAAAGAAGGCAACCAGTTCTACCGCGCCGAAAAGTACGAGGCCGCGGTCAACGAGTACCAGGCCGGTCTCAAGCTGGACCCGGAGGCCCGCCAGATCTGGCGCTCGGTCGGTCTCGCCTCGATGGTGCTCTACAAGCCCGGAGACGAGTCGAAGTCGAATCTGGCCTGGGCCAAGACCTCGATGGATGCGTTCGAGAAGTACAAGCTGGCCTTCCCGGACGATCCGAAGACCGACGAGTACATCATCACCACGCTCGTCAACATGCAGAAGTGGGACGACGCCATCGCGAAGCTGAAGGCGAAGGCGACGGCGAAGCCGGAGATCAAGAACGAGATCGACGGGCAGATCTTCAGCATCCTGTTGCGCGCCGACCGGATCGAGGCCGCCTATGATCACGTGATCAAGTCGGGTGGCGCCAAGCCCGATCCGGAACGGCTCTACACGGTGGGCGTGAACTGCTGGAGCAAGTCCTATCGTGACCCCACGCTCTCGCTCGAGGCGCGGGCCAAGATGGTCGAGCTCGGGATGACCGCCCTGACCACGGCCGATCGCATCAAGCCGGAAGATTTCCAGACGATGGTCTACATCAATCTCTTGTACCGCGAGAAGGCCAAGCTCGAGACCGATCCCTACGTCGCCCAGGACTACTACACCAAGGCGCAGGAGTGGCTCGATCGGGCGAAGGCCATTCGCGAGCGCCAGAAGGCCGCGGCTGCGAAGCCGGCCGGTTCCTGAGCGAGAGGAGCGACCCACGATGTTCGAGAACGCGCTCATCGAATCGCAGAAGAAGCCGCAGCCGAAGAGCCGTCTGCTCTTCGTGCCGGTGGCCGTCGCCGTCCACGCCCTGGTGCTGGCCGGCACGGTCGTCGCGCAGTACTGGACGATCGAGCTCGTCGACGAGCCGCCAGTCCAGGTTTCCTTCGTCCAGGCGATGTCCCCGCCGCCCCCGCCGCCTCCTCCTCCGCCGCCGCCGAAGAAGGTAGCCGTCGTGGAAGCGCCGAAGGTGGCGGTCACGACGCCGGTCCAGCCGGTCGAGATCCCCGCCGAAGCGCCGAAGGCCGGACCTGACACCGGCATGGACGGTGGCGTCGAAGGCGGTGTCGAGGGCGGCGTCGAAGGTGGCGTCCTCGGCGGCATCGTCGGCGGCCCTCCGGGTGGCGTGCTCGGCGGCCAGATGCCCGAAAAGAAGGAAGAAGAGATTCTCTACGTCCAGGGTTCGGTCGAGCCGCCGGTGGCGATCCAGCGGGTGCCCCCCGCCTATACCGAGATCGCGCGCAAGGCCCGGATCCAGGGCGTCGTAATCGTCGAAGCGATCATCGACAAGAGCGGTAGCGTGACCAACGTGCGGGTGCTCAAGGGTCTTCCCATGGGCCTCGACCAGGCGGCCGCCGATGCCGTCAAGATGTGGCGCTTCAAGCCGGCGACGCTCAACGGCCGGCCCGTCTCCGTCTACTTCAACCTCACCGTCAACTTCAAGCTCCAGTAAGAGCTCGAACCGCCCCAAGGAGAAACGATATGGATATGGGTCCGCTGGCACTGTGGCAGTCGATGACGCCCATCGCGAAGGGGGTCGTCATCGCGTTGATCTGCCTTTCCGTCTGGTCGTTGTACGTCGCGATCGAGCGGCTCCTCTTCTACAAGAAGGCCAAGCAGCAGTCGCTCGCCTTCGCCAAGATCGCCACGCAGCTGATCGGTCAGGACCGCATCCAGGAGCTGCTCGACACCTCGCGCAAGCACCATCAGGCGAGCCACCTGGCGCGCGTCACCCGGGCGGCGCTCATCGAGTTCCAGCTCGACACGACGACGAATCGGCGCTCGGGCAACGACGTCATCGAGTCGGCCAAGCGCGCCATCGAGCGTGAGGCTCTCGTCACCTTCGCCGACTTCCGCAAGGGCGTCCCGGGCCTGGCGACCATCGCCACCACGGCTCCGTTCATCGGCCTCTTCGGCACCGTCATCGGCATCATCAACGCCTTCCGCGGCATGGCGATGACCGGTTCGGGCGGCATCGGCGCGGTTTCGGCCGGTATCGCCGAAGCCCTCGTTACCACCGCCCTCGGTCTGTTCGTGGCCATTCCGGCCGCCTGGATGTTCAACTACTTCACGAACACCCTCGAGCGGATCCAGATCGAGATGACCAACTCCGGCTCGGAGCTGATCGACTTCTTCATCAAGAAGGGTTCCTCCAATGTCAATGGGAGTCGCTAGCTCGAAGCCCGGATCCGGAGAGGCGGCGGTCAAGTCCGACATCAACGTCACGCCGCTCGTCGACGTCTGCCTGGTGCTGCTGATCATCTTCATGGTGGTCACACCCATGCTGCAGAAGGGCGTGGACGTCGCTCTGCCGACGACCACCGAGCCGGAGAAGATGCCGGAAGGCGCCAAGCAGGTGGACATCGCCGTCAAGAGCGACGGCAAGGTGTTCATCGGCAAGGACTGGATCCCCAACGACCAGCTCGAGGCCACGTTCGCCGAGATGTACCGCCTCACGCCGGAGAAGAACCTGGTGATCAAAGGCGACAAGCGCCTCCAGTACAAGGATGTCCAGAAGGTGATGAAGCAGCTCAACAAGGTCGGTTTCACCGGCGTGGGCCTCGTCACCCTCAAGGAGGACAAGAGCGGCGCGGGAGGTCATTCGTGAGCCGTTCCTCCCTCCGCACGAAAGGAGCCACGCCATGGGCATGAGCGTAGGTGGTGGCGGCGGCGTCAAGGCCGAGATCAACGTGACGCCGCTCGTCGATGTCGTGCTCGTGCTGCTGATCATCTTCATGGTGGTCACGCCGTTGATGCAGATGGGCTACACGGCGACGGTGCCGCCCGAGGTCAAGACGCAGGTGCCGACCCCGGCGACCGATCAGCTCATCCTGCGGCTCGACGACGACGGTCGCATCTACATCAACAAGGACGTCGTCTCGGAGTCCGAGTTCGACCGGCGGGTCCGCGAGCTGACGAAGGGCCGCGAGTCGAAGCTGGTGTTCTTCGCCGCCGACGGCAAGATTCAGTACGAACGCGTCATGCAGTTCATGGATCGTTGCCGGGCGGCTGGCGCAACGAATCTCGGGATCGTCCTCGACGATCTCGCGCACTGACGCCAGCGGCAGGCGGGCGGGTCCCTCGACGGTGAGGAGAGCCTCCGGCGGGTTCGCGTTGCGACGCGAGCCTCCGGAGGCTCAGCCCATCCAGACCGTCTTCACGTTCACGAACTCGCGCAGCCCCCAGGTGGCCAGCTCGCGGCCGAAGCCCGAGCGCTTGATGCCACCGAACGGGAGCCGCGGGTCGCTCTTCACCATGCCGTTCAGAAAGACCGAGCCGGCCTCGATCTCGACGGCCAGGCGCTCCTGTTCCGCCGGGTCGCGGGTGAACGCCGCGGCTCCGAGGCCGAACTCCGTGCCATTGGCGAGCTCGATCGCCTCGTCGAGAGAGTCGACGACGAGGATCGGTGCCACCGGACCGAACAGCTCTTCGCGTGCCGCCGCGCTGTCGCGCGGAACGTCGGTGAGCACCGTCGGCGCATAGAAGTTCCCGGGACGTTCGAGGCGTCGTCCCCCGAGCTCCAGGCGGGAGCCCGCCGCGACGGTGCGACGAACCTGATCGTCGAGCTCCTCGAGAATCGCCGGGGTGGCGAGCGGGCCGACGTCGGTGGACGGGTCCAGCGGGTCGCCGACCTTCAAGGCGGCCATCTGCGCTCGAAAGCGCTCGGTGAAGCTCGCACTGACAGCGCGATGGACGATGAACCGCTTCGCGGCGATGCAGGACTGGCCGTTGTTGATCACTCGGGCGGCCACCGCCGTGCTCACCGCCCGATCGAGGTCGGCGCTCGGCAGGACGAGGAACGGGTCGCTGCCGCCGAGCTCGAGGACGACCTTCTTCAGCGCGCGGCCAGCCGCCTGGGCGAGGCTCGCTCCTGCCGGCTCGCTGCCGGTCAACGTGGCGGCAACGACACGCGGATCGGCCATCAGCGGGGCGACACGCGACGCTTCGATGAGCAGCGTCTGGAAGACACCCTCGGGGGCGCCGGCGCGGCGGAAGACCTCCTCGATGGCGAGCGCCGCTTGAGGCACGTTCGAGGCGTGTTTGAGCAGGCCGACATTGCCGGCGACCAGCGCCGGAGCGGCGAAGCGGAAGACCTGCCAGAGCGGGAAGTTCCAAGGCATCACGGCCAGAACCGGGCCGAGCGGGTCGAACCGAACGAACGCGCGCCGCCCGTCGCTCTCGGCAGCCTCGGGGGCGATCATCTGCGCGCCCTGGTTCGCGTAGTAGCGGCAGGCGAGGGCGCACTTGTCGACCTCGGCGAGCGAGGCGGCGATCGGTTTGCCCATCTCGAGCGTCATCAGACGCGCAAGCCGCTCCCGCTCGGCGGCGAGGACTTCGGCGGCCGCCGCGACGACGGCGGTCCGCTCGACGACGGGGCGAGCCCGCCAGGTCCGGAAGGCGGCGGCGGCCCGCGCCAGGCAGCCCTCCACCTCCTCGGCAGTGTGCGGTGAAAAGGTGGCGAACGTCTCGCCGGTGGCCGGATTGACCGAGGCGATCGGCATGGCAGCTCTCCGCAAAATCGGAAGGGCGGGGCACCCTCCCCAGGGTCCGCCGTCAAGGTAGCACGGGAGCCCCGAGGGAAGGAGAGCCGACGAGGGGGGGTACTTGCGTTTCGCTAGCGTAGTGATATCATACGCCCGTGAAAGGAGGACCCAATGCTGCGTGAGAAGTCAATCGAAGCCGCGAATGGACTCGCCATGCTCCCCCTGCTCCTGGCTGCCGAGGCGGTCGCCGTCTGGGGGCTCGTGATGGCCGGTCGCGCCCACGAGGCGGGCATCGCGGTGGGCTGGCTCGTCTTCGGTCTGGTGGTTTTCGTCCTGCTTCTCGGCTTCTTCATGGTCGAGCCCAACCAGGGCCGGGTGCTGACGCTGTTCGGTTCGTACCGCGGCACGGCTCGCACCCCCGGGCTGCGCTGGGCGAACCCCTTCTACTCGAAGCGGGCCGTCTCGCTGCGCGTGCGCAACTTCGAGACCCAGCGCCTCAAGGTGAACGACCACGACGGCAACCCGATCGAGATCGCCGCGGTCGTCGTCTGGCGGGTGGTCGACACGGCCGAGGCCGTCTTCCAGGTCGACAATTACGAGAACTTCGTCCACGTCCAGAGCGAATCGGCGCTGCGCAACCTGAGCACGCGCTACTCCTACGATGCTCACGGTGAAGGGGAGACCTCGCTGCGCGGGTCGACTGCGGTCGTCGCCGAGCAGCTCTGCGCGGAGATCCAGGAGCGCCTGGCGCAGGCGGGCGTTCAGGTCCAGGAGGCCCGGATCAGCCACCTCGCCTACGCCCAGGAAATCGCCCACGCCATGCTGCAGCGCCAGCAGGCGAGCGCCATCATCGCGGCGCGCCGACTGATCGTCGACGGAGCGGTCGGCATGGTCGAGATGGCGCTCGAGCGGCTCTCCGAGCGCAAGGTCGTGCAGCTCGACGAAGAGCGCAAGGCGGCGATGGTCTCCAACCTCCTCGTCGTGCTTTGCAGCGATCGCGCCGCGAGCCCCGTCGTCAACGCCGGCACCCTCTACTCGGGCTGAGCGGAGGCGAGGATGGTGGAGCGGAAGGCGTTCCTGCTGCGGTTGGACCCTCGTGTCCACGACGCTCTGCAGCGCTGGGCCGCCTCCGATCTGCGCAGTCTGAACGCGCAGATCGAGTACCTGCTCCGCCGGGCCCTGGTGGAGACCAACCGCTTCCCGGGTGAGCCGGCCTCGCCCGGGAAGGCGGTGGACTCCGCAAACGACCTCGACCCCAGCCGGGAGGAGTGACCGCGCGCGGCACCGCCGCGAGGGAGATCCTGAGGACCATGAACGACAACCGTTGTCCGAAATGCAATTCGCTGATGAACGAAGGGTTCATCCTCGACTACCGGCACCACAACTCGCCGAGTCCCCAGCAATGGATCGAGGGGAAGGTCGAGCGCTACTGGTTCCGCGCGCTCAAGCTCCGGGGACGCCGCCGCCTGCCGGTCGTCACCGCCCGCTGTAGCCGCTGCGGCTACCTCGAGTCCTTCGCGAACGAGCAGGGCGGGTAGACCGCCGGGCCCGGACCCGCCGGCCGGCGCGGTCGTCGCCGCGACCTACCGGAAAGGGTGGGCGTCGGCGGCCGCCCGGCGGCCTACACTCTGTCCATGGCCAAGATCACGCGCGAAGAGGCCCTCGCGTACCACGCGAGCGAGCCCAAAGGGAAGGTCTCCGTCGTTCCCACGAAGCCCACCGCCACCCAGCGGGACCTGTCGCTCGCCTACACCCCCGGCGTCGCCGAGCCCTGCCTCGAGATCGAGAAGAACCCCGACCTCGCCTACGAGTACACCTCCAAGGGAAACCTCGTCGCCGTGATCAGCAACGGCACGGCGGTGCTCGGCCTCGGCGACATCGGAGCGATGGCCGGCAAACCGGTCATGGAGGGCAAGGGGCTGCTGTTCAAGCGCTTCGCCGGCATCGACGTCTTCGACATCGAGCTCGACACCCACGACCCGGAAGAGATCATCCGCACCGTCAAGCTCCTCGAGCCGACCTTCGGCGGCATCAATCTCGAAGACATCAAGGCGCCGGAGTGCTTCGAGATCGAGCAGCGCCTGAAGAAGATGATGAACATCCCGGTCTTCCACGACGACCAGCACGGCACCGCGATCATCTCGGGCGCTGCCCTGATCAACGCGGTGGAGATCGCCGGCAAGAAGATCGGCGACGTCAAGCTGGTCTTCTCCGGCGCCGGTGCGGCCGCCTTCGGCTGCATCTGGCTCTACCTCCTGCTCGGTGTGAAGAAGGAGAACCTCATCCTCTGCGACCGCAAGGGGGTGATCTACAAGGGGCGGCCCGGAGACGTCGATCGCTACAAGCTCGAATATGCGGTCGAGACCGACAAGCGCACCCTGGCCGACGCCCTCGTCGGCGCCGACGTCTTCGTCGGCCTCTCGGCGGCCGGCGTGGTCAAGCCGGAGATGCTCAAGACGATGGCGGCGAACCCGATCGTCTTCGCCATGGCGAACCCCACGCCCGAGATCGGTTACGACGAGGCGGTGGCGGCCCGTCCGGACGTCATCATGGCGACTGGCCGCAGCGACTACCCGAACCAGGTCAACAACGTCCTCGGCTTCCCGTTCATCTTCCGCGGCGCTCTCGACGTCCGCGCCACCGACATCAACGACGAGATGAAGCTCGCCGCGTCGCACGCCCTGGCCGCTCTCGCCCGTGAGGACGTGCCGGATTCGGTCCTCAAGGCCTACGGTCTCGACTCGCTGCGCTTCGGCCGCGAGTACCTGATCCCCAAGCCGTTCGACTACCGGGTCCTGCTGAACGTCGCTCCGGCCGTGGCCGAAGCGGCTGGCAAGACCGGGGTGGCGCGCCTGCCGCTGACCGACCGCGCGGCCTACGTGCGCCGCCTCGAGCACCTGATCTCGCGCCGCATGGAGCTGATGCAGCGCCTGGTCGAGCGCGCCAAGCGTGCCCCGAAGCGGATCGTCTTCCCGGAGGGCGAGAACGAGAAGATCCTCCGCGCCGCGAAGATCCTCATCGACCAGGAGATGGCCCAGCCGATTCTGCTGGGGCGCAAGGAGCTCGTGGCGGGCAAGCTCGCCGAGCTGGGAATCGCCGACGAGGCGATCACCTTCATCCACCCGGAGAGCTCCCCGGACTTCGCCCGCTACGCCGGCTTCCTCCACGAGCGCCGCCACCGCGACGGCGTGACCCTCGAGGACGCCCAGCACCTGATGCGGTCACGCAACAACTGGGGCCCGGCGATGCTCGCGCTCGGCGATGCCGACGGCTTGGTCTCCGGCCTGACCGGAGAGTACCCGGACACCATCCGTCCGGCGCTCGAGGTGATCGGAACCCGCCCGGGAGTGAAGCGGGTCTGCGGCGCCTACATCCTCGTCCTGAAGGACCACCTCTTCTTCCTCGCCGACACCACGGTCAATATCGACCCGGACGCCGAGACGCTCGCCGAAATCGCCGTGCTCACCGCCAACTTCGCTCGCCGGTTCGACATCACGCCGCGCGTCGCGATGCTCTCCTTCTCCAACTTCGGCTCGAACAAGCACCCGGCCGCACGCAAGGTGAAAGCGGCGGTCGACCTGCTCCACGCCAAGCACCCCGATCTGGCGGTCGACGGCGAGATGCAGGCCGACACCGCCGTGGTCGACTCGATCCTGCGCGGCTCCTATCCCTGGAGCAAGCTCGATGCGGCAGCCAACGTCCTCGTCTTCCCGGACCTCGGCTCGGCCAACATCGCCTACAAGCTGATCTGGCGCCTCGCCGACGCCGAGGCGGTGGGCCCGGTGCTGCTCGGCATGGGCAAGCCGGTCCACGTCCTCCAGCGCGGCGTCGAGGTCACCGACATCGTGAACATGGCCACCCTCTGCGTGCTGGACGCCCAGGACGCCGACGCGGCCAAGCGCACCGGGGCCTGATCCTCTCCACCGAAAAAGGGGGCCCCCTCGCGGGGCCCCCCTGGTATCATCCCCTCCGGCACGTCGATTGCTAACCGGATCAGGAAACGACGCTTGGCCCCTCGCGGGCCCGCGTGACGTTTCCCTAGGTGAGCCAATGTCCCTCAAGGGACCCAACGGAGGAGCCAGATGAAGCGAATCGTCACCCTCGGACTCGGCGTCCTGCTGCTCGGACTCGCGGCGGCCAGCGTCGCCACGGCGGCAGAAGGCAAGCCCCGCATCGCGGTGCTCGAGTTCAAGAACAAGGCGGACAACCAGTGGTGGTGGCACGGCGGCGCGGCCGCCGCGCAGGACGTGTTCGTCACCGAATTGGTCAAGAGCGGCAAGTTCCGCGTCATCGACCGCGAGCAGCTCGCGGCGTTGATGCAGGAGAAGAACCTCTCGATCGGCGGCGACATCGATCCGGCCACCGCGGTCAAGGCGGGAAAGCTGCTCGGCTGCCAGTACTTCCTCACCGGCGCGGTGACCGAGTACGGCCAGACCGGCACCGACGTCCACGCCCCCGGCATCGGCGGCCTGCCGAGCTTCTCGATGGGCAAGAAGACCTTCGTGGCGGCGATGAACGCCCGCATCATCGACACCCAGACCGGCGAGATCGTCTGGGCGGACGAGGCGCGCGGTGAGGAGTCGAGCTCGAAGGTGTTCGTCGGCGGATTCGGCGGCGGCGTCGACGACGACCGCATGTTCGACAAGGTGATGAAGCCGGTGATCCAGAAGCTCACGGCGAGCATCAAGGCCGCCGACCTCTGAGAAGGCCGCCGCCGGCACCCTCCCCGGGGAGGGGCCGACGGCCGCAGACACGAAGGGCCGGGGTGTCGCACCCCGGCCCTCTTGTCTTGCCAGGACCCGCCGCCGCCCGCCGCTACTTGAGCGAGAAGGCGATCTTCAGCTCCATCCACATGCGGACGGGCACGCCGTTCTTCGTCGCCGGGACGAAGGTGGTCTCGCGCGCGGTGTCCTGGGCGGCCTCGTCGAAGCCGAGACCGGCCCGGGAGGGCACCTGGGTGTCGATCACCTTGCCGTTCTCGCCCACCAGGACGCGGACGGTGACCGTCGCCTCGCGGCTCATCCGCCGGGCGGCGGGAGGATAGCGCTGCGCTCCGAGCTTGATCGTTCGCGGCGGGATGACTCCCGGACCCATCGTCACCAGGTCGCCGGGCCGAACGTCACTCGCTGGGGACGCTGCCGGAGCGGCGGCCGACGGCGCCGCAGCGACGGAGGTCGCGGGCGGCGGCGTCGGTCTCGGTGTCTCGGGCGCGGGCGCGCTGGTGGCGGCCGCAGCCGGGACCGTGGTCGCCATCGGCGCGGCAACCGTGGGCACCGTGGTCGCACTGGCGACCTGGGTCGGCGAATAGGTCGCGGGGCCAGAGGCGCCGCGCCGGGCTTGATCGGCGGCGGCCGCCTTCTGGGCCTCTTCCAGGCGCAGCTTCATCGCCTTGATCTGGTCGTCGTACTGCGTCTTCAGGCCGGCTTCGCGGGCCTTCAGCTTCTCCTCCAGCATCTGCTCGATCTGCTTCTGGATCTCCTCCGGAGAGGGGCCGGAGACCGAAGGCGCCGCCGGCGTCGCTGCCGGGGGCGGGGCGCTCCCGCGACCGAATGCCATGTAGCCGCCCACTGCGGCGACGACCAAGGCAGCGGCGATGCCCCCGAGGACCGCCGGCGACATCCCCCCCTTCTTCTCGGGCGTCGTCAGACCGAACTCCTCTTCCACGGAGCGCGCCGGGGCGGCGGCGGGGGTCGCTGCCGGCGCCGCGGGCCGAAGCTGCTCGGCGGAGAGCTGGATGGTCTTCTCGACCTCGATCTCCTGGCTCTCCTTGTCGATCTCGTCGCGGAAGAGGCTGTGCATGTAGAACGCGAGGTTGAAGGTGGTCGGGTTGTAGTGCCCGTCGCCCATCTGCTTGCTGAGGCTCTTGTGCCAGGTCGGCGCATCGGCGATGCGCTGTTCGCGGGGGACGAAGCTCTGCTTGAGCAGCTCGGCCAGACCCGCCGGGAGCGCCGTGCCCTCGTTGGCGAGCGTCGCGGCATCGACCGCGGCGGCGAGGACGGCCGAGGATCCCGCCGGAATGCGTTCCCCGGTAAGCAGCTCGAAGAAGAGCGCACCGAGCGTGTAGACGTCGTCGGCCTTGTGCCGCGGCTGCCCGGCGAGGACCTCCGGGGAAAGGTAGCGGCCGAACGCCTCGCGCAGGAGCGGGTGGGCCGCCGAGCCACGCAGGCCCCCCGCGGCTTCGAAGCCCAGCAGCCGGGTCTCGCCCTCGTTGGAGATCATCACCAGGTGCGGGGCGAGGAAGCCGTGCAGCACCCGCTCGTCGCCGAGTCGTGTCTCGTAGGCGACCGACAGACCCATCGCGGCGCGCTCGGCGATCAGCAGCGCATGATCGAACGGCACGGGCGAGTGCTTCTTGCGCGCCTGCTCGAGGAGCGCGGCGAGGCTCTTGCCGGAGATGTAGTCGTAGGCGACGAAGGGGACGCCGCCGATCTGGCCGGAGTCGACACAGAGCCCGAGGGTCGGGCTCTTGAGCGCCTGCAGCGCCGGCCCCACCGTGGCGAGATGCTGGGCGAGTCGGGCACTGTCGAGCCCCTGGCCGTTGAAGACCCGCAACAGCAGGACCCGTTCGACGCCCTGGCGTCCGATCTTGCCGGCCCGGAAAGTCTCGCCGAGGGCATCCTCGCCGACCTTCTTGAGCAGCAGGTAGCTGCCGAACTGGTCTCTGGTGTTCATCTCCCCCTCCTCCTGCCGCTTCAGCCGTCCCGACCTGGCACGCGGCGATCGCCAATCATTCACCGATGGAGCCGCCTATAGCTACACCAGCCTCCCGAGCCTGTCAATCCGCGTTCGCTTTGGCGCTGCCTGCGCTCGCGTCGCCGGTTCTCGCCCGCCGTTCCCGCCAGTAGCGGCGCTGCCATCGTTCGACCTCGCGGCTGTGCTCGGCGAGCGTCCGCGTGAAGACATGGCTGCCGTCGTTCCGGCTGACGAAGTAGAGCACGTCCGAGTCGGCAGGAGCGGCGGCGGCGGCGAGGCTGGCGAGCCCGGGCGAGCAGATCGGTGTCGGCGGGAGCCCGGTGCGCCGATAGCTGTTGTAGGGACCGTCGGTCTCGAGGTGGACACGGCGCAGGTTGCCGTCCCAGACGCCGGCGAGCTTCAGCCCGTAGATGATCGTGGGATCGGCCCCGAGCGTCATCCCGAGGCGCAGCCGGTTCGCGTACACCGCGGCGATCACCGGCCGCTCGCTGTCGAGCTTGGCCTCTTTCTCGACCAGGCTCGCCAAGGTGACGACCTGCCGGGGGTCGGCCGTCGGCGGGAGCAGCGGGCGGATCTCGGCGGAAAACCGCCGACGGAAGGCGCCCGCCAGCGTCGCGGCGACCTCGTCGGCGCTCACCTTCCGGGGGAAGCGGTAGGTGTCGGGGAAGAGGTAGCCCTCGAGGTCGGCGGCTGCCGGGTCGAGGTCGGCCACCAGCGCGCGGGCTCGTGCCGAGGTGAACGCGGCGACGAGCGATGGACGGTCGGCGACACCCGCCTCGGCGAGTGCGGCGGCGGTCTCCTGCAGAGTCAGGCCCTCGACCACGGTGGCGGAAAACAGCGCGATCTCGCCCCGGCGAAGCTGCTCGAGCACCTGGATCGGCGTGGCGGCGCCGTGAAAGCGGTACTCACCGGCCGCCAGGCGTGGATCGCCCATGCCGCGCACGAGCCAGAGGCGGGTCCAGCGCGTTTCGGGGAGCACTCCGGCCGTGCGCAGGCGCTCGAGGATGGCCCCGCCGCCGAGCCCGGGAGGGATCTCGACGTAGACCTCGTCGCCGCTGAACCCGCGGTAGGGCGTGTGCAGGAGGGTCCAGATCCGCTGCGCGGCGAGCGACCCGGCGGCGGCGACAAGCACGACGACGCCGACCGTCGCGAGAATCCACCGTCGTGCCCGGCTCATGGCTGGGGCCGGAGAAGGCCGCGCTCGATCGCCTCTTGCAGGATCACCTGGGCGGCGAGCGCGTCGATCCGTTCGTCGCGGCGCCTCCGGAGCGCCGTCGTGGAGGTGGCGACCCGTCGCGCTTCCGCCTCGACGGTCGTCAGGGTCTCGTCGACGAAGATGCAGGGCAACGCCGCAGCGCGACCGAGACGTTCGCCGAAGCGACGCGCTCGTTCGGCGGCCGAGCCGCTCGTGCCGCCCGGTCCGCGCGGCTCGCCGACGACGAGCAGGGCGACCTGCTCGGCCGCGGCGATGTCGCGGATCGCGCCGATCACCTCCCGGTCGCTCCGCCGTGCGAGCACCGAAAGCGGCAGGGCGAATCGTCCTTCGGGGTCGGTGATGGCGAGCCCGACGCGACGTTCTCCGAGGTCGACGGCAAGCGCCCGACGCCCTGTCCGCGGCCCGTTCGCCGCAACCCCCTGTGCTAGCATCAGGGCCCTCCTGTCGGACGTCGCGAGCAAGCTCGAGGCCGGTTCCGATCCACGATTCCCGGAGGCGAGATTATGCACGAGGTCGTCATTCTGAGCGCCGTGCGCACGCCGATCGGCGCCTTCCAGGGCGTGCTGCGCGAGGTCCCCGCGCCGAAGCTCGGGGCCGCGGCGCTCAAGGGTGCGCTCCAGCGCGCCGGAGTGGCTCCCGACGCCGTGGAGCAGGTCATCCTCGGCTGCTGTCTGCCGGCCGGACAGGGGCAGGCGCCGGCCCGCCAGGCGGCGTTCGGCGCCGGCTGCCCGCCGTCGGCGGGCGCGGTCACGCTCAACAAGATGTGCGGCTCCGGCATGCGCTCCGTGATGGATGCGGCCAACGCGCTGCGTGCCGGCGAGTACTCGCTGGTCGCCGCCGGCGGCATGGAGAGCATGACGCAGGCACCGTACCTCCTTCCCGGTGCGCGCGAAGGGCAGCGACTCGGCCACGGAAAGCTCCTCGACTCGATGATCTGCGACGGCCTGTGGGACGTCTATCGCGATGTCCACATGGGCAACTGCGCCGAGATCTGCGCCAGGCACTACGGCTTCACCCGCGAAGAGCAGGACGAGTACGCGCGCGAAAGCTATCGCCGGGCGCGTGCCGCCATCGAGGGCGGACGCTCGGCGGCCGAGATCGCGCCGGTCGAGGTGCCGCAGAAGAAGGGGGCGCCGCTGCTCGTCGAGCGCGACGAGGAGCCGTTCAAGTCCGATCTCGAGAAGATGAGCGGCCTGCGGCCGGCATTCCAGAAGGACGGCACGGTCACGGCGGCGAACGCGAGCAAGATCAACGACGGAGCGGCCGTCCTGCTGCTCGCCTCCGCCGAGCGGGCGGCGGCGATCGGTGCGCGGCCGATCGCGCGGATCCTGTCGCAGGCTTCGGCGGCACAGGAGCCGGAGTGGTTCACCACGGCACCGGTGCCGGCGGTCCGTCGCGCGCTCGCGCTCGCCGGCCTCACGGCGGACCAGGTCGACCTGTTCGAGATCAACGAGGCGTTCGCCGTGGTCGCCATGGCCTGCGGCAAGGAGCTCGGCCTTCCCGCCGACAAGCTGAACGTTCGTGGCGGTGCCGTCGCCTACGGGCACCCGATCGGTGCTTCCGGCGCCCGCATCCTCGTGACGCTCCTTGCCGCCCTCGAAGAGCGCGGAGCACGTTACGGTTGCGCCGGGATCTGCATCGGCGGCGGTGAGGCCACCGCGATGGTGGTCGAGCGGCTCGGGTCGCACTGAACGGGTCGCGCACGATGACTCCGCGCCTCGCGTCGCCATTCGATCCTTGCGCCCACCAAGGGAGCCGCGTGTTCCGGCTCACCCTCGCTGGTCTGGCTCTCGCCGCCGCGGTGGCCGCCCAGCCGCCGGTCGCCGCCGCGCCGGCCGCCACGCCCGCACCGGCCCCGAAGGGAGCGGCGGTCGTTCCGCCGACCCCTCCGACCCCACCCGCCCCGCCGCCGGTCGAGCGTGTGCAGTTCGAGTTCAAGCTCCCCGCCGACCAGGGGGGCGGCTCGGTGACCGGGACGGCCGGCGCGCTCGAGACCGAAGGCGAAGACAAGGCGATCCTCTCCGGCAAGGTCGAGCTCAAGTACCGCGACATGGTGATCCACGCCGAGCGCCTCGTGCTGCTGCGAGCCGAGCAGCGCGTGCTGGGCGAGGGGGAGGTCGTTCTCGACCAGGGACCGCGGCGTCTCTCCGGCAAGACCCTCGACTACAACCTCGAGACGCGCACCGGCACGCTCACCGACGCGCGGGCCTTCGTCCAGCCCGACCTCTCGTTCACCGGCAAGGTGATCGAGAAGGTGGGCGAGAAGAAGTTTCGCATCCAGCACGGCACGCTGACCTCGTGCACCGGCGATCCGACCCCCGATTGGTCGTTCCGCATGACCAGCGCCCGCGTCGAGCTCGAGGGCTACGCCCACATCTTCAACACGACGATGTGGACGAAGAAGCTGCCGGTCTTCTACCTGCCCTACGTTCTCTGGCCGGCGAAGCTCGACCGTGCCTCGGGGTTGCTGGTGCCGAACATCGGCTACTCGGAGCGGCGCGGTGAGTACCTCGGGCTGGCCTACTTCCAGACCCTCGGGCGCTCCTACGACACAACCTTCTATTACGACTGGTACGGCAAGGGCTACTACGGCGGCGGCAACGAGTTCCGCTACCGGCCGACCGCCGGGACGCGCGGCGAGACGAGCGTCTACTTCATCAACGACGTCGAGACCGGCGACTGGCGCTGGAAGGCCTCGTGGGACCACGAGTCGGCGGACCTTCCCGGCGGCATGCGGGGCGTCGTCAGCTTCCGCGACTTCTCCGACTTCGACTTCTTCCGCGACTTCGAGCGCGGCAGCAACCTGTCGACGGTGCGGCGCATCCCGTCGCGCGCCTTCCTCTCCGGCAGTTGGGGAGCGCATTCGCTCAACGTCCTGGTCGAGCGGGTGCAGACCTTCCTCTCCGCCGACTCGATCATCGAGCAAGAGCGGCTCCCGGAGATCGACTACAACCTGAGCAAGCTCAAGCTCGGGCGGGCGCCGCTCTATCTCTCGTTCAACGCCAACGCCAGTTTCCTCTCGTCGGGGCTTACCGACAGCGAGACCTCGAGCTACGGTCGTGTCGACCTCGCGCCGGAGCTGACGCTGCCGTTGCGTCTCTTCCCCTGGCTCAACCTCTCGGTAGCCGCCGGCGGGCGCGCCACCTGGTACGGGGACAGCCTGCCGCAAGAGCGCAAGGACGCGGCGGGGAACTGGCTCGGCAACTACTGCGGCGACACGCCCGCCACCGGGGCCAACAACGGCTTCTGCGGAGCTGCCGAGACGCGGATCTACCCGACCGCCTCGGCGGAGGTCGTCGGACCGGTCTTCACCCGGATCTTCGAGCGCGCGCGCGGGCCGTTCTCCAAGCTCAAGCACATCATCGAGCCGCGTTGGAGCTACTCCTACGTCGGCACCATCGACCACCCCGAGAGCTTCCCGCTCTTCGACGAGCGTGACCGCGTGAACGTCTACAACCTCGGCGAGTTCGCGCTGGTCAACCGCGTGCTCGCCAAGCCGCGCGACCCGAAAGCCGGCGGGGCGCGCGAGATCCTCTCCTTCTCGCTCGCCCAGGCGTTCAGCTTCGACGACACGCAGCCGCTGCAGACGGCGCCCGACGGCAGCAAGTCGAGCAGCCGCAGCGCGCTCTTCGCCACCCTGCGTTTCTACCCGGCGCAGTCGTTCACTCTGCAGGCGCAGGCGCAGTACAACACGCTCTTCGGTGGGCTCGACTCGACCTCGCTCTCGGCCACCCTCGGTCTCGACCGCGTCTACGTCGGCCTCAACTGGTTCACCCGCTATCAGGCCGACATCGGCGAGACCAGCTCGGACCAGATGCGCGTCTCGATCGGCCTGGAGATCCTGCCGAAGCGGCTGAGCCTCGAGTCGCAGCTCAACTACGACCTGCTCTCGGCCGATCTGCAGCAGCAGCGCTACACCATCGTCTACAACTCGCAGTGCTGGGGCGTGCGGATCGAGTTGCGCGAGTTCACCTCGATCGACCGCCAGGACCGCGACTACCGCTTTGCCCTCACGCTGAAGAACGTCGGCACCTTCCTCGACCTGACCGGCGGCGACACCACGCTCTACTGACGATGCGCTGTCTGGTTTTCGGCGGCACGGGGATCCTCGGTCGGGCCTTGGCGCGGGAGCAGCGTCGGCGCGGCGAGGCGGTGCTCGCTCTGTCCCAGGATCAAGCCGACCTCGAGGACGCCGCGGCGGTCGCCGCCTGGGTCGCCGCGTTCCGGCCCGAGGCGGTGATCAACTGCGCCGCCTGGACGCGCGTCGACGACTGCGAGGCCAATCCCGAGCTGGCCTTCCGGGTCAACGGCGCCGCCGTGGCGCACGCGGCGAGCGCTGCGGCCGCGACCGGTGCGGCGTTCGTCCAGGTGTCGACCGACTACGTCTTCGACGGACGCTCCGGTGTCGCCTACGACGAGGACGCCGAGCCGGCGCCGCTCTCCGTCTACGGCGCGAGCAAGCTCGCCGGTGAGCGATCGGCGCTGGCCGCTCACCCCCGGGCGCTCGTCGTGCGGACGAGCTGGCTCTTCGGCGAGGGCGGCCCGAACTTCGTCGATACCATTCGCGGGCTGATCGAACGGGGTCAGCGTCAGCTGCGGGTCGTCGGCGACCAGGTCGGTGCCCCGACGCACGCGCCGGCCCTCGCCCGCGCCATCCTCGATCTGCTCGATCGCCGGGCGGCCGGTCTCGTCCACTACCGCGGCCGCGATCCGGTCTCCTGGGCCGATTTCGCGCGCGCGATCGTCGAGGAGAGCGATCCGGATGTCGAGGTCGTCACTGTCACCACCGCGGAGTTCCCGCGCCCGGCGGCACGCCCGGCGTATTCGGTGCTCGCCGTCGGCCGGGCCGAGCGACTGCTCGGCCGCCGGGTCACGCCCTGGCGCCTGGGTTTGTGGGAGCATCTCGAGTCAACACGTCAAGACCGGAGGCACTGAATGAGAGCGCTGATCACCGGCATCACGGGATTCGCCGGTTCGCACCTGGCCGACTTCCTCCTCGCCGAGCACCCCGAGGTGGAGGTGTTCGGCACCTTCCGCTGGCGCAGCCGGCGCGACAACATCGAGCACCTCGAGGGCAAGGTCAAGCTCCTCGAGACCGACCTGCGTGACTACGCCTCCGTGCACACCGCACTCGCCGCGGCGCGTCCGGACGCGATCTTCCATCTCGCGGCGCAGAGCTTCGTGCCGACCAGCTGGAACGCGCCGACCGAGACCCTGACCTCGAACGTGGTCGGGCAGACGAACATCTTCGAGGCGGTGCGCGCGCTCGGCCTCGACCCGGCGATCCAGATCGCCTGCTCGAGCGAGGAGTACGGACTCGTGCTGCCGCACGAGACGCCGATCAAGGAGACGAATCCGCTGCGGCCGCTTTCGCCCTACGCGGTCTCGAAGGTGGCGCAGGACTACCTCGGCTACCAGTACTTCCAGAGCTACGGCATCAAGGCGATCCGGACGCGTGGCTTCAACCACACCGGCCCGCGGCGCGGCGAGGTCTTCGTCACCTCGAACTTCGCCAAGCAGGTCGCCGAGATCGAAGCCGGGCTCAACCCGCCGGTGATGCGTGTGGGCAACCTCGACGCGGTGCGGGATTTCACCGACGTGCGCGACATGGTGCGTGCCTACTGGCTGGCGACCCAGCGCGCCAAGCCGGGCGAGGTCTACAACATCGCCACCGGCTCGGGCATCACCATCCGCGCCATGCTCGACAAGCTCCTGGCTCTCGCCAAGGTCGAGGTCAAGGTGGAGACCGACCCGGCCCGCCTGCGGCCTTCCGACGTCGAAGTGCTGATCGGTGACTCGTCGAAGTTCCGCGCCGACACCGGGTGGGAGCCGCGCATCCCCTTCGACACGACGCTCGCCGACCTGCTCGACTACTGGCGGGTACGCACCGCCCGACGCGCCGCGACGCGGAGCTGAGGCCCGGAGGCGGCGCCGTGCGCATCCTCGTCACCGGAGCGGCCGGGTTCTTCGGCCGGCACCTCTGTCGCCACCTGCAGGCGGCAGGCGAGGAGGTCGTGGGCACGGGACTGGGGGGAGAGATCGCCCCGCCGGGTGTCCCGCTTCACACGCTCGACGTTCGCGATGCCGCCGCGGTCGCCGCGGTGATCCACCGCGTCTCTCCGGACGCGGTCTTGCACCTCGCGGCGCTGTCGCACGTCGGCGATTCCTGGCGGCGACCGGACGCCTATTTCCAGGCGAACGTCCTCGGCGCCGAGCAGGTCTTCGCCGCGGCGGGCCGGGCCCGGGTGCTCTTCGTGTCGAGCGCCGAGGTCTACGGCGTCGTCCCGGACGACGAGCAGCCGATCGACGACGATCGGCCGCTCGCTCCGCGCTCGCCGTACGCCCTCACCAAGGCGTCTGCCGAGCGGCTTGCCGTGGCGGGTGGGGCGGTCGTCGCCCGTTGCTTCAATCTGCTCGGACCGGGGCAGGCTCCGAACTTCGCCCTGCCGAGCTTCGCGGCGCAGCTCGCGGCGATCGCCCGCGGCGACCGCGAGCCGGTGCTGCGGGTCGGCAACCTCGCCGCGCGGCGCGACTACGTGCACGTCGACGATGCCTCCGAGGCGCTGCGCGTCCTGCTGGCGCACGGCGAGCCGGCCACGACCTACAACGTGGCGAGCGGTGAGGCGCACTCGATCGAAGAGCTGCTGGAGCGGCTGCGTCGGCTCTCCGGGCTCGACGTCCGGGTCGAGTCCGATCCGTCGTTGCTGCGCCCGATCGACACGCCGCTGCTCTGCGGTCGCGCGAGCCGCCTCACCCAGCTCGGCTGGAGTCCGCGCCGATCGATCGACGCCGCCCTCGCCGAGCTGTGGGCGGAAGCCCGCCAACGCGGGTGAGCGGGAGGCCGCCATGCGGGTCCTGCTGACCGGCGGCAGCGGTTTTCTCGGCCGCCGTCTGGCCGTGGCGCTCGCCGCCCGTCACGACCTGCGCCTGCTGCTTCGACCGACGTCGAACCGCGGCGGGCTTCCGCCCGTGGCGATGTTCGCGGGCGACGTGACCGACCGAGCGAGCGTCGCGCGCGCCCTCGCCGACTGCGACGCGGTGGTGCACGCCGCGGCGCTGGTGCGCATCCTCGCCCCGCCCGCCGAATTCGACAGGACGAATCTCGGCGGTCTCGAGAACGTGCTCGGTGCGGCGGCGGAGGCAAAGGTCGGGCACATCGTCCACGTCTCGAGCTTCATCGCGCTCGGGCCGAGCGAAGGCGGGCCGGAGGGGCTGCTCGACGAGTCCGCCGAGCCGAACGACCGCCGCTGGATCAACGACTACGAGCGGACGAAGACGCTGGCCGACCGGCGGGCACGGCAGGCGATCGCCGGCGGGGTGCCGCTCTCGGTGGTTTACCCGGCGGTCATCTACGGTCCGGGCGAGCTGACCGAAGGCAACCTGCTGGTGCGCCATCTCGTCGACCTGGCCCATCGCCGGGTGCCGGCGCTGCTCGGCCGGCCCGAGCGACGCTGGTGCTACGTCCACGTCGAGGACGTCGTCGCCGGTGTCGTGGCGACGCTCGAGCGAGCGACACCCGGCTCGCGCTACCTTCTCGGCGGCGACAACGTCACCTCGGCCGAGCTCTACCGCCTGATCGGCTCCCTCGGCGGGCTCCCGGTGCCCGCATGGCGCATGCCGGATGCGGTCGCCACCACGCTCGGTGCGGCGATGAAGGCCTGGGCGCGCCTGACCGGCGGCGTGCCCAAGCTCACGCCGGATCTCGTCGAGGTCTACCGGCACGATTGGGCCTACCGATCGGATCGTGCCCGCCGCGAGCTCGGCTACGCCCCGCGTTCGCTCGCCGACGGGCTCGCCGGGACGTTCGCGTGGCTACGCGAGAACGGGCTGTTGCCGTGAGCGGCCAGCTCGCGCCGGGCGAGGGCGGTCGCAAGCTCGTCCACGTCGGGATGGGCAGCATCGCCTTCGCGTTGCGGCCGCTCGGCCCGGCGCTTTCGGCGCTCGGCGCGGTGACCGCGATCGTCTTCAACCTCGTCGTCTTGCCGCGGATCGGTGGTCGCGCCCTCTGGCGACGCGAGGACGCGGCGCGCGGATTCGCCCTCGGCATCGTCCTCTACCCGGTGACCGTGTTGTTGCTCATCCTGGCCTTCTGGCGGCACCTCGAGATCGCCGCGGCAGCCTGGGGGATCCTCGCCTTCGGCGACGGCATGGCGACGGTCCTCGGCCAGCCGTTCGGGCGGCGGAAGCTGCCGTGGAATGCGCAGAAGAGCTGGGTGGGGAGTGTCTCCTACCTGCTCTGCGGCGGTGCAGCCGCCGGGATCCTGCTGCTCTGGACGGCGCCGGGGCGCTACGAGCCGGCCTTCGCCTTCTCGATCGGCCTGGCCGCGGCGCTCGCCGCGGCGCTCGCCGAGTCGCTGCCGCTCCGGCTCGACGACAACCTCGTCGTGCCCCTGCTGGCCGGGCTGCTGCTCTACTGCCTGACCCTGACGGCCGGCCATTGGGAAGGCTGGTGGAGCGACGAAGCGGTGCGGCGCCTCGGGATCGGCCTTGCCGTGAACCTGGTCCTGACGGGAGCGGCCCTCGCGATCGGTGGCGTCGATCGCTCGGGTGCCTGGGTCGGTGCGCTCCTCGGCACCGCGCTCTGGACCTGTCTCGACTGGCGCGGCTTCGCGCTGCTCTTCGCCTTCTTCGCCCTCGGCACGGCGGCGACGAAGGTCGGCTACGCGCAGAAGGCAGAGGAGCGCCTCGCCCAGGAGAAGGGCGGCCGGCGGGGAGCCCACAACGCGCTCGCCAAGACGTCGGTTCCCATTCTTTGTGCGCTTTTCGCCGCGACGAGCGACGAGCGGCAGCTCTTCGCTCTCGCTGCGGCGGCGGCGTTCGCCACCGCCGCAGCCGACACGGTCTCCTCCGAGATCGGGCAGGTCTACGGCCGTCGGACCTTCCTCCTCACCACCTTGCGCCCGGTGCCGCGCGGGACGCAGGGGGCCGTGTCGCTCGAGGGCACGTTCGCCGGGCTCGCCGCGGCCTGCGCCGTCGCGGGTGTGGCGTGGGCGTCCGGACTGCTGGCGCCGTCGGGGGCACCGTCGGGGGCTCCGTGGGGTGCGGCGGTGATCGTCGTCGCCGCGATGGCCGCCACCACCCTCGAGAGCCTGCTCGGCGCGACGCTCGAGCAGCGCGGGCTGCTCGACAACGAGGCGGTCAATTTCCTCAACACGTTGCTCGGCGCGCTGGTCGCCGTCGGGCTCGAGGTCCTCCGGCTCCGATGAAGAAGCTCGCTCTTTACGTCCAGCTCGCCCGGCCGTTCACCCTCCTGCCGCCGCTCTTCGGCATCGTCTCCGGTGCGATCTGCGCCTTCGGCTCGGTGCACAACCCGGATCCCTCCCGGGCCTTCACCCTCTCGGTGCTGGCGACGATCGCCCTCGGCTCGCTCTGTGCGAGCTTTCTCAACGCCGCCTCGAACGCCATCAATCAGATCTACGACCTCGAGATCGACCGCGTCAACAAGCCGGAGCGCCCGCTCTGCACCGGTGCGCTTTCGCTGCGCGAGGCGTGGGGCTTCACTTGGCTCTTCTACGCCCTGGCGCTCGTCCCCACCTGGCTGGTGGTCGTCTACCCGCACAGCTCGATCGCCGAGAAGTGGGGCGCGCCGCTCGAGGCGCGGCAGACCTTCTTCATCTATCTCGCCGGAGCGATCTTCACCTTCGTCTACTCGGCACCCGCGCTCGGTCGCACCAAGGCGCACGGCATGTGGGCGAACTGGACGATCGCCGTGCCGCGCGGCTGTCTGCTCAAGGTCGCCGGCTGGACGATGGTGGCGAACTTCTGGCACGCCGAACCCTGGTTCATCGGGATCATCTTCATGCTCTTCCTGGTCGGCGCGGCGAGCACCAAGGACTTCGCCGACATCGCGGGCGACCGCGCCGGCGGCTGCAAGACGCTGCCGATCCTCCACGGGCCGCGCAAGGCGGCGTGGATCATCGCCCCGTTCTTCGTCTTCCCCTGGCTGCTGATGCCGCTCGGCGCCTACCTCGAGGACCCGTTCCAGCCCGGCCACGCGATCCTCACCGGCAATCCCGGGTTCCTCGCCGGGCTCGGCATCGCCCTCACCCTCTGGGGCTGCTACACCGTCTACCTCCTCCTACGCGACCCCGACGAGCTCACCCGCAGCGAGAACCACCCGAGCTGGCGCCACATGTACCTGATGATGATGGCGGCGCAGATCGGCTTCGCGGTGGCGTATCTCGTGCCGCGGTGAAGGCACGCAGCGGCATGGTTGCCGGACGGTTGCCGAATGCAACCGGATCGTCTGCCCTCTGGCCAGGAGGCTTTCGATCATGGCATCCCTGACTCTGAAGAACATTCCCGACGAGTTACTCCAGAGGCTGCGCGCTCGCGCCGAGAGGGAACGCCGCAGCCTGACCGGGGAGATCCTGCACCTTCTTGAGACCGCGGTGCCGGAGCCGATCGATCGGCGGCGCTTGCTCGAAGAGGTTCGAGAAGTGCAGCAGAGGTATGGCCTCAAGGCCGGCATGCCCAAGCAGATCGACCGTTGGATGCGCGAGCGTCGAGAGGGCGAGGCGGCATCGATCGGCCCGGAGCGAGAGGACTTCTTCGCCTGGAGGGGTCGAATCGAGGTCGGCAGGGGCTCGGTCGTGGAGGATGTCCGGCAAGCCAGGAAGAAGCGTGGGCTGGTGAAGTGGTGAGGGTCCTCGTCGACACCAAGGTCCTCGTGTCGTTCGTGACCGGCCGCAATGCGACGCAGCGCAGGAGCGCGGACCTGCTTCTCGGCGCGGCGCGAGACGGGGAGATTCTGCTCCTCCTCCACCAACAGGTTCTCTCCGAGACGTCGTTCGTCCTGACGCAGTTGTACGAAAGGCCGGCGAGCGAGGTCCGGGAGATGCTCTCGTCTCTCGTCGGATCCGGGTTCGTGGCTCCGGTCGACGCTCTCGACTGGTCAAGGCTGCTCGAGCTGTGGCCCGCAGTCCTCCCTCACTTCGGCGATGCCTGCCTCGCGGCGAGCGTCGAGGCGAGCGGCGCCGACTCGATCGCCACCTTCGATCGGATCCTCGCGCGGCGGCTCCGCGGGCTTGGAATCAGGACCTACTGGAGCTGAAGGGGCAAGCTCCCGCTGATTCCGTGCGCCGAGGGCTCGCACCCGCCCATCTTGCTGGGCCGCACATCCTCGAGATCTTGCGCGCGTTCTGCCGACAACTCGATTGCCGGCGATCCGGCTCGTTCAACGCGGATCCGCGGTGCGGTTGTCGCTCCACTGGCCCCAACCCACGCTGACCTCCATCCCCGCGGGGGCGAGGGCGCGGAGCGAGGCGGCGCGCAAGACCTCGATCGCGTCGCCAGACGGCGGGGCGGCGAGGCGGAGGCGGACGATGCTCCGTGGGGCGAGCGCCGCGAGAGCGCTGCGAAGGTGCACGGCGAGGGCGGGCCCGCCGCGGCGCGGATCGACGTCGAGGACGATCATCGGCCGGGAGGCGAGCGGGTGGAAGTCCCAGCGGATCGTCGCGGGCCCGACGGATCCGTCCCGCTCGATGCCGAGGTTCACGAAGCCCTTGACTTCGTCCCGCTCGGCGCTCGACGTGCGTTCGGTCGAGCCCGGGTAGATCACCGGCGCGGGAAGCGGGTGACCGGCGAGGTCGTGCTCGACGACCTGCGCGCGATGGACGTGACCGCAGAGCACGGCGAGGAAGTCCGCCGTGGTGGCGGCGAGGTCGGCTCCGCGCACGACCTCCGCGCCGTCGCGGAAGGTGAACTCCTGCGCTCCGACGCGCGCGCCCTCGACGGCCTGATGCAGGCAGAGCAGGCGTGCGTCCGCTTCGAGCTTGTCGTGGCGGGTCGCCGCGAGGAGCGCGCGGAAGTCGGCGCGGGCACTCGGGGTGAACGGGAAGCCGGCGAGCGCCAGGCCGAAGCCGTGGCGTCGCAGGACGACGGTGCGTGGCCGGTCGAAGACGTGGATCCGCGGATGGTCGAGCAGAAGTCCGCGCGGCACCCCGGAGCGTTCGTGGTTGCCCGGCACCCAGAAGACGTCGACCCCGCTGTCGGCGAGCTCGGCGAGCCGCGTGAAGACGCGTGTCGCGAGGGCAGCGGAGATGCGGCTGCGAAAGAAAAGGTCGCCGAGGTGGACGACGGCGTCGACCTCGCCGCGAGAGGTGGGGGCGAGCGCCGCCTCGAAGGCCGCGAAGAAGTCTTCGCCGCGCCGCGGGCGCGCGACGCGCGGCCGCATCGGCAGGTCGAAGCCGAGGTGGGTGTCGGAGAGGACGAGGAGGCGGACCGACACGGTCGGGCGATCGCTAGGCAGCGCTTCGTGCCTGCGGAAAGGGCTGGAATCGAGAGGTGTACGAGGCCTCGACCGTCTCCGAGTGGAAGCGAAGAGGCCCCATGGGCCGCGGATCCTAGCGCAGGCCCGAGCCTTCGTCCCTGGCCGGCCGCCCAACCGGGGGAGGCGAGAAGATCGCCGGCGACGCTCTCGACTTGCTGCCGTTCGACCGCGATCCTCCTCCGCGGCCCCAGCCCGGAGCAAGCTCCGGGCTGGGCATCGCCCTCGCGCCGCCATACGATGCGCTGGTGATTCGCGAGCCGGCCGGAGCACTGCCGCGGGGTGTCCCCCGCATGGCCTGGGTGCGCGCGCCGGAGCGCGGCTGGTGGCGTTTCGCCTCGCCCGTGGGCGGGTGTGTGGCGCAGGAGGCCGACGCTGTGCCCGGGACGCTCGCCGCGGTCGAGGAGGCTTGCGAACGGGGGCTGTGGGCGGTCGGTTCCGTCGAGTACGAGGCGGCGCCGGGGTTCGATCGGGCGCTGGCCGTGCGCTCTCGGACGGAGAATCGAGCGCTCGCGGGCTTTGCCTTCTTCGAGCCACCGGAAGAGCTCGCGACGCTGCCACCTCCGGGCTCGGCGGAGCCGTGGGTGTCGCGTCTCGACCCCGATCTCGGTGCAGCCGATCATGCATCGGCGCTCGGGACCATCCACGAAGCGATCGCGCGTGGCGAGACCTATCAGGTGAACTTCACCTTCGCGCTGCGTGGCCGCTGCGGCACGACCGCCGAGGAGCTTTTCTTCGCCCTCGCACCGGCGGCGGAGGCGCCGCTGGCGCTGTTTCTCGACCTCGGCGATCGCGCCGTCGTCTCGCTCTCGCCCGAGCTCTTCTTCGAGCGTGACGGAGAGCTCCTGCGCATGCGGCCGATGAAGGGCACGCGGCGGCGCGGGAGGTGGCGGGAGGAAGACGAGGCGCTGGCCGTCGAGCTCGCCTCGGCGGAGAAGGATCGCGCCGAGAACCTGATGATCGTCGACATGGTGCGCAACGACCTCGGGCGCGTCGCTCGCGCCGGCACCGTGCGGGTCACTCGTCTCTTCGACGTCGAGCGCTACCCCACGGTCTGGCAGATGACCTCGACGGTCGAAGCGACCAGCCGCGCGCCGCTCCCCGAGCTCTTCGCCGCGCTCTTCCCCTGCGCCTCCGTCACCGGGGCGCCGAAGGCGAGCACCATGGGATGGATCGCGCGCCTCGAACGCGAGCCGCGCGGGGTCTACTGCGGGGCGCTCGGCTGGGTCGCCCCCGGAGGGCGAGCGCGCTTCGGCGTCGGCATCCGCACGGCTGACGTCGAGGCCGCGAGCGGAGATCTGGTCTACCGGGTCGGCAGCGGCGTCGTGTGGGACTCCGCTCCGGCTGCCGAGTATGCCGAGTGCCTGGCCAAGGGCCGGGCGCTGAGCACCGATCCGTGTCCGGTCGAGCTCTTCGAGACGCTGCGCCTCGGGAGAGATCGACGGCTCGCCCGTGTCGAGCTCCACCTCGCCCGCCTGGCGGCGTCGGCAGAGCGCTTCGGTCTGCCCTGCGACCGCCAGCTTGCGAGGGAGGTGCTCGCCGAGCACGTGACCCGGCTGCCCCCCGAGCGGTCGCGCCGGCGTGTGCGCCTGACGCTCGCGCCCGACGGAGCGTTCGCCGTGACGAGCGAGCCGATCGCCTCGGCGCGACGGCCATGGATTGCGGCGCTCGTCGGTGCGCCTGTCGAATCGGCGGATCTCCTTCTCTTCCACAAGACGACGCGACGCGAGCGCTACGATCGGGCGCTTGCCGAGGCGCGGGCGTGCGGCGCCGACGAAGCGATCCTCCGCAACGAGCGCGGCGAGCTCACCGAAGGGTGCCGGACGAATCTTCTCCTGCGCGTCGGCGGCCGTTGGCTCACGCCGCGGCGCGAAGCCGGTCTCCTCCCCGGTGTGGCGCGCGAGCGGCTGCTGCGCACCGGCCGAGTCGCCGAGTCGACGCTCACCGTGACGGATCTCGCGGCGGCCGAGAGCGTGCTGCTGATCAACTCGCTGCGCGGAGCCATCCGTGTCGCGGCGGTACACGCGGCTGCGGCGGAAGGCGATAGACTTCTGTGGGGATCGAGCGAGAACGTTGCGCCCGTGACGGAGGAGCGATGACCGAGCCGCGTCAGGACGTCCACCTGCAGCCGCAGCGCTTGCTGAGCTTCTACGACCGCCTGCGGGTGCGCATGGTGCGCTACGTGGCGCGGCGCAGCAAGCGGCTCGGGCCGGCGGCGGTCGAGGCGCTGCTGCTGGTGCCGGACATCTTCATCCTGCTCGTTCGGCTGGCGCTCGACCCGAAGGTGCCCGGCGGCGCGCGGGCGCTCATCGGCGGTGCGCTCCTCTACTTCGTCTCGCCGGTCGACCTCTTTCCCGAGGCGATCCTCGGCCCGGTCGGCTTCCTCGAGGACCTGGTGCTGGCGTCGGCCGTGCTCTCCCAAGCGCTCGGCGGCGAGCTCGAGCCGTACGCGCGGCGCTACTGGAGCGGCGAACAGGAGCTGCGCGAAGTGCTCCACGACATCGCGCATTCGGCGAGCTCGCTGCTCGGCGGCCGGCTGCACCGGCGGCTCGAGCGTGCGCTCGCCCGGCGTGGCGTCGAGCTGCCGCCGGCCGAGCCGGCGCGGCGCCTCCGGCCGGCGGGACGGTCGTCCCGGGCCCGTCGTGGGGGAGCGGGAGAACCCGCCGGACCGATCGTCGAGGAGGCGTGGACCGAACCGCCGGTCGATCCCGAGCTGCGGGGCGGCTTCGAGTCGCCGCACCGCGACCGGTAGTCGTCAGGTGCGGTCGAGCGCGGCGCGCCGGGCCCGCAGCTCGGTGACGAGCTCGCCGAAGAGCGGGAACTCGTTCGTGTCGGGGAAGTTGCCGGCGTGGTTCCAGAACTCGGCGAGCCCGGCACAGCCCCACCTTTCGTAGACCAGCACCTTCACCATGAGCTGCAGCTTGTCGCAGGCGCGGACGAATCGCGCCTCCGGCGAGCTCGCGGCGAGGTACTCCTCGAAGCGGGAGATGGCGCGCGCGCCGGCCGGAGCGGCGAGCTCGGCGAAGGCCGCCCGCTCCGCGGTGTGCTTGGCGCCGTCCGGGAGGTAGCGGGCGGCGTTGCGGGGCAGATCGCCGGTGCGGACCTCGGCGAGGTCGTGGAGGAGAGCGATCTCCACGGCGCGAGCGCCGTCGAGGCCGGAGTCGAGCGGGGCGAGGGCCCAGACCGCCAGGGCAACCTGGTAGGAGTGCTCGGCGACGCTCTCCGGATCGGGCACGCCGCGCAAGGCGTAGCCGGCGCGGTCGACGCGATCGAGCGCCTGCGCCTCGAGCAGCAGGTCGAGAAGGGTGTCGTTGGGGCCCATGGCAGGCACGGCGCCCCCGCGCCGGCGCAGCGATCCTACAGCCAGGACGATCCGGCCCCCATCCAGCCGCGCGTGAAGTAGTCGGCGAGGGTGAAGGCGAGCAGGATCATCAGCCAGAGCAGCGAGCTGCCGACGACGATCGGGATCAACCGTCCGCTGTAGCGGACGTGCATGAAGTAGAGGATCACCAGCGTCGCCTTGAAACCGGCGATGCCGAGCGCCACGACATTGTTGAGCACGCCGAGGTCGAAGAAGGCGACGGCGACGGTGATGGCGGTCAGCACCATGAGGGCGCCGAAGACCGAGAAGTAGACGCGGAGAGGGACGACGTGGTTCGACATGGCGTTCGCGCTCCTCGCCGGGTCAGTGCCGACCGATCAGGTAGAGCAGCGGGAAGAGGAAGATCCAGATGATGTCGACGAAGTGCCAGTAGAGCCCGAAGTTCTCCACCGGGTTGTAGTACTCCGGGCTGAACCGGCCGCGGTAAGAGTCGACGAAGATCCAGACGAGCAGGCCGAGCCCGACGATCATGTGCAGGGCGTGCATGCCGGTCATCGCGAAATAGAGGGAAAAGAACATCTGCACCTGGTCGCCCAGCGGTCCCTCGAAGTGGAAGTGCGGGCCCGGGATCAGGTGATGGTGCCACTTGGCGGTGTACTCGACCGCCTTGATGCCGAGGAAGACGATGCCGAGGATGCCGGTGGCAGCGAGGAAGCCGAGCAGCTGCCGGCGCTTGCCGAGTTGCGCGGCGCGCACGCCGAGCGCCATGGTCAGCGAGCTGCCGATGAGGACGCCCGTGTTGATCAGCCCGAGGGTGATGTCGAGCTCGTGACTGCCGGCGACGAAGGCCTCGGGCCGGGCCGAGCGGTAGACGATGTAGGCCGCGAAGAGGCCGCCGAAGAACATCACCTCGTTGACCAGGAACAGCCACATCCCGAGGGTGGACGACTCGCGCTGCTGCTCGAGCGAGTCGAAATGGTGCGCGAGGGCGGCGTGGTGGTTGCGGGACACCGTCGTGGCTCTCCTGCGGTCGAGGTCAGTAGGCGGCCGGCGTGCTGCCGGTTCCACCGTCGTCGGGCGTGTCGGGCACGATGTCGACGATCGGCGCCTGGCCGCGGTAGGCGTAGTCGTACGCCTCGTGCGTGACGATCGGCGTGACGAGGAAGTTCTCGGTCGGCGGCGGCGAGGGGATCTCCCACTCGAGGCCGATGGCGCCCCACGGGTTCGCTCCGGCGCGCTTGCCGGACTTGAGCGACCAGAGGAGGTAGACCAGCGGCAGTCCGTAGCCGAGGCCGAGTACTGTCGCTCCCGCCGACGAGAGGACGTTGAGCACCTGGAACTCCTCGGGGTAGGCGTGGTAGCGGCGTGGCATCCCCATGTAGCCGAGGAGGAACTGCGGGAAGAAGGTCAGGTTGAAGCCGACGAAGACCAAGCCGGCCGAGAGCTTGCCCCAGAACTCGGGGTAGAGGCGGCCGGTCATCTTCGGCCACCAGTAGTGGATCGCCCCGAGGTAGGCCATGATCGTGCCGCCCACCATCACGTAGTGGAAGTGCGCGACGACGAAGTAGGTGTCGTGCACGTGAACGTCGAGGCCCAGCGTGCCGAGGAAGACGCCCGTCAGGCCGCCGATGGCAAAGAGGCCCATGAAGCCGATGGCGTACATCATCGGCGTCTCCCAGGAGACCGAGCCCTGGTAGAGCGTGGCGGTCCAGTTGAACACCTTCACCGCCGACGGGATGGCCACCAGCATCGTCAGCACCGAGAAGACCGTTCCGGCATAGACCGACTGGCTGGAGACGAACATGTGATGGCCCCAGACCAGGAAGCCGAGCACCGCGATGCCGAGCGAGGCGAAGGCGACGAAGCTGTAGCCGAAGATCCGCTTGCGGGCGAAGGCGGCGATGAGCTCGGAGATCACCGCCATCGCCGGCAGGATCATGATGTACACCGCCGGGTGCGAGTAGAACCAGAACAGGTGCTGGAAGAGCACCGGGTCGCCGCCCTTGGCCGGATCGAAGATGCCGAGCTGGAAGAGTCGCTCGAGGGCGAGCAGGGCGACCGTGATCGCCAGGACGGGAGTCGCCAGCACCTGGATGAGGCTGGTGGCGTAGTGGCTCCAGACGAACAGCGGCAGGCGGAACCAGGTCATCCCGGGGGCCCGCATGCGGTGGATGGTGACGATGAAGTTGAGCCCGGTGAGGATGCCGGAGAAGCCGTTGATGAAGATGCCGAGGCCGGTGGCGACGACGTAGCTGTTCGAGTAGGCGGTGGAGAACGGGGTGTAGAACGTCCAGCCGGTGTCGACGCCGCCGTGGGCGAGGGCGTAGAGGGAGAAGATCCCCCCGACCATGTAGATGTACCAGCTCGCCAGGTTGAGGCGCGGGAAGGCCAGATCCTTGGCGCCGATCATGATCGGGATCAAGAAGTTCCCGAAGATCGCCGGAATCGCCGGGATCAGGAAGAAGAAGACCATCATGACCCCGTGCATGGTGAACACCCGGTTGTAGGTGTCGGGCTGGAAGAGATCGCCCTGCGGGGTCAGCAGCTCGAGGCGGATGCCGGCGGCGAAGAGACCGCCGATGGCGAAGAAGAAGGTCACCGAGAGCAGGTAGAGCAAGGCGATGCGCTTGTGGTCCCGCGTGAGGAGCCACGAGAGCAGGCCGTGCTCGGCGTTGAGGTAGTTGATCGCCGGCGTCTTCGCGGCGGTGTCGGCGGCGGTCATCGCGCGGCCCCCTTCCCGGCGGCGGTGGGAGCTCCGGCGGCGGGCGGCTCCGGCGCGCTCGGCGGCACCTTCTGGGTCTTCAGGTAGCTGATCAACTGCAGCAGGCCCTCTTCGCTGAGCTGGCCCTGGTAGGTCGGCATCACCGGCTGATAGCCGTAGACCACCTTGGCCATCGGGTTGAGGATCGATTCGCGCAGGTAGTTCTCGTCGGCGATCAGCGTGCTGCCGTTGGCCAGGCGCACTTGCGAGCCGAAGACGCCGACGAGGACGGGCCCGCGGCCGGTCGCGTCGGCCTTGTGGCAGGTCGAGCAGGCGAGCTGGGTGAAGAGCTGCTCGCCCGCGGCCGCCATCGACACGCCCGTCGCCCCGCCGGCGAGCCAGGCCTGGTACTCCTCGCGGTCCATCACCACCACCTGGCCGATCATCTTCGAGTGCTCGGCGCCGCAGTACTCGGCACAGAAGAGGTGATAGGTGCCCTTCTCCGTCGCCTTGAACCAGAGCGTGGTGTAGCGGCCGGGGAGGACGTCGGCCTTCACCCGGAACGCCGGGACGAAGAAGCTGTGGATGACGTCCTCGGAGGTCATCGTCAGCTTGATCGGCACGCCGATCGGCACGTGCAGCTGGTTGATCTCGCGCTGGCCGGTGGGATGCTGGATCTTCCACATCCACTGCTTGCCGGTGACGAAGTACTCGACGGCGTCGGCCGGCGGCCGGAACATGCCGAAGTAGAGCTTCGCCCCCCAGAAGAAGGTGCCGAGCACGATGAGCAGCGGGATCACCGACCAGGTGACCTCGAGCAGCAGCGAGGAGTCGAAGCGGCTGCCCACCTCGCGCGGGGCGCGACGGCGGTAGCGCACCGCGAAGACGAGGATGAGGGCGGCGATGAGCAGCGAGAAGAAGACGCTGATCCCGACCAGCCAGAGGTAGAGCGAGTCGACCTGTCCGGCGAGCGAGGAGGCCTGCTCCGGGAGGAGGTGGATCTTCGGCTGCATTGCTAGGCGAGACCTCCTGCGGCCGCGCGGCGGGCGCGCACGTCACGGCGCAGGAGCGCACCGATGACGCAGGCGAGTGCCACGACCGTCAACGCCGCCGCGATGCGCAGCGTGAGCATCGACACGGCGGAGTACTTGCCGAGATTGGCGTCATAGTGGAAGCAGAGCAGCAGGAGCTGCTCGGCGAAGCCCCCGATCTTGCCGTCGCCCGCCTCGACCACGGCGAGGCGCAGATCCTTCGGCGCGTACTCGATGCCGTAGAGGTAGCGGGCGAGGCGCCCGTCGGGGGTCAGCACCAGGACACCGCTCGCGTGGGCGAACTGCCCGGTCTTCTCGTCGACGGCGTAGCGGAAACCGGCCGCTGCGGTGAGCGCCCGGATGCTCTCCTGTCCCCCGACGAGGAAATGCCAGCCGGCGGCGGTCTCCGGGCGGCCGTAGCGGGCGAGGATCTCGGCCTTCTTGGCCGCCGCGCTCGCCGGCGTGTCCTTCGGGTCGAAGCTCACCAGGACGACGTCGAACTCCTGCCCGGGCGCGAAGCGCAGGGGCTTGAGCGCCGATGCGAGGGCGTTCTGGATCATCGTGCAGAGCATCGGGCACGAGTGGTAGATGAAGGCCAGGACGACGGGCCGCTTGCCGAAGAGCTCGCCGAGCGCGAGCTCGCGGCCGCTCTCGTCGCGGAAACGCAGCTCGAGTGGCACCCGCTCGCCGAGCCGCTGGTCGAAGCCGACCTCGGAGAGGGGGCCGGTCGGTGCCTCCTGGGCCGGCCGCTCGCTGCGGAGCAGGTCGGGGGGAAGCGCCGCCGCGGGCGTCGAGGCGAGGGCGACGAGCGCGGCGAGCGCGCTGGCGAGGCGAGAGGTCATCGGCTCGCCGCCGCTCCCGGGGCGGCAGCCGGCGACACCGGCGACGGCTGCGGCAGTCCGCGCTGAGCCACCAGATCGATGGCGCGGTCGATGGGAATGCGGGCGATCCCGGCCGGGCGGTCGACCCAGCCGTAGCTGCCGAGAAGAGCCTTCTGTTCGAGCCGCAGCGCCGCGAGCTCGCGTTCCGGAGCCGGTTGCAGGCGCGGCTCGGGCGGCAGTTGGCGCACCGACGCCTCGGGGATCGGCGAAGCCGCCGGGTCGGCGCGGTGCTCGGCCTGGCTCAGGCCGCGATAGAGCAGGATCATGCCGACGAACGAGACGGCGGACACGGCGATCGTCCAGAGGCCCGCCTTGAGGATCGGGCGAATCTGCAGCTCGCCGTCGAAGCCCGAGTGGCCCTCTCCGTGCGCATCGTTCGGCGCGTGGCCGGGATCGTGCCGCTCAGCCATGGCCGAGGACCTCCTGGATGTCCGGATCCCCCACCGGCAGCAGCGGTCGCCTGCCGAGCTCGCGGAAGAAGGCGGCGAGCCAGAGGCCGCCGACGGCGAGCGGCGCGGCGAGATCGAGCCAGTGGAAGGCAAGGTGGTGCGGGCTGAAGGTCGGCGCCGCCTGCCAGTGGAGATCGAGCCAGCGCATGACGAAGAGCAGCGTCGCCACGGCGGCGAGGGCGCCCTTGCGCCGCTTGAGACTGCGCGACAGCAGGAGCATGAAGGGGAACGCGAAGTGGAACAGGATGAGGCCGAGCGCCAGCACCTGCCAGCCTCCGTGCATCCGGTGGTCGAACCAGGCGACCTCTTCCGGGATGTTGGCCTGCCACATGATGATGAACTGCGAGATCGACAGGTAGGTCCAGAACATCACGAAGGCCAGCAGAAGCTTGCCGTAGTCGTGGAAGTGCTTGGCGGCGAAGACGCCGGCGAGCGGCGCCTGGCCGGCCAGCAGCCAGGCCACGACGATGGCGAAGCAGAGCGCCGACAGGCCCTGGCCGGTGAAGAAGATCGGTCCGTAGAGGCTCGAGTACCAGTGCGGGTCGAGCGACATCAGGAAGTCGATCGACGCGAAGGTCCCGAGCAGGACGAAGAGCACCAGACCGAGACCGCTCGCCTTCTTCAGCGTCGCGTGGGCGGCCGGCTCGCGCGTCTCGTCCTGGCGGCGCGAAGCGCGCGAGAGGACGAAAGCGAGGCCACCGAGCACGGCGAGGTAGAGGGCCGTGCGGACGAGGAAGAACGGGACGTTGAGATAGGCGGCCTTGTGGCGCAAGAGCTCGTCGGCAGCGACGGCCTCCGGGCGCGCCCACAGGTAGACCGCCGGCAGGCCGGCCGCGAGCGGCACGGCGAAGAGGGCGAGCAACGGGAAGGTGCGGGTGGCGGCCTCGAGCACGCGGCGGATCATCAGGCCCCACTGGCCGCCCGAGAGGTGGTTGATCATCGCGAGCGCCAGACAGCCGGCGGCGACGCCCAGCCAGAGCAGCCAGCCCACCAGATAGGAGCGGAAGAACTGCTCCCGCTGCAGGAAGGCTCCGGCCAGGCAGGCGGCGCTACCGACGACGCCGACGGCGAGGCTGCGAGTCTGCCAGCGGCGCACGTCGGCCGGTGGCGCCCAGGCGGCCGGGTCGAGAGAGAGAGGGGCGGATCGTTCCATGGCGTCTCGTCGGGCCTCAGGGTTGCGCCGGCAGGGCGGAGAGCGCGGCGCGGTCCTCGGCCGGCAGCTCGGCGACGGGGCTGTACTGGGAAGCCTGGAGCGCTCGCACGTAGGCGGCGATCGCCCAGCGGTCGGCCGGCGGGATCTGGCTGGCGTAGCTCGACATCGCGCCGAAGCCGTTGGTCATCACGTCGACGAAGTAGCCCACCGGCAGCTGGCGCAGGCGGTCGATGTGATACGAGGGCGGCTGCTTGAAGCCGCGCCGCACCACCATGCCGCGCCCCGAGCCGCTGGCGTCGTGGCACGGCGAGCAGAAGATGTCGTAGCGCTCGCGCCCGCGCAGCAGCAGCTCGCGCGAGAGCGGCGTCTCGCGCGGCAGCGCGGTGGCGAACTGCCCGTCGGGCCACTTGCCGGTGTAGAAGACGACGTCGGCGCGCAGGTTGCCGCGCGAGACGACGTGGGCCGGCAGCGGGCGGGCGCCCGAGCCGTCGGCGAAGAAGCTGCTCTCGCGCAACGGCTTGAGGCGCGGCTGGTCGTGCATGTCCTGGCGGCAGCCCGCGCCGGCGAGCGCCGCCCCGGCGAGCAGGGCGCAGGCAAGGGAGCGGACGGCCCTCGGGCCTCGCAGGCTTCGCGGCAGGCTTGGATTACTGCGCAACTTCCGTCACCTCCGTGGCCGCGAGCGAGAGCAACAGCTCCCGGGTCCGGGCGCGGTCGAACAGCGGGTCCTCGGCCTCGATGCAGAGGAAGTAGCGGTCGCGCGAGGCGAGCGCGAAGCGCGGCGCGTTGAAGACCGGATGATGCGGTTGCGGCAGGCGGTTGAGCGCCATCATGCCGAACACCGCGGCGAACGCGGCGCAGAGCACCGTGGTCTCGAAGGTCACCGGAATGAACGCCGGCCAGCTCCAGTACGGCTTGCCGCCGATGTTCAGCGGGTAGGCGGTGGTGGACACCCAGAACTGCAAGCCGATGCCCCCGAACATCCCGACGAGGCCGCCGCCGAGCACCAGCAGCGGGACTTTCGAGTGGTGGTGGCCGAGCGCCTCCGACAGCTCCTCGATGGGAAACGGCGTGTAGGCGTCGATCTTCACGAAGCCGGCGGAGTGGACACGGTGGGCCGCGTCGATCAGCCGCTGCGGCGAGTCGAACTCGGCGAGGAGTCCGTGCAGCCCGTCGGTTTGCGGCTCGGCGTGAGCGCTCATTTCTGGGCCTCCTTGACCTTGGCCTCGGGCACCAGCGTCCGCATCTCGAAGATCGAGATCATCGGCAGGAAGCGGATGAACAGGAAGATCAGGGCGAGGAAGAGCCCGATCGTGCCGACGAACGTCGCCCAGTCCCAGCGGGTCGGCGAGTAGAAGCCCCACGAGGCCGGCAGGAAGTCGCGGTGCAGGCTGGTGACGATGATGACGAAGCGCTCGAGCCACATGCCGACGTTGACCACCATGGCGATGAGCCACAGCCAGAGCTCGGAGGTGCGGAAGCGCCGCGACCAGAGGAGCTGGGGGATCAGGCCGTTGCAGAGGATCAGCATGAACCAGATCCAGCCGTACGGGCCGGTGATCCGGTTCTTCACCATGAACGCCTCGTAGAGATTGCCGCTGTACCAGGCGGTGAAGATCTCGACCATGTAGCCGTAGAAGACCACCAGGCCGGTCAACAGCATCACCTTGCCCATGTTCTGCAGGTGGCGCAGGGTGATGAAGTCCTCGAGGTGGAAGAGGCGGCGCAGCGGAATCGACAGCGTCAGCACCATCGCGAAGCCGGCGAAGACCGCACCGGCGACGAAGTAGGGAGGGAAGATCGTCGCGTGCCAGCCCGGCAGCTGGCCGACGGCGAAGTCGAAGCTGACGATGGTGTGCACCGAGAGCACCAGCGGCGTCGAGAGGCCGGCGAGCAGCAGGTAGGCCGACTCGTAGTTGTGCCAGTGGGCGGCCGAGCCGCGCCATCCCATCGACAGTACGCCGTAGACGAAGCGCTGCACGCCGTGGGTGGCGCGGTCGCGCAGGGTCGCCAGGTCGGGGATGAGGCCGACGAACCAGAAGAGCAGCGACACCGTGGCGTAGGTCGAGACCGCGAAGACGTCCCAGATCAGCGGGCTGCGGAAGTTCGGCCAGACGTTCATGGTGTTGGGGTACGGGAACAGCCAGTAGACCGCGAGCCACGGCCGTCCGGTGTGGAAGAGCGGGTACATCGCCGCGCAGGCCACCGCGAAGAGCGTCATCGCCTCGGCGAAACGGTTGATCGAGGTGCGCCAGCTCTGCCGCAGCAGCAGCAGGATCGCCGAGATCAGCGTGCCGGCGTGACCGATGCCGATCCACCAGACGAAGTTGATGATGTCGAAGCCCCAGCCGATCGGCTGCGTGTTGCCCCAGATGCCGATGCCGGTGAAGACCAGCTTGGTCAGCGCCCCGAACAGGGTGAGCACGCCGACGAGGGCCACCCCGAAGGCGGCCCAGAACCAGATCGGCATCCGGCCGAAGACGATGCCGCTGATCCGCTCGGTGACGCTCCCGGCGCTGTGCCCCGGGGCGATGATCGGCGACTGGGCGGGCGCCGCGAGGGGCGGTCGCGTGGACTCGACGCTCATGTCAGGCGCTCTCCAGCTCGGGGTTGGGGTTGCGGACGCGGGCGAGGTAGGTGGTACGTGGCCGGGTCCCGAGCTCGGTCAGGATGCCGTAGTTGCGCGGGTCGGCCTTGTGACGTGCGACCTCGGACGCCTGGTCGTTGACGTTGCCGAAGCTGATCGCCTGGCTCGGGCAGGACTGCTGGCAGGCGGTGACGATCTCGCCGTCGCGGATCGACCGCCCCTCGCGCTCGGCGTCGATGCGGACGTGGTTGATCCGCTGCACGCAGTAGGTGCACTTCTCCATCACGCCGCGGCTGCGCACGGTCACGTCAGGGTTGCGCTGCAGAGCGAGCGACGGCGTCTCCCAGTCCTGGTAGAGCAGGAAGTTGAAGCGCCGCACCTTGTAGGGGCAGTTGTTCGAGCAGTAGCGGGTGCCGACGCAGCGGTTGTAGACCATGTCGTTGAGGCCTTCGTCGCTGTGCGTCGTCGCGGCGACCGGGCAGACCACCTCGCAGGGCGCCTGCTCGCACTGCATGCAGGTGACCGGCTGGTGGACGATTCCCTCGGGCTCGTCGATGCCACCCTTGAAGTAGCGGTCGATGCGGATCCAGTGCATCTCGCGGCCGATCCGGACCTGTTCGCGGCCGACCACCGGGATGTTGTTCTCGGCCTGGCAGGCGACGACGCAGGCGTTGCAGCCGGTGCAGGCCGAGAGGTCGATGGTCAGGCCCCAGGCGTAGCCGTCGTAGCGGAACGCCTTGTTGAAGGAGAGGTTCGGGTCGACTTCGCCCTCGTGCTCCTGGGCGAAGTGCGGGTTGGCGAGGAACTCGGCGAGCGTCGCCTCGCGCACCAGATGGCGCTTTTCGGCCTCTTCGCCTTCGAGCCGGGTGTACTCGATGTTGTGGTGGCCCTGGGTGGTGGCGAGCTCCTGGCGATCGCCGGTGCGCTGCACCGACACGCCGGCCGTTCCCCAGCGAGTTGCCGCGGTCTGGGCCGCGTAGGCGTCGAAGCCGACGCCGTCGGCGACGCGACCGATCGCCTTGCGACCGTAGCCGAAGTGGGTGGTCAGCACCTCGTCGGCCTGGCCGGGCAGGATCCATGCCGGGCCGCGCAGCACGCGGCCGCCGGGCGCTGCGACCTCGAGCACGTCCTGGCTGGCGACGCCGAGCTGCTCGGCGGTGCGCGGCGAGACGAAGAAGACGTTGTCCCAGACGAGCTTGGTGATCGGTCGCGGCAGCTCCTGGAGCCAGCCGTTGTTGGCGAAACGGCCGTCGAACACGTTCGGGTCGGCGCGCAACGCCAGCTCGAAACCGCTTCCCGGCGCCGCGGTGGTCGAGAGCGCCGAGATCGCCGCGGCGAGGGCCGCCGGCGCGACCGCCGCCGCCCTGGCCGGGGCCGCGGTGCCCGGGACGACGCCGTCGTGAAGGGCCTTGCGGAAGGTCTCCTCCGAGCCGGCAAGCTGCGCGCGCCAGTGGTCGTGAA
Organism: Holophagales bacterium; assembly: GCA_016699405.1. Classification (NCBI taxonomy): domain Bacteria; kingdom Pseudomonadati; phylum Acidobacteriota; class Holophagae; order Holophagales; species Holophagales bacterium. Next base: position 196,275 of record CP064972.1, on the reverse strand, counting down.
TCAGGTCGTAGGCGCTCAGGTCGGCGCGTCCGGCAAGGGCGGCGACGACTTCGATCTCGGTCTTGCCGCCGTAGAGCGGCTCGATGAGCGGCTGGATCAGCGTGGCCGTCCCGTCGAGCGCGCGCGCGTCGGCCCAGCCTTCGAGGAAGTGGGTCGCCGGCACGTGCCAGTGGCAATGGGCCGCCGTCTCGTCGGCGTAGAGGCCATGGTGGATGCGCAGGCGCGCCTTGTCGATGGCGTGGGCGACGCCGAGGTCGGCGGGCGCGTCGTAGACCGGGTTGGTGCCGAGGATCACCAGGGTGTCGACCTGGCCGCTCTCGAGGTCCGCCACCAGCCGGGTGAGCGAGTCGAGGTAGTCGGTGCCGTGTGCCTCGACCGGCTCGCTGACGAGAAGCGTCGAGCCGAAGCTCGCCAGCCGCTCGTTGATCGCCAGGGCGAGAACGTGCGCGTCGGCGGGCATCGTCTCGCCGACGGCGACGAGCGCTCGCCCGCGGTGAGCCGCGAGGTCCTTGGCCACCGCCGCGGCGAAACGCGCCGCCTCGGCGGAGAGCGGGGGCGCGGCGGCGCCGGGCACGCCGAGCGCGGCGGCCACGGCGAGCAGCAGGCCGGGCATCGCGGTCGGCCGCAGGGCGAGTCGATGATCGGCCGACGAGCCGGTCGGCGTTGGCGAGCTCTCGACGACGTAGAGACGGTTCATCGCCCCGTCGGCGACGACCTTGCGGCGCGTCGCGAAGTCGCGGGCGTGGCGCACGCACCAGGGGCCGGTGGCGAGCAGGTCGCTCTCGACGGCGAGAACGACGTCGGCCCGCTCGAGGTCGAAGCGAAGGCTTGCCGGGCTGCCGAAGGCGAGCGCTGCGCCCCGTCCCGAGGCCTCGCGGCCGAGCGGCTCCCACTGGTGCCAGCGCGCCTGGGGCAGCTCGGCGAGGAGGGCCTGGATCTGCGCCGCGAGCGAGGGCGAGGTCACCGCGCCCGTGAGGATGCGCAGGCCGCCGCCGCCGAGTGCGCGCTGGGCGAGGACGACCCCGGTCATCTCCTTGAGCAACTCGCCCCAGGTGGTGATGCGGCCGAGGCGGGTGATCGTCTGCGAGCGGTCCGGGTCGTAGAGGCCGAGGATCGCCGCCTGGGTCACCGCGTCGCTCGCCCCGAGGCTCGCCGGGTGCTCGGGATTCCCTTCGAGCTTGGTCGGGCGACCGGTGTGGCTCTCGGCGAGCAGGCCGGTGGCGAAGCCGGCGAGCGGCATGGCGGTGGCGAAATGCAGCGGCCGACCCGGGACGACCTCCTCCGGCTGGCGCACGTAGGGGACGATCTTCTCGAGCGGCTGCCGCGTGCAGGCGGTCAGTCCGGCGAGGCCGAGCGAAGCCGCGGCGAGCTGCAGGAAGTTGCGACGCGACACGCCGGCGGGCCATTCGGCGGCGAAGCGCGGGAACTCGCGGTGCAGCATCTCGTCGAACTCGGGGGTCCCGGCAACCTCCTCGAGGCTGCGCCAGTAGGCCTGCCCGCGGGCGCCGGCGAGACGCTCGCGGACCGCAGCGAGGTCGAGCGCGACGCCGGCAGCGGCCGGACGGGAGGCCTCGGCGTGACAGCTGCCGCCGGTGGCGGACGGGTGGACTGCCGGATCGCTCATCTCTCGCGGACCCCTTGCTCGAATGCCTTGCTCGAATGCACCGGGCGTCCTACCGGTGACAGGTCGAGCAGCTCATCTTGCTCTTGACGTTGTACTTCGCGGCGAGCTCGCGCTGCAGCTCGGGCAGGTTCTCGGGCGCGACCCAGCCCATCGCCGTCATCGCTTCGCGGGGCCGCAGGTTCTTCACCGGATCGCGGTGGCAGGAGAGGCACCACTCCATGGTCAGCGGGCTTGCCTGCCACATGAGCGGCATCTTGTCGACGCGCCCGTGGCAGGTCTCGCAGCCGACGCCCTTGGCGACGTGAATCGAATGGTTGAAGTAGACGAACTCGGGCAGGTCGTGAACGCGCGTCCACTCGAGCGGCCGGTTGGTGCGGAGGCTCGCGCGCACCGGCTCGAGCATCGGCGCCTGGGCCCAGATCTGCGAATGGCAGTTCATGCAGGTCGCGGTGGGCGGAATGCCGGCCGACGAGGAGCGCTCGACGGCGGTGTGGCAATAGCGGCAGTCGATGCCGATCTGCCCAACATGATGGTCGTGGCTGAACGGCACCGGCTGCTTGAGGATGACCTCCTGCCGCGTCACCCACGGGCTGCGCGGCAAGGTCAGGATCACCCAGCCGGCGACACCCACGAGGCCGACGACGCCGACGAGCGTGGCGCGTGCGATCGCGTTGCTGCTGCGACGGAACAGTTGCGACATGGAGACCCCTTCCTGCGGCGACGGCGAAAGATACCGGAGTGAGAGCGAAGATAGCAAGGCGAGAAATCGGCCTGGAGCGCTCTTGAATCGTCCGCCGAGCGAGATGGACTCGCTCCTCCGCGAGACAGGCGCGAAACTCGCGCTAGACTGCGATTTCACGGGCTTTCGCGAGCTGCGGAAGATCCGTTCGAGAGGAAGAGATCTCGATGTCCAGAGAAGCGGCCGCCGTCGCCACGTTGCGCCCCGCCGACTTCGTCGAGCTGGCCAAGCCGCGCATCACGCTGATGGTCGCGCTCACCGCCGGCGCCGGCTTCGCGCTCGGCAGCGGCGAGTCGATCGACGCGCTGCGCCTCGCGCACACGATGACCGGCACGGCGCTGCTCGCCGCCGGAGCGTCGGCGCTCAACCAGGTGCTCGAGCGGCAGAGCGACGGCCTGATGCGGCGTACCGCCGACCGGCCGCTGCCGACGGGCCGCATGCCGTCCGATCTCGCCCTGCTCTTCGGGGCGTTGCTCGCCTTCACCGGCATGTTGCAGTTGACGCTCGCGGTCAACGCGCTGACCGCGCTGCTCGGCGCCGCGACGCTCGCCGCGTACGTCTTCGTCTACACGCCGCTCAAGCGCGTGACCTCGCTCGCCACGGTGATCGGCGCGATCCCGGGTGCGACGCCGCCGATGATGGGCTGGGCCGGCGCGCGTGGCGAAGTGGAGCTCGGCGCGTGGGTGCTCTTCGCCCTGCTCTTCCTCTGGCAGTTGCCGCACTTCCTGGCGATCGCCTGGCTCTATCGGGCCGACTACGAGCGCGCCGGCATGCCGATGCTCTCGGTCGTCGATCCCGAGGGCGGACGCGTCGGGAGGCAGGCGCTGCTCTATGCCGCCGCGCTGTTGCCGGTGAGTCTCATGCCTTCGGCGCTCGGGCTCGCCGGCGGCTTCTACGCCCTCGGCGCGCTCCTGCTCGGACTCGGCTTCGTCGGGACGAGCGGGGCGTTCGCCTTCGACCGGACGCCGCTTTCCGCACGCCGGCTGCTGCTCTTCTCGGTGCTCTATCTGCCGGCCGTGCTCGTCGTGCTGATGCTCGACCGCGTCGGCGTGCCGCGATGAGTGACGGGCGCAGCGCCCTGCGCATCGCGGTGTGGGCCCTGCTCGCGCTCGCCGTGCCGGTGCTCGCGCTGCTCGCCTGGAAAGAGAGCGCGCGCCGTGCGGTTCCGCCGCCGCCGGTGCTCGGCGTGGTCCCCGACTTCGCTTTCGTCGAGCGCGACGGCGGCACGGTGCGACGCGCCGACCTGGCCGGTCGGCCGTGGGTGGCCGACTTCATTTTCACGCGCTGCGTGCTGTCGTGCCCGCGCCTGACGGCGCAGATGAAGCAGTTCCGCACCCGCCTGCCGGAGAGCGTGCGCAGCGTCTCAATCTCCGTCGACCCCGAGTTCGACACGCCGGAGGTGCTGCTCGAGTACGCCGGCCGCTATCAGATCTACGGCCGCGACTGGCTGTTCCTCACCGGCCGTCGCGACGACGTCTTGTCGCTGATCCGCGACGGCTTCAAGGTCAGCGCGTCGCTCCCCGAACCCGGTCAGATCGTCGACCCGCGCGAGCCGATCCTGCATTCGACGCGCTTCGTGCTCGTCGACGGGGCAAACCGGATCCGTGGCTACTACGACGGTTTCGACGAGGAGGCGCTCGCCAAGCTCCTCGGCGACCTCTCCCTCGTTCTCGACGAGAAGGTGCCGGCGGGAGAGCGTCGATGACGGTCGGCGATCTGCCGACGCTCAACGCGGCGCTCAACTCTGCCGCGGCGATCCTCCTCGTCGTCGGCTGGCGGTCGATTCGCGCCGGCCGTCGCGCGGCGCACCAGCGGGTCATGCTCGCCGCCTTCGCCTGCTCGATCGCCTTCCTCGTTTCCTATCTGGTGTACCACGCGCAGGTCGGCTCGGTTCGCTTTCCGGGTACGGGGGCCGTTCGCACCTTCTATCTCGGTGTGCTGCTCACCCACACCGTCCTCGCCGCAGCGGTGCCGGTGCTTGCCCTCGTCACCCTCTCCCGCGCCTTCAGGTCCCGCTTCGCCGCACACCGCGCCATCGCTCGCTGGACGCTCCCGCTCTGGCTCTACGTCTCGGTCACCGGCGTCGTCGTCTACTGGATGCTCTATCGCATGACCTGGTAGAGCCGATCAGCCCGTCACCTTGTTCGTGCCTTCGAGCCGCCCGAGACCGCGATCGAAGGTCCCGAGCGGCAAGTGCCCGGCCTTGCGCGCGATCTCGAGGATCAGGCAATCGGAGAATCCGAGAGCCGGCCGCTGCTGAAGACGAGTGAGCGCCGCGGCGCCGACGTCGGGATCCTGCAGACTCAGATTCTCGTGCTCGAGCAGTCGAGCGACGGCGTGTGCGATCTGCCGGGAGCTTCTCGAATAGACCGTCGACAGGACCCACGTCGTCTCCGCCAGGACGAGGCGCGACACCCAGGCCCCGCTCGCGACGAACGGCTCGGCGGTAGCCGCCCGATTCGGGTCGTCGCGGGTCAGCAGCCTGACGAGGAGGTTCGTGTCAACGGCGCGCATGTCGCTTGGCCACGGCGCGGCGGATAGCCTCCTTCATCTCCTGGAGGCTGTGCGGAGCGGGCGTGCCCTCGGGGAAGAGCGTCGCGTGCAGGTCCGCCGAGGAGTAGCGATGACCGCGCCGCACCACGACGAGGTCGCCCTCGGCCTCCCACTCGAGCAGTGAGCCCGGAGCGAGGCCGAGTCGCCGCCGTGCTTCCGCCGGCACCGAGACTTGTCCTTGCGAGGTCAATCGCGACAGGGCGAGCTTCATGTTCTTCGATTACCACGGTAATGTGCCCGGCGAAGAGCCTGACGTGTGTGAATGGGCCGATGCCTGGCGTCGTCGATCACGGCTCCAGGCGGTGCCGAGAGCCTCGCCTTGCCCGCGCGTTCGCGCGCGACGCCTCCTGCACTCGCGGCGAGCGGCCTCTCAGTCTGCGGGCGACGCCGCCCAGGGCGACTCGGACGACGAGGCCGCGGCGATGGCGCTCGCCAGGCCGTCGGGGTTCTCCCATGCCATCGAGTGCCCGGCGTCGGCAACCAAGGCAACCTCGACGCCGCACCGCGGAAGCCGTGCCGTGTCGTCGTCGGGCAGACTGCGCACGCCGAAGAGGACCGTGCGTCGCATGGTGAGCTGTTCGAGGGTGGAGCGCCAGGACGGCGCGCCGCCGCGAACGAGCGAGACGGCGCCGCGATGGGCCGCGAGCGGCAAGGTCACGGCGAGCGAGCCGCTCCAGACGAGGTTGCCGGCCGCCGCGGCGCTTCGCACCGTTTCGGTGTGACCGGAGCGACCGTAGTCCTCCTCGCTCTGCGCCGCGATGGCGCGGCTGAACGTTCCGCCACCGGCGTCGAGGTTCGGCTCGGAGAGGATCAGCGAGCGCACGCGGTCGTTCAACTGCGCGGCGGCGACGATGGCGATCGATCCGCCCATGCTGTGGCCGTAGAGGTCGAGCGCGCGAAGATCGAGCTGCCGCACGATCGCCGCGACGACGCCGGCGTGTGCCTCGACGCTGTAGTCGAAGGACTCCGGCTTGTCGCTGAACCCCGAGCCGAGAAGGTCGACGAGCAGCGCCCGCCGCCCGGCGAGCGCCGGGCTCCCCACCACGCGCGGATAGTCGCAGGACGACGCACAGCCGAGCCCGTGGACGAAGAGCAGCGGCGTTCCTCGTCCTGGCAAGTCCTGGACGCGGACGACGAAGCCGGACGGAGAGAGGGTGATCGGGCGCATTCGTGCCGCGATTGTTCGCCTGCGACGCGCGCGGGTCAAGCGGGACGCTCGGTCGGTGCCGTTCGTAGGAAGTGGAGAGCCGGTACCCTCCGCGGTCGGGCTCCGATAGCGTGGTGCAGCGGTCGATGGAGGACCCGCCCGGGAGGATCCGAAGGCGACCTGGGCTCAGCCCCTTGGAGGCGCGATGCGGTCAGGGGATCGAAGAAGTCGGAGCGCACGTCTTCTCATCGGTGCGCTCTGCACTCTTGGCGCGGCAGCGACACGAGCCGGAACGATCGACGTGACAGCGCCGCCGGCGACGCCGGTGAAGGTGACCTGGTGGAAGGCCGGGGGTGTCGTGGCGAGCGAGGCGCTGGTGACTGCGCCGACGTCAGTCGGCGTGCCGGTGGACGGCCCGCGACCGGTCGCGGTGAGTGTCGAGGGGGAGGGGCTCTGGTGTGGCCTCGACCTCGACCAGAACCCCGGCGGCGGGTCCTGTCGCCTGCAGGCGCTAGCCGCGCTCGACGCGCCGTGGCCCTACCCGCCGAGTCGGCCCGCCGCGGAGACGCCGATCCGGATTCGTTTCTCTTCCGAAGTGCGGCCAGGGGATGAAGGGAGCCGCTTGCGCTTCGCCCTCGCCTGCCGACAAGAGCAGGCGCGTCTGCGGTGTCCGTTGCCGGTCGGCCGGCGAGACGCGGCGATCGAGCTCCCGGGCGGGGCGCTCGTCCTCGTGCCCGCGGCGGAGGCCACCGCGGCCCGTCCGCTCGTCGTTCCGACGCTACGCCTGGTTCGTTCGGCGCAGCTTCGCGGAGCGGTGACCGGCATGGCGCGCCAGGAGGTCGGCGTGACTGTCGCGGTGACGATCCTGGATCGCGGCACTCGTCCGGTCGACCGACGCGTCGAGATCGCCGAGTCCACGGCGGATCTCGACTCGGGCGCCTTCCGACTCGGTGCACTGCCGGCCGGACCCGCGATGGTGCGCCTCGCAACCGGCTCCGGATTGTCGCGGGAGCTGCCCGTCGCGTTCACGCACGGCGAGACGATCGATCTCGGAGCGATCGAGTTGCTGCCCGAGGTCGCCCTCGCGGTGTCGGTGAATCCACCGGTCTCGCCCTCGGGCGAGCCGTGGGTAGTGTGGCTCAGCCAGGAGCGAACGGAGCTTGGAGTGACGAGGATGGCTGTGGTCGAACGCTCCACGGCCGATGCCGCGGGCAACTGGAAGAGCTCGCCGCAGCCGGCGGCGGTCTACGAGGTGGGGATCTTCGACAAACAGGGTTTCCCTTGGTGGCGGCAGCGAGAGGTTGACCTGAGAGAGCAGACGCTCGTGACGGTCGCCCTTCGCCTCGTGCCGATCCGCGGGCGCGTGGTGATCGGCGAGCGGCCGGTCGCCGCTCAGGTCCTCTTCGGCAGTCGTCCGGGAGATGCGTCCCGCGCGCTGCCGCGGGCGGATGCCTGCGCGGTGAAGGTTCTCTTCGACGCGAAGGAGCGCGAGGGATTCACGGGCTTCCTCCCGCACGCGGGCAGGTGGAGCGTCTCGGTGCGCTGGCCGCAAGAGGCGTCGCGGGACGAAGCCGAGGGGCCGCCGGCCAAGTCGGTCCCGCGGCTCGAGCCGACCTTCCTCAGCGTCGACCCGGTGGAGGTCGAGGCCTCGAGCGATCACGAGCCGCAGGAGATCGTTGTGCGGGCTCCCGACACGCGGGTCGTCGGACGCGTGGTCGATCGCTCCGGCCAGCCGACATTCGCGATGGTCCAGATCGATCGAGTGGACGAGAGAGGTGGGCGGCAACAGGTTCGCACGCGGCAAAACGGAACGTTCGAGATTCTCGGATTGCGCCCCGGCCGCATCTCCCTGTACGCCGAGGCGTGGGACGGCTCGGCGAGCCGGCGTCGCGAGCTGACGCTCGAGCCGGAGCGCGAGATCCTGAATGTCGAGCTGGTCCTCGATCCGCGCGGCGAATTCCACGGTCAGGTCTTCCAGGACGGAGCCCCGGTCCCCGGCGCGACCGTCGTGGTGCGCTGGGAAACGCCCGGTCCCGGCGGGCTCCCCGGGGCGGACCTCTGCCAGGCCACGACCGATGCGACGGGCCGATTCGAATGCGTGGTCGGCGCCCGCCGGATCGCGCTCGTGGTGTCGGCGCCCGGCCGACCGCTGGCGCTGCGATCGATCGACGTGTCGGAAGCCGGCCGTCGCGAGCAGCGGATCGATCTCTCGAGCGCCGCTGGCTCGCTTCGAGTCGCCCTCGACCCGCGACCGTGTGGGGGGCTCATGCCTCCCTGTCCGGAGTTTGTTCTTGCTGTGCCTGGAGCCGAGGTCAACCTGCTGAGGCTCGAGGGGCAGGGTGTGGTGGAAGACACCCTCGACGCGACGGGCGCAGGCGAACTCCTCGTTCGCAGCCTCGAAGCGGGCCGCTACACCGTCTGCGTGGTCGGCGAAGACGGACCCAGCTCATGCCAGGAGGTGTTGGTCAGCGCGGGCGACGCGACGCGCGTGCAGGTCCAGGAACCCCGGGACGCGGAGTCGACGCCCCGCCGTCGCTGACCTTCGGCTTGGCCGTCTTCCCTTGCGGCGGATCGCCTGGGCCGTTGCCTGTCTGTTCGACTCAGCCGGCCCGACGCGCGGTCGGTTTGGATGGTTTCCGCGGACCGATTCCGGCCGAACGCGTCCTCGTCGCGGGCCGAGCGACAGGAGACGCCGTGAGGCGTTGGCCGAGGACCTGGGAAACGGGCGAGACGATCAGCGTGTTGAGCGAGACACCCTCCTGCTGCGCGCGGGCGATCCGTTGGGCATGAAGCGAGCGCGGCACGCGCTGCACGAAGCGACCGCTGACCGCGCCGAACGGCTTGGGAGCTCGGTCGCCGAGCTCTTCGGCGACGGCGAGCCAGGAAGCCAGTGCATCGCCCCCGTTCTCCAGCGCCTCCTCGGGAGTCTCACTGTCGGATCGGCAGCCTGGCAGGTCCGGGAAGGTGATCGCGAATCCGCCCCCTTCCTCGGGGGACAAGGGCGCGATCTCGAACGGATACTCGATCGGTTGCGTCTTCATTCGGCAACTCCGTCTTCCACCAACCGGACGAGCTTCTCGACGTCGATCGGCTGGATCGGCCGGTGCGCAGGCACGCCGCGGATCGCCCCGCCTGGGTGCCGGAAGATCACGTGGCTCCCGCCCGGTTGTCGCTACGCGAGGCCGCAGGCGTCGGCGACCGTCTGCAGCTTCCGGATCCGCCCGTCTCGCGGATAGGCCTTCATCCGTGTTCGCGGCCTGGCCGCCACGGTCGCCGGCGACGGATCCTGCCGGTGTCGCGGTTCGACAAGGGGGATTGGCAGGCGCTACCTGCTGCGGCGACTCAGTCGGCGTCGTCTTCTCCAGCCCCGAGATAGACGAATCGCTCGAGCGGCCGGAGGTAGACGAAACCGCTGCCGGTGTCGCGGGCGGCGCGGAGCTGGGCGAGCTTGGAGTCGAGGTCGTCGATGAAGTGGAGGACGAAGGCCTCGAAGGTCATCGGCTCGACGGGAGAGGAGAACTCCTTCTTGCCCTGGTGCGAGAGCACGAGGTGCTCGAGCAGGAGGAGAAGGTCGGCGGGGAAGTCGGGGATCGCCGCGGCGCGCTCCTTGAGCAGGTCGCGGCCGATCACCACGTGGCCGACCAGGCGGCCGGGCAGGGTGTAGTCGTTGTCGGGCATCGGCGCGAGCTCGCGCAGCTTGCCCAGGTCGTGGAAGAGCACGCCGAGCAGGACCAGGTCGCGATCGACGTCGCGGTAGTGGCCGGTGACGGCGAGCGCCAGCTCGGCCATCGACACCGTGTGCTCGAGCAGCCCGCCGCGGTAGGCGTGGTGGATCGATTTGGCCGCCGGGTGTTCGCGCAGCTCGGCCCCGAGCGCGTCGAGCGTTTCGGCGGCGAGACGGACGAGCTCGGGGCGAACGACCTCCTCGCGGTAGATCCGCGTCAGCCGACGCCAGAGGTCGTCGATATCCTCCTTCGTCGTCGGGATGAGCCGCGCCTCGTCGAAGCCGCGCAGCCGATCCTCCTCGACCACCTTGCGGCAGTTGTCGAGCTTCATCTGTGGCGTCTCGCGATAGCTCTGCACGGTGCCGACGAAGGCGACGTAGTCGCCGGCACCGAAGCTCTGCGAAAGCGCCGGGCTGTCCGACCAGGCCTTGGCGGGGATCGCCCCGGAGGCGTCGGCGAGCGTCAGGTCGAGGTAGTCGCGTCCGTTGCGGTCCTGCCGCACTTCGCGGCGACGCACCAGGGCGAACCCCTGCACCAGGTCTCCCTCCTGCCAGGTGGCGATCGGCTCGTTGGTTCGCTTGCTCACGAGGTCTCCCTTCCGCCCTCCGCCGGCGGCTCGGCGGGGGGATCGATGCTCTCGTCGAGGACCGCGCGCACGGTTCGCACCAGAAGGCCGGTGGGGAACGGTTTCTGGAGGAAGGGCGCGCGGGCCAGGGGGCCGGCGAGCGACGGCGAGCCGAGGCGGTCGGCGTAGCCGGAGATGAAGACGACGCGCAGCGTGGGCTGTTCGGCAACCAGCGCCGTCGCGAGATCGACGCCGCCGAGACGTGGCATCACCAGATCGGTCAGCAGCAGATCGATCGTGCCGTCGTCCGTCGCGAGCTGGCGGGCCTGCTCGCCATCGGCCGCCTCGATCACCCGGTAGCCGGCGGCGCGCAACGCCGAGGCGAGAAGCTGGCGCACGGCGCGCTCGTCCTCGACGAGCAGCACGGTCTCGCGCCCCGGTGGCGGCGGCGCCTCGACGGTGCGCCGCTCGTCGGGCTCGGGAAGCGAGTCGGCGAGCGGCAGGAGAACGCGGAAGGTCGATCCTTCGCCGGGGCGGCTCGTCGCCTCGACCTGTCCGCCGCTCTGGCGGACGATGCCGTAGACCGTCGACAGCCCGAGGCCGGTCCCCTTGCCGCGCTCCTTCGTGGTGAAGAACGGTTCGAAGATGTGCTCGAGGACGTCGGCCGGCATGCCGACGCCGGTGTCGGTCACCCGCATCTCGAGATAGTGGCCGGCCTGCATCCCCGGGTGGCGCCGCGCGGCGGCGTCGTCGACGAGCAGGTTGCGGGTGGCGATCTCCAGTCGTCCACCGTCCGGCATCGCGTCCCGGGCGTTGACCGCGAGATTGAGCACCACCTGCTCGAGCTGGCCCGGGTCGCAACGCACTGCGGCCGGTGAGGCGCCCAGCGCGATTCCCAGGTCGAGATCCTCGCCCAGCACGCGCCGCAGCAGGCGTTCCATGTCGGCGAGCGCCCGGTTGAGGTCGAGGGTGCGCGGCGAGAGAACCTGGCGCCGCGACAGCGCGAGGAGCTGACGGGTGAGCTCGGCGGCGCGGCGGCCGGAGCGATGGATCTCCTCGGCCTCGCGACGCGCCGGGTCTTCGGCAGGAAAGCGGCGCAGCAGCAGCTCGCTGTAGCCGTTGATCGCCGTCAGCAGGTTGTTGAAGTCGTGGGCGACGCCGCCGGCGAGCCGCCCCACCGCCTCCATCTTCTGCGCCTGTCGCAGCTGCTCTTCGAGTTCGCGCCGCTCGGTGACGTCGTGCAGCGTGCCGCGGAACGCCACGACCTCGCCGTCGGTGTCGCGCACCGGCGTGGCGGTCTCGAGGACACGCCGCTTGCTGCCGTCGCGCGTCCGCAGCTCGACCTCGAGATCGTTGACGTAGCCGTGGGTGCGCAGATCGGCGACGAAGCGGTCGCGCTGCGCGGCGTCCCAGTAGAGATCGCGAACGTCGCTGGCGAGCAGCTCGTCGCGCCCGGCGAAGCCGAAGAGCTGCACGCCGGCCGGGTTGATGTCGAGCATCCGGCCTTCGGGGGTGCTGATGTAGATCGGGTCGCGCGACTCCTCGAAGAGCTTGCGGTAGCGCTCCTCGGAGCTGCGCAGCGCCGCCTCGGCGCGCCGCCGCTCGGTGACGTCCTCGAAGGTGGTGAAGATGCCGACCTGACGCGAGCCCAGGCGAACCGGGAAGCTGCGCAGCAGCGCGAGCAGATGCGCGCCGTCGGCGCGCCGGCGGGTGGTCTCCACCGCCACGGCTTCGCCGGCGAGGACGCGACGCGACAGCTCGCGATCCTCGGTCTCGCCGGTCGGCGGCACGACGAGCTCGCTCAGTGGCCGTCCGAGGCACTCCGACCGCGCGTAGCCGAAGAGCCGCTCGAAGGCCGGATTGACGTCCTCGACGCGCTGCTCGGCGTCGGCGATCGCCACGGCTGCCGGCGAATTCTCGAAGAGCTGGCGGAAGTAGACATGCTGCAGCGCGAGCGCCTCCTCGGCGCGATAGCGCTCGGTGACGTCGCGGATGTTGAGCACCAGGCTGCCCACCGCCGGGTGTCCCAGCAGGTTGGTACCGCGGATCTCGAGGTGACGCACGCCGCCGTCGCGATGGCGGACGCGGAACTCGACGAGGTCGTGAAACTCCGGATCGTGACGCAGTCGGTCGAGCGCGGCGCTCGCCCGCGGATGGTCGTCCGGGTGGATCAGGTCGAACGGAGAATGGCCCAGTCGTTCGCCGGGCAGGTAGCCGGCGAGCTCCTCGACCGCCGGGCTCTCGTAGGTCACCAGGCCGTCGCCGTCGAGCAGCACGATCAGGTCGGAGCTGTTCTCGATCAGCGCGCGAAAGTGCTGCTCGCGCCGCTGCAACTCCTCGTGGTCGAGGATGCGTCCGAGCGCGGCGGCGAGATGGAGCGCCACGACTTTGCCGAGGTCGATCTCCTCGGCGCTCGTCGGACGTGGCTCGACGCGATAGATCATGAACTTGCCGAGCAGGCTCTCCCGTCGCGCCAAGGGGAAGAAGGCGAGGGCCCGGACCCCTTCGCCGAGGATCGTGGCCCGCAGCTCCGGCCCGAGGTCGCTCGTCGCCACGTCGTCGACGGTGATCGGCTGGGCGTCGTGGTCTCCGCGCTGCCACGGCGAGTGTCCGTCGACGGCGGTGCGATAGCCGTCGGAGAGTCCCCGCCAGGCGACGAAATGGACGCGATCGTCCTCTCCGAAGAGCAGGATCGAGGCGCGATCGGCACCGAGCAGCGCGACCATGCCGTCGAGGGCCGCCTCCAGCACCTCCGGCCGGCTTTCGGCGCGGTTCAGTCGCTCGACCAGATCGGCGAGCCGGCGCAGGCGGCCGCTGTCGCGCGGATCGCCGAGAGCGGACGGGGCCGCAGGGGGCGCGGGTGGGTCGATCGTGGAATCGCTCAGAACGGGGGAATTCTAGCCCGCCCCTTCCTCCGGGCCGCGGTGGGTCGGGAGGGGCTCGGGCTAGACTGGCGGCTGGCACCGCGATTGCTGGCTTTTGGCTAGTTGGCGTTTGGCTAGCTGGTGATTGGCTAGCTGGTGTTCGGCTGGCTGGCGTTCGGATGGCGAGCGCCCGGCTGGCTGGCGTTTCGATCCAGGCGCTTCAATTGCTGGAGGATCCGGCGTGCGAACCCACCGACACCCGTTGTCGTCGCTCCTGTTCCTGCTTCTCTCCCTGTCGCCGACCCTGGCGGCAGGTGGCGCTGCGCCTCCGGCCGCGCCGGCGGCTGCCGCCACGACGAACGAAGGCGAGCGCGCCTTCTTCCAGGACGGCCCCGCCTGGCTGTTGCCGAAGGAGGAGCGTGAGCGGGTGTTGGCGCTCGATCCGCCCGATCGCGAGCGCTACGCCCGGGAGTTCCTGGCCAACGATCCCCTCCCGGCGACGCCGCTCAACGAGCTCGAGATCGCCGTCGAACGCCGACGCCAGCTCGTTCAGCGAGAGCTGCTGGGTTTCGGCGACGACCGGGCGCGCCTGCTCTTCCTGCGCGGCAAGCCGGCCAACCGCGAGACGATCGAGTGCGGTCAGGTCTACCGACCGATGGAGCTCTGGACCTACGGCAGCGGCGAGGCGGCGCGTCACCTCGTGCTCTACCGCCCGGGCCCGGGACGCCCGTTCCGGCTCTGGCTGCCGACCGACGGCAAGCGCGTGCTCTACATCGAGGAGATGGAGTACCTGCTCGAACAGTGGCAGCAGCTCCGGGCTCGCCTCTCGGGAAAGCGCATCGACCTGCGGATGTGCGACAAGGCGGCGACGGTCGACAAGGTCACCGGGGTGGGAGGGATCTTCGACTTCGCCCGCGATCGGCCGACCGACGCGGAGGTCAACGCCTTCGTCGCGCCGCCGGCCGATCTCGGCGCGTGGGCGCGCGAGGCCGCGGCGACGCCGCTGCCGGAGCATCCGGTGCTGCCGGTCAGCGAGGCGCGACTGAGCTTCCCGGCGGCGCGCGGACAGCGGCTCGTCGCCCGCCTGCTCATCGGCATCCCCGCCGGGGCGCCGATCGTTGCGGCGGTCGAGGAGAAGAAGCCGGACGTCTCGGCCGCGACGCCGGCGCCGGCCGCCGCTGCGACGCCCGCACCGAAAGAGGCGCCGAAGCCGGCGGCCACTCCAGGGGCGACGCCGGCAGCACCGGCGCCGCCGGCGGCGACCGAGGCCCCGAAGGAGACGAAGCGCGAGCTCCGGCTGGCGGTCGAAGGACGAGTCGAGCAGGGTGGGCAGGTCTTCGAGGAGTTCCGCAATCGCTTCGTCCTGCCGCCCGGCGAGGTCGGAGGCGCGATTCCGCCGCTCGCGCTCATCGTCGAACGGGCGCTGCGTCCCGGCGAAGAGTTCCTGCTGCGCGTGCGCGTGCGGGACGAAGTGGGCGGCGCCGAAGCCTATGTCTCGCGCGCCTTCACCGTGCCGGCCGAGGCGACCCCCGAGGTGCTGCCGCCGGTCCCCGAGGGAACGATCGTCGCGCTGACCGATCAACTCGCCGAAGAGCGCTTCCCCGGAAAGGACAGCCTCCTTCTCGTGCCGCCGGCCGAGGACGTCGTCTTCGGTCTCTGGCGGGCCGAGGCGATCGTCACCGGAGAGCGCGTCCGCAAGGTGGTCTTTTCGGTCGACGGCAAGGCCCAGGTGACCAAGGCGGCGCCGCCGTGGAGCGCCGAGCTCCGGCTGCCCAACCTGCCGAAGGAGCAGGTGGTGCGCGCCGAGGGTCTCGACGAGAAGGGAGCGGTCGTCGTCTCCGACGAGGTGGTGCTCAACCAGCCGCAGGGCGAGCCGAAGGTGATCTTCCTCGCGCCACCGCGCGGCGCCCGCCTCACCGGCGAGGTGACGGCGCGCGCCGGCGTCGTCGTGCCCGAGGGGCATCGGGTCGAACAGGTCGAGTTCCGGGTCAACGACCAGGTCGTGGCGACGCTGACCCAGCCGCCGTGGGAGACGAAGGTCCGGGTGCCCGAGCAGGGCGAGGTGACCTTCCTCACCGTCACCGCGATCTTCAGCGACGGCGCGCGGGCCGAGGACGTGCGCTTCCTCAACGTGCCGCAGCACCTCGAGCAGGTCGAGGTCAATCTGGTCGAGCTCTACACCACGGTGCTCGACGGACAGGGCCGACCGGCCGACGGCCTCGTCGCCGAGGACTTCACCGTGCTCGACGAGGGGCGGCCGCAGAAGCTCGACAAGTTCGAGCAGGTGGTCAACCTGCCGCTCACGCTCGGCATCGCGCTCGACCTCTCGGGTTCGATGCAGGGTTCGCTCGCCGAGGCCAAGCGCGCCGCGGTCGGCTTCCTCGACTCGGTGCTGACGCCGCGCGATCGCTGCTTCGCGGTCGGCTTCTCGACGAGGCCGGAGCTGTTGATGCCGCCGACCGCCGACGCCAAAGCGCTCGAAGCCGCTTTCGCCGAGCTGCCGGCGGTCGGGATGACGGCGCTTCACGACGCGATCGTCTTCAGCCTGCACTACTTCCGCGGCACCAGCGGACGGCGCGCCCTGGTCCTGCTCTCCGACGGCGACGACACCTCGAGCGCCGTGCCCTTCCGCGACGCGCTCGAGTACGCGCGTCGCAGCGGCGTGGTGATCTACACCGTCGGTCTCGACGTCGGCATGGGAGCCATCGAGGTGCGAAGCAAGCTGAAGGCGCTCGCCGAGGAGACCGGCGGGCGCGTTTTCTACATCTCGAAGGCCACCGAGCTCGCCGGCGTCTACGACCAGATCGAGCGCGAGCTGCGCAGCCAGTACCTGCTCGCCTTCACGCCCGATCAGCAGGGGGAGAGCGGGGTCTTCCGCAAGGTCGAGGTGAAGGTGAAGAAGAGCGGCTTGAAGGCGCGCGCGGCGCGCGGCTACTATCCGTGACCTCCGGAGCCGTCATGCGCCCATCGATCCTGCTGCCGCTGCTCGCCCTGCTCGCCGCACCTCCGGCTGCGGCGGCACCTGCCGCGGGCCGCGACTTCGAGTTCGCCAAGCTCAACCGCGGCTACAAGAACCTGATGGCCGAGGCGCCCGAGTACAAGAACGGCTCGCTCAGCGTGCGCCTGTCGTCACCGCGCCAGGCGCTGATCGTCAAGTCGCATCGCCTCCACCTCGAACCGCTCGGCGACGGGACCTTCCGCGCCACGCTGGGCATCGAGTTCTACGGCAACGGCTGGCTGGTGGCCGACGTGGCGTACGGCAGCGTCGCCCAGAAGCTCGAGGACCAGCTCTTCGTCCCGCCACAGAAGATCGAGGTCCCGGCGCGCGTGCGGGTCGAGCGCGAGGCGGGCGGCTACCGCTTCCGCGCCACCGAGCTCCCGAAGCAGGTGACGGTCGAGATCCACAGCCGGCTCGCCTCCCAGATCGTCGGCCTCTGCGACGGTGCGGCGATCCTGGCGCTCGGCCAGCTCGACTGCGGTGGCGTCGAGCGCTCGCTGACCCGGGTCGCCGTGCCGCTCCCCGGGCCAGGCGGCGAGTTCTTTCTCGGCAACGACGAGATCGGTGCGGAGGAGCGCGCCGCGCTCGAGTCGCTTCTCGCCGGGCGTCGCTGAGTCGCGACGGCTCTGGAGCGTGCGCCGGCGGCAACGGCCGCCGACGGCGGGCAGCGAATCCTCTCTCCGGCCGGAGGCTTCTCCGGTTGCGAAAGTTCGCCCGGAAACCTCGCGATTCCCCTGATAAATCATCGATTTGGGCCTACCGCACGCCGCGCCGCGGCGTTACCATGACCGATGGCTGAGTCCGCCTCTCCCCGACGGACTTCCCCTGAGGTCAACCCTGATGAGCTCTCCTGATCCGAACACCGTCCACTCGGGCGGTCCTTCGCTTGCCGTGCAGATCGAGAGGATGAGCGGCGAGCGCGCTGCGCGCTGCTACCAATGCGGCAAGTGCTCGGCCGGGTGTCCGATGACCGAAGAGACGACGCTGCGTCCGCACGACGTGATGCGTCTCGTCGCCCTCGATCGCCGCGACGAGCTTCTCGACCACGAGTCGCTCTGGCTCTGCCTGGCCTGTGAGACCTGCGCCGAGCGCTGCCCGAACGGTTGCGACCCGGCACGCACGATCGACGCGCTGCGCGAGCTCGCGCTCGCCGCGGCGGATTCCGCGCCGCATCCGCGGCGGTCCGGTTCGCGCGCCGTTCGCGCCTTTCATGCCGCATTCCTCGACCAGATCCGTCTGACCGGCCGCTCCTTCGAGCTCGGTCTGGTCGCCGACTACAAGCTGCGCACCGGTGCGCTCTGGCAGGACGTCGCAACGGTGCCGGGCCTGGTCGCCCGCGGCAAGCTCGGCCTGGTTCCCCACACGATCGCGGGCGTTGCCGAGGTGCGGCGGATCTTCGCCCGCTGCGAGGCGCGCCGGGACGAAAGACCGGGCGGAGAGGAGGCGAGCGCGTGAAGATCGGCTACTACCCCGGCTGCTCGCTCCACGGCACGGCGCGCGAGCTCGACGAAAGCCTGCGCGCCGTCGCCGCGCCGCTCGACCTCGAACTGACGGAGGTCGAGGACTGGTCCTGTTGCGGCGCCTCGTCGGCGCACGCCGCCGGACATGAGCTCGCGGTGGCGCTGCCGGCGCGCAACCTCGCGTTGGCGGCCGAACAGGGGCACGACCAGGTCCTCGCGCCCTGCGCCGCCTGCTACAACCGTCTGGCTCAGGCCCGCCTCGCGGTGGAGCGAGATGCCGATCTCCGGGCCGCGCTGCCGGACCTGCTCGGCCGCCCCTTCTCCAACTCCGTCGCGGCGCGCAATCTCGTCGACATCCTCCACGAGCGGCGCAACCTCCTCCGGGAGCGGGTGACCCGACCGCTCACCGGCCTCAAGGTCGCCTGCTACTACGGTTGCCTCCTGGTGCGGCCCTCGGCGCGGCTCGGCTTCGACGACGCCGAGGAGCCGGTCTCGATGGAGCAGGTGATTCAGAGCCTGGGCGCGACGCCGATCGCCTGGAATCGACGCCTCGACTGTTGCGGCGGCGCCTTCTCGGTGGCGCGCACCGGCTCGGTCATCCGCCTGAGTCGGGCGGTGCTCGAGGACGCCCGATTGGCGGGAGCGGAGGTGCTCGCGGTGGCCTGTCCGATGTGCCACTCGAACCTCGACTTCCGACAGCAGGCGTTGCTGCGGCGAGGAGAGAAGACGCTGCCGGTCCTGTACCTGACCGAGCTGGTCGGCCTGGCCCTCGGCCTGCCGGCCGAACGTCTCGGGCTCCTGCGCCACTTCGTCGACCCGCGCCCGCTTCTCGCGAAGCTCTCGGCGGCGCCGGAGGTGCACTGATGTCGGCGCGCATCGGCGTCTTCGTCTGCCACTGCGGCGAGAACATCGGCCGTACCGTCGACAGCGCCCGCGTGGCGGCGGCGCTCGGCGAGCTGCCGGGCGTGGTCTGCTCGGTCGACGCGAAGTACATGTGCTCGGATCCCGGGCAGGCGATCGTGCGCCAGGCGATCGTCGAGCACCGCCTCACCGGCGTCGTGGTGGCGGCCTGCTCGCCCCACATGCACGAGAAGACCTTCCGGCGGGCCGCCGCCGGAGCCGGGCTGAATCCGTTCCTCTGCGAAATGGCCAACATCCGCGAGCACTGCTCGTGGATCCACGAGGACCGCGAGGCGGCCACCGAGAAGGCGATCGACCTGACCCGGCTGATCGTCGAGAAGGTGAAGCGCAACGTCCCCCTCGAGACGATCCGGATTCCGGTCGAGCGCCGGGCGCTCGTCATCGGCGGCGGCATCGCCGGCATCCAGGCGGCGCTCGATCTCGCCGACGGCGGGGCCGAGGTGGTGCTGGTGGAGAAGGAGCCGTCGATCGGCGGGCACATGAGCCAGCTCTCCGAGACCTTCCCGACGCTCGACTGCTCGCAGTGCATCCTCACGCCGCGGATGGTGGAGGTCTACCAACATCCGCGCATCCGCCTGCTGGCCTGGAGCGAGGTGGAATCCGTCGAGGGCTACATCGGCAACTTCCGGGTGAAGATCCGCCGCAAGGCGCGCAGCGTCGACGAGACGAAGTGCAACGGCTGCGGGGCGTGCCAGAAGGCGTGCGTCATGAACCGCATCCCGAGCGAGTTCGACGAGGGGCTCGGCAAGCGCACGGCGATGTACGTGCCCTTCCCGCAGGCGGTTCCGAACATCCCGGTGATCGACCGCGCGAACTGCGCCTACTTCAAGGCCAAGGCGCGCGGAGCGAAGAAGGAGGCGTGCGCGAAGTGCCGCGAGGCCTGCAGTCGCGACGCGGTCGATTTCGCCCAGGAGGACACCTTCGTCACCGAGAAGGTCGGGGCGATCGTCGTCGCCACCGGGTTCGAGCTCTATTCGATCGGTCGGGAGCAGACCACCGCCGGAGTCAAGGGGTACGGTGAGTACGGCTACGGCAGTATTCCCGACGTCATCGACGGACTGCAGTTCGAACGACTCGCCTCGGCCTCCGGGCCGACGGGCGGGAAGATCCTGCGACCCTCCGACGGCCGGGAGCCGAAGCGTGTCGTCTTCCTCCAGTGCATCGGCTCGCGCGACCCCGCCAAGGGGATCGACTACTGCTCGAAGATCTGTTGCATGTACGTGGCCAAGCACACGATGCTCTATCGCCACAAGGTGCACGACGGCCAGGCGACGGTCTTCTACATGGACGTTCGCGCGGCGGGCAAGGGTTACGACGAGTTCACGCGCCGGGCGATCGAGGAGGAGGGTGCGATCTACCTGCGCGGTCGGGTGTCGCGGCTCTATCGCGACGGCGACGTCGTGCAGGTGGTCGGCTTCGACACGCTCTCCGGTTCTCCGGTGAAGATCGCCGCCGACCTGGTCGTGCTGGCGACGGCGATGCGTCCGCGGCGCGGGATCGAGGCACTCGCCCAGAAGCTCTCGGTCTCGTACGACCGCCACGGCTTCCTCAACGAGGCCCACCCGAAGCTGCGCCCGGTCGAGACCAACACGGCCGGTGTCTATCTCGCGGGAGCCTGTCAGGCACCGCGCGACATCCCCGACTCGGTGGCGATGGCGAGCGCCGCAGCGGCCAAGATCCTCGGTCTCTTCTCCAATCGGGAGCTCGAGCGCGAGCCGACGGTGGCCTGCGTGAATCCGGCGCTCTGTGCGGGCTGCTTCCACTGCGAAAGGGTCTGCCCCTATGGCGCCGTCGAGCACCGCGAGCTGCGGGATCGAGCGGGGCGCCCCACGAAGGTCGTCGCCGAGGTGAACCCGGGCGTCTGCCAGGGTTGCGGCACCTGTCAGGCGACCTGCCCGTCCAAGAGCGTCGAGCTGATGGGATTCACCGACGAGCAAATCTATGCGCAGGTCAACGCGCTCGCCCTCTGAGCGCGGAGAGGTCACGATGTCCGTCACGTCCTCGTCAGAAATCTCCGACACCGCCCCGCCGGTCGGTCGGTCGGTGCCCTTCGAGCCCCACCTCACCGCCTTCGTCTGCAACTGGTGCACCTACACCGGTGCCGATCTCGCCGGCACCAGCCGGTTGCAGATGGAGCCGTGCGTCCGCGTCGTCCGGCTCCCCTGCACCGGGAGGATCGACCCGCTGTTCGTCCTCAAGGCGTTCGAGCGCGGTGCCGACGGGGTGATCGTCAGCGGCTGTCATCCGGCCGACTGCCATTACACCTCGGGCAACTACCACGCCCGTCGCCGCTTCGCCCTGCTCAAGGAGCTGCTGCTCTTCCTCGGGGTGCCGGAGGAGCGCCTCACCTTCTCGTGGGTTTCGGCCTCCGAGGGGCAGAAGTGGCGGGAGGTGGTCAACGGCGCCACCGAGCGCGTGCGCCGCCTCGGGCCGTTCACCGACTACCGGGCGCTCGCCGGGAGGGTCGCATGAACGAGCTCCAGGAGCTTGCCGGCCGCCTGCTCGCGGAGGGCACGGTCCAGGTCGTCATCGGCTGGGGGGAGGGTCCTCGCGGAGTCCGTCCTGCCTTCGTGCGCGAGCCCGGCGAGGCCTCACGGCTGATCTTCGACGAGCGCTGTACGCAGAATCTGGTGGCCTACCTCTCGCCGCGGCGATCGCACGTCGCGCGGCTCGGACGCCCTGCCGTGGTGGTGAAAGGGTGCGACGCGCGCGCCGTCGCCGGCCTGTTGCGCGAGGGCCAGCTGCGCCGCGAGGAGGTCGTCGTCATCGGTGTGCGCTGTGGCGGGGTGCTCGACGACCCCGCCGGCGAGGCGCCGACGACCGCCGACCGCTGTCTCGATTGTGCCTCGCGCGAACCGAAGCTCGCCGATCACCTGGTCGGCGAGCTGCCGCCGCCGCCCGCTGGCACGGCGCGACGCGAGGCACGGCTCGACGAGCTCGCCGCGCGCTCGGACGCCGACCGCTGGGCGTTCTGGCAAGAGGAGCTGGGGCGCTGTGTGCGTTGCCAGGCCTGTCGCCAGGCCTGCCCGCTCTGTTTCTGCGAGCGCTGCGTGGCCGACAAGACCGAGCCGCAGTGGATCGAGTCGTCGCCGCACGGGCGAGGCAACTTCGCCTGGCACGTGACGCGGGCGCTGCATCTGGCGGGTCGCTGCACCGATTGCGGCGAGTGCCAGCGCGCCTGCCCCCTCGACATTCCGCTCGGACTGATCAACCTCCGGCTCGCCCGCGTCGTCGCCGAGCGCTTCGGCTATCAGGCGGGCGACGACCCGACCGTCCCGGCCCCGATCGGTGCCTACCGCCTCGACGATCCCCAGGAGTTCATCCTGTGAAGCCCGCGACGATGCTCTCCTCGACCCAGCTTGACGGGCTCCTCCACGACCTGCTCGCCGCCGGAGTCGAGATCATCGGTCCGGCGCGCGGACGCGACGGGCGGATCGACTACCAGTCGCTGACCTCGCCCGAGGCGCTCGTCCTCGACGGTGGGGTGCCGCGCCGCTCGCTCAAGTCGACCTTCCTTCCCGCCACCGAGCCGCTCTTCGCCTGGCGCCTGAAGCGGGGCGATGTCGAGATCGAGTCCGTGCCGACGAGCTTCGCGCCGCGCGTGGTGATCGGAGCGCGACCCTGCGACGCCGCCGGGGTGGAGGTGCTCGACCGCGTCATGGGCTGGGACTACCGCGACGAGCTCTGGTTCGGCCGGCGCGCCGCGACGACGGTGCTGATCGTCGCCTGCGACGGCGGCGATCGCTCCTGCTTCTGCACCTCGGTCGGTCTCGGTCCGGACGCGACGCGAGGTGCCGATGTGCGCCTGGTGCCGGTCCCCGGCGGCTTCCGCGTCGACATCCTCTCGGAGAAAGGGGAGCGGTTCGCGGCGATGCACGCGGACCGGTTCGCCACCGCCGGCGAGATCCCCGAGGCCGAGGCGTTCCTGTCGCAGGCGCGGTCGCGGCACGTGGCCCCGTGGGGCGGTTCCCCGGCCGCGGTCGAGCGCTGGCTCGGCGAGCACTTCGAGCACGAGCTCTGGGGTGAGGTGGCGTTGCGCTGCCATGGCTGCGGGGCGTGCGCTGCCGTCTGTCCGACCTGCCACTGCTTCGACATCGTCGACGAGCCCGACGGGGTGATGCACGGGACGCGGCGGCGCAACGCCGATACCTGCCAGACGGCGCGCTTCACCGTGCACGCCTCCGGGCACAACCCACGGGCCGACCAGGCGGCACGCCTGCGGCAACGGGTCCGGCACAAGTTCCAGATCTACCCCAGCCGCTTCGGTCAGGTGCTCTGCACCGGCTGTGGGCGATGCAGCCGGGCCTGCCCGGGAGGCGTCGACTTGCCGGAGATCCTGACGCGCCTCGAGGCGCTCGCCGGCCCCACCGCCGGCGACACGCCCCTCACATCCGTCGCGGGAGGTGTCGCGTGAACCTCTACGAGCCGTACCGGGCGAAGATCGTCGACCGGATCGACGAGACGCCGGATACCCGGACCCTCCGCCTCGAGCTCTCGGACCCCGAGGTCGCGAGCTCGTTCACCTTCAAGGCCGGTCAGTTCGGCGAGTACACGGCCTTCGGCGCCGGCGAGTGCACCTTCTGCATCGCCTCGCCGCCGACCCGGCCGGGCTATCTCGAGTGCAGTTTCAAGACGGTCGGCAAGACCACCCGGGCGCTGCGTGCCCTCGACATCGGCGACACGGTCGGCTTCCGCGGGCCCTACGGGAACTGCTTTCCGCTCGAGCGGATGGAGGGCAAGAAGCTGGTCTTCATCGCCGGCGGCATCGGCCTCGCCCCCGTGCGCTGCGTGATCTGGAACGCCCTCGACCTGCGCGATCGCTTCGACGAGGTGACGATCGTCTACGGGGCGCGCAGTGTCGCGGACCTCGTCTACAAGCGCGAGCTCGCCGAGTGGGCCGCCCGGCCGGACGTGAAGCTCTGGCAGACCGTCGATCCGGGCGGGGAGAGCGCCGACTGGACCGGCGAGGTGGGGTTCGTGCCGGCCGTCGTCGAAAAGGCGGCCCCGGTCGCGGAAGACGCCTTCGCCATCGTCTGCGGACCGCCGGTGATGATCCGCTACACCCTGCCCGTCCTCGCTCGTCTCGGGTTTCCCGGCGAACGGATCTACACCACGCTGGAGAACCGGATGAAGTGCGGCCTCGGCAAGTGCGGGCGCTGCAACATCGGGTCGGTCTACGTCTGCAAGGACGGGCCGGTGTTTACGGCCGAAGAGCTCGCGCGGCTGCCCGCCGAGTACTGACCCGTCGCCATCGCCCGGCGTCCCCAGCGGGAGACGCCGGCCTCCCCGCCGGGGCACGCCGTTTGGGACGCGTGCCCGGCGGAAGCTGTCGCCTGCCCTCTCGAGCTCACTCCCGCGGCGTCTCACCGCCCCGGAATGTTTCTTGCAGCGGCTCTCCGGCGTCTAACCAGGAAACGCGGCGGGGCCGCCTTCCCGCGGCCCGCCGGAGTCCGGCGAAGCCGGGAGAGGAGGCGGCCGTGTTCGAGAGCCCGTCGATGTCGACTCGCAGCAGCTTCTCGCCACGCGCGCGGGTGGCGGTGCTCGGCACCGCGGTCTCGGCACACCTCGCGCTGCTCGGCTTCGCGACGCTGGCGAGCCTCTGGCGCATCGTCCCGGTCGCGGTGCCGCAGCCGACCGAGGCGTTCATCTCGGTGACGCTGCCGCCGCTCGAGGAGCCGATCCCGCAGGCCCCGCGGCCGCGCGAGCGCGGTGGCGGGGGAGGCGAGCCGTCGATTGCAGCGGTGGCTGCCGAGACGACGGCTGTGCGACCGATCGTCCAGCCGACGACCTCCGACCTGCCGACCGCCACCACGGCGACCCTCGACGGACCGGTCGGTTCCGCGATCGGCGTCGCGGACGGCCCCGGGGTGGGCCCCGGCAGCGGTCCCGGGAGCGGCGAAGGGATCGGCAGCGAGATCGAGGCCGCGCCGATTCCGGTCGCCGGGGCGGTGATCGCTCCGGTGGTCCTCTCGCGCATCGAGCCGCACTATCCGCAGGCGGCGATCCTCGTGCGACGTCAGGGGGTCGTGGTGGTCGAGGCCGAGATCGACACGCAGGGGACGGTGCGCGGCGTGCGGGCGATCGGTCCGCGCCTCGGCCTCGGTCTGGAAGAGTCGGCGATGGAGGCGGTGCGTGCCTGGCGCTTCAGCCCGGCCCGGCTGGGCTCGCGCCCGGTGGCGGTCTATTTCCGGCTGACCGTGCGCTTCACGCTGCGGTGAAGACTGCGGAGTCAGGGGGACGGGGACAGGCTGAGGCCTGTCCCCGCCGGCAGGTGCGCTCGGGTCAGTTGTCCCAGCGCGCGGCGCTGCCGGACTCGAAACCGTCGGTGAAGATCGCCGTCGAGCCGACCTGGCGGACCAGGGCGGCCGCGCTCATGCGCAGGATCTGCAGGCCCATCTGCTGGGTGATCTGGCCCGGCAGATCGGTCGTCCGGTGGTAGTGCGGATAGAGGTCCCAGTCGTTCTCGATCGCCAGCAGCGCGACACGGTTGGCCTCGAGGAACGGCTGGTGGTCCGACCCCCAGGCGCTGAGCGACTCGACGATGGCGAGGGTGGTGAAGTCGACGGCGGCCTGGGCGAAGAGAGCTTGCCAGGTCGCGCCCACCGGCTCGGTCTCGAGCAGGCAGTCGAGCTCGGCGTCGGCGGTGTAGCCGATCATGTCGAAGATCAGCACGCCGCGGAGCTTGGCGAGGTCGCCGGTGGCGGTGAGGTCGTCGACGTAGTCGTAGCTGCCGTAGAGCCCCTGCTCCTCGCCGGAGAAGCAGATGAAGATCATCGTGGCGTCGGGCGGGTGAGCCGCGAACAGCCGCGCTATCTCCAGCACGCCGGCGCAGCCCGAGGCGTTGTCCTCGGCACCCGGGGCAGCTGCGGAGGCGTTCTCGGAGGTCGAGTCGTAGTGTCCTCCGACCACGTACCAGTCGTTCGGCAGGCGGGTGCCGGGCAAGGTGGCGATGACGTTCCAGCCGGTGCTCGTTCCCACCGGGAAGCTCGTGGTGACGGTCGAGATCCCGGGGAGCGCCGCGAAGGTGGTGGCGAGCCAGTTGCGTGCCGAGAGGATCTGGGACCCGCGCGTCCAGCGGTTCCAGCCCGCCAGCATCGAGAGATCGGAGAACCAGCGCGCGGCATCGAGCTCCCCGAGCAGCGCCTCGATCTGCGGATCGCCGAGGGCCTCGGCGTTCGGCAGGTGACGTCGGGCGAGGATGCGGTCGGGGACGAAGGGGAGGAGCTGCTCGCCGACCCGGTCGGGCCCCGGCCCCGGAGCGGTCGTCGTTGGGCCCGCGGGGTCGCCCGACCAGGGCGCGAGCTCGACGACCGCCCAGCGGCCGCCGGTGGTCAGGACGCGCCCGAGGGAATCGGCCGCCGACCGTCGTCCGCCGTGCCAGAGGCGCAGCCGTTCGGCTCGTACCTCTGGATAGCGAGCGGCGACGGTCGTTCCCGCCCGCTCGGTCGCGGTCGCCAGCTCGAGGCTGGAGGCACCGCCGGCGCGGGAGCAGAGCAGCAACTCCCGATCGGCTTCGATCCAGTAGTCGACCGCGGCGAGCGCCCGCAACCGCTCGGCGAGCGGGCTTGAGCCGGACTCGATGCGGGCGACGACACACGCGTCGCCGCGCCCTGCGGCGAACGCAGCGAGCGCGGCGGGTGGGGTGAGCAACAGGACGAGAGCGGCCGAAAGGGCGGCCGCGACGAACGGCGAGCGGGCTGCCGGGGCGTGTCCGGGGAGCATCCCGGCTAGGGTACTACCGCATCGCCTCCATCGGGGAGAGGCGCGCGGCACGGACGGCGGGATAGAGGCCGAAGACGAGCGCCAGCGCCAGGGCGATGGCCCAGGCGGCGGCGAGGCCGTAGGGGTTGACCACCAGCCCCCAGGGGAACTTGTCGGAGAGGGCGCGACAGAGCGCGCTCCCGCCGAGCGTGCCGATCGACGCGCCGATCGCCGCCAGCACCACCGCCTCGAGCAGGAACTGCACCAGGATCTGGTGATCGTCGGCGCCCATCGCCTTGCGCAGGCCGATCTCGTAGCGACGGTCGGAGAAGGAGATCAGCATCACCGAGAGGACACCGACGCCGCCGACCAGCAGCACCGTGCCGGCGAGGCTGAAGAGCACCACGCTCCAGCCGTGGATCTGGTTGTCGAAGTCCTGCCGCGCCCGGACCAGCTCGGCGTCGAGGTTCTTGATCTCGACGTCGTCGATGCCGTGGTGGGCCTGCTTGACGCGCGCGAGCATCGCCGCCGAGACCTCGTCGAGGGCGTCGGCATCGGCGAGCTTGACCGCCACGTGCGCCAGCTGGTGCTCGGGGTCCATGCGGTCCATGTAGGTCTCGAGCGGCAGCAGCACGCCGTTGGCGTCCATGTACATCTCGTCGTTGAAGATCATCCCGCCCGCCTGCACGCCGACGATGCGGAACGGCACCCCCTCGATCACCAGATCGCGGCCCACCGGGTCACTGCCGCCGAAGAGCTTCGAGGCGAGCGTCGCCCCGACGACGGCGACCGTCGAGCGCCGCCGCTGGTCGTCGGCGGTGAGATTGCGGCCGAGGCCGATCGGGCGGTTCATCAGGAAGGCGTAGTCGGCCGTGACGCCGTTGACGAAGATCCGCTCCGAGCCGCCAGCGGTCCGCACCACGCTGCGGCGGGTGGCGCGCGGCGAGAATCCCGCCACCTGCGGATGCGGGGTGGTGATCCGCGACAGGTCCTCGTAGCGCAGCCCGGGGCTCATCGCGAAGCGCTTCTGCTGCTCGGAGGTCTTCGCCGAGCGCGGCGCGAGCATCACCGTGCCGTCCCAGCTCATGCCGGCGAATCCCGTGGCGACCTTGTCCTTGATGCCGTCGAGCACCGAGGTCATCACCACCAGGGCGAAAACGCCGAGCATCAGCAGGGTGAGCGTCAGCGTGGAGCGCAGCTTGTGCGCCCAGAGCTCGCGCAGGCCGCCGGTGACGACCTCCCAGACGAGGGCGGCACGGACCCCGAAGCTGCGGCGGCGCCGGGGCGCCGCCGGCTCGCGCACCGCCGGCGGGGAGAGGGCGAGGGATTCACTCATAGCGCAGCGCCTCCATCGGCGACTGCCGGCTGGCCTTGATCGCGGGGTAGAGGGCGAAGAGGAAGCCGAAGACCACGGCGAGCCCGGTCGCCCAAAGGAAGCTCATCGGCGCGAGCGACATCGGGATGCCGATCGACGAGGTGATGATCCAGGAAAAGAGGATGCCGATGGCGAAGCCGGCGAGACTGCCGAGCAGGGTGAGCAGGAGCGCCTCGGTCATGAACGCCTTGAAGATCTCCGCTCCGGGGGCGCCGATCGCCATCTTCACGCCGACTTCGCGGACCCGCTCCTTGAGCGAGGCGAGCTGGATGTTGACGTTGACCATGCCGCCGCCGAGCAGCGCGAGGACGCCGGAGAGCATGAAGACGACGTTGTAGATGTCGCCCTGCGAGAGCTGTCGCTGCAGCCTCTTGGCCACGTCGTCGAGGCGAAAGTCCTTCTGCAGGCGGTGGTTGGTGGTGACGAGCGAGGACAGCTCCTGGGAGAAGTCGGCCATCGCCTTGAGGTCGGGAACACGGAAGGTGATGCGGTCGAGCCGGTGGTATTCGTCGCCGTTCATCCGCGCGGCGACGAGCAGCGACGGGACGGCGATGATCCGGTTGCGCCAGGAGAAGATGTTGTGCTGCCCCTCGCGGAAGCGGAAGACCTTCTCCCGGAAGACGCCGACGACGGTGGCGGGCACGTCGCCGATGCGGATGGTGCGGCCGACGATGTCGCCGGTCGGGAAGAAGACGCTCGCCGCCTCCGAGCCGAGCACCACCACGGGTGCGCCGCTTGCCAGGTCGTGGGAGGAGAGGCCGCGCCCGTGCTCGATCTCGTAGCCGTTCATCGCCACGTAGTCGGCGCCGATCCCGGTGACGTCGCGCTCCTGGTCGGCGAACTCCGACCGGACCCGCGCGCGCGCCCGGCGCTGCAGGCTGGTGGCGTTGGCGGCCTTGGCGGACGGCACGCGTTCGCCCTCGATCAGGTCCTGCATGCGCAGGCCGAGATTGGCGTTGGCGAGTGCGCTCGGCGTGCCGTCGGCGACGATGTCGGTCGGCATCACGTTCAGCTTGTCGATGCCGCCGATCCTGGCGAAGATGCGCTCGGCCTGACGGCGCTGGCTGTCGGAGATCGAGAAGCCGCCGAGCACCGAGGCGACCCCGAGCACCACCCCGAGCGCCTGCAGCACCGAACGGCCGGGGTTCTCGCGGATCTCGATCCACGCCTCGCGCAGCCGCTCGCGAAACGCTCCGGAGCTTCTCATGCCGCCGCCTGCGCCGCCTCGACGTGCACCAGGCCGTCGCGCAGCTCGACGCGGCGCTCGGCGAGCGCCGCGATCGCCGGGTCGTGGGTGACCAGCACCAGGGTGTTGCCCTGGGCGTGGAGCTCGCGGAAGAGGGCGAGCACCTCCTGCCCGGTCTTCGAGTCGAGGGCCCCGGTCGGCTCGTCGGCAAGCAGCAACGCCGGTCGGTTGGCGAGCGCGCGGGCGATGGC
Organism: Holophagales bacterium; assembly: GCA_016699405.1. Lineage (NCBI taxonomy): Bacteria > Pseudomonadati > Acidobacteriota > Holophagae > Holophagales > Holophagales bacterium. The sequence goes on along the minus strand of CP064972.1, from coordinate 167,166 downwards.
GACACGCTGTCGCTGACCGCCGGAGAGCGCTCCCGGCAGCACGTTGGCCTTCTCGGGGATACCGACCTGGGCGAGCAGCTCGAGCGCTCGCTCGCGCCGCTCGCGCCGCGGCACCCCGGCATAGAGCATCGGCAGCTCGACGTTGCGTTGCACCGAGGCCTTGGGCAGCAGGTTGTACTGCTGGAAGACGAAGCCGACGCTCTCGTTGCGGATCGCCGCGAGCTCGGCGCCGGCGAGCTTCTCGACCTGGCGCCCGGCGAGCGCGTAGCTCCCGCCGGTGGGCGTGTCGAGGCAGCCGAGGATCGCCATGAGCGTGCTCTTGCCCGATCCCGACGGGCCGATCAGGGCGACGAACTCGCCCGCTCGGACCTCGAGGTCGATGCCACGCAGGGCGTGGACGGCGGTGCCGTTGCTGCCGAAGGTCTTGGTCAGGCTTCGGGTGGCGATGATCGAGGAAGTCATGGGATCCTTCGCTTCGCTCAGGATGAGGCTTCGCCTCAGTTGTTCTCGTCGTCCTTCTCGACCTTCTTGCGCGTCACGTCCTCGAGCGCCACCTGATCGCCGGCCTTGAGGCCGTCGAGCACTTCGACGCGCTCGAGCGTCGCGACGCCGGCCTGGATCGTCACCGGCTCGAAGTAGTCCTTCCAGTTCTCCGACAGCCAGACGAACTTGCTGCGCCCGGCGAGCCCTTCGCGTGCCTTGGCGAGCTGCTTCGGCTCGAGGTCGGCCTTCAGGCGGTAGGTCACCGTCTCGCCCTCGCGGCGCTGCAGCGCTTCGAGCGGGATCGACAGCGCCGCGTCGCGGCGCTCGCCGAGGATCTCGACGTTGGCGCTCATCCCGGTGCGGAAGGACGGGTCGAGCTGGTCGAGGGCGACCTCCACTTCGAAGACCTTGATCTTCTCGACCAGCTTGGCGGCCGGCGCGACGAAGCGCACCTTGCCGGCGAAGGTCTTCTGCGGGTAGGCGTCGAGGGTCACGCGCACCGGCTGGCCGACGTGCACCTTGGCGATGTCGACCTCGTTGAGATTGACGCGGATGATCAGCGACTTCAGGTCGGCGACCGTGAAGAGCACCGTCCCGGCATTGAACGAGGAGACGCCGGAGGTGACCGTCTCGCCGAGCTCGACGCCCTTCTTGATGACCACGCCGGCCATCGGTGCGGTGACGCGTGCCTTCTGCGTCGAGGCGTCGCCGGAGATCGGGATCCCGCGGTCCTCGACGATCTGGTAGCGCGTGCGCGAGGTGAGCAGCGTGTCGGCGGCGATGTCGCGCGCCGCCTGGTAGCTGCGCAGCTGCTCGCTGCCGATCAGCCCGTTGTCGTAGAGCGACTTCTGGGCGGCGAGATCCCGTTCCGCCTCGCGCAGCCGCAGCTCGGCGGTGCCGACGGCGGACTTCACGTCGGAGAGCGACTGGGCCTGGTTGACGTCGGGCTCGACCTCGGCGAGGACGTCGCCGGCGGCAACCGTGTCTCCTTCGCGCACCCGCAGCCCGAGCACGCGGCCGGAAACCGTCGACTTGACCTCGACCTTGATCTCCGGATCGACGACGCCGACCTCGCGCACGCTCACCTGCAGGTCCTCGGCCTGGACCTTGCCCAGGCGGAAGGGCGGCTCCTCCTCCTTCGGCTTGGCGGAGGTGGTGGCGCGGGCGACGACCAGACTGGCGCCCACGAGAACGACGGCAAGCACGACGATCAGCCTCTTGTTCCGCATGAGAAAACCCCTCTCGTTTCCTTCGATTTCGGACATCGCGGCGCCGGGTTCGGGCTCGGGAGTGGTCGCTTGGCTCCGCATCACGTCCTCTCCTACGAGGGGCGGGAGCGAAAGTTCCAGTCGGCGGCACGAAGGGCGCCGCCCGAAATCGGAGGAGCCGGAAGGGAATGCGGGCGGCTCAGCCGCCTGTGCCGACGCCGGAGAGCGGCAGGCCGGCATGCGTCGCGGCGTCCAGGATCTCGCGGTGGAGGCGGATCTGGAAGAGAAAGCGGCTGCGCTGCGCCGGTTCGAGGAACGACGTCTGGCGCATCAATTCGGCGTAGGCGCGCTCGAGCAGCGGTTGGGGATCCTCGGCCGCGAGCCCGCGTTGGCGCAGCCAGATCGCAGCGCGGTGGAGATGGAAGTCGAACGGTTCGTCGGCGGGGCGAGCGTCGTCGAGCGCCTCGAGGCGCGTGGCGAGGAGGCCGGCATGGCGGCTGATCGCCTCGACGTCGTTGGCGGCGATCGCCACCTCGAGGCGTCGGGCGAGATCGCGCAGGGCGAGCGACGGCTTGCCGGATTCGCGGTGGATCCGTTCGGCCTCGGCGAGGCAGCGGTCGGCTTCGACGAACTGCTTCATGCCGAGCAGGATGCGACCGAGCAGGTGTTCGGCGTCGGCACGCGATTCGCCCTCCGGCAGCAGCGAGAGATCGAAATGCGCGCGGCGCGCCTCGTCGAGCGCCGACCGGAGCTGGCCGAGATCGTAGTGGTTCTCGGCCACCGCGAGGCGGGCGATCGCCTCGCCCTGACGGTCGTCGCGACCCTCACGCAGGGCGAGGGCGCGGCGGAGCCAGGGCGTCGCCGCGGCGAAATCGCCGAGTCGAGCGTGCGCCCTGCCGAGTCCGATGAGGGCGAAGCTCTCCTCGCCCTCCTTGCCATGCTCGGCGAGGATCTCCTCGGCCTCGCGGCAGTAGGAGAGGGCCCGCGGGTAGTCGCCGCGCGCCAGCATCAGGGCGCCGAGGGCGGAGAGCGACGCGGCGGTGGCCGCCGGGAGGCCGGCCTCGCGCCGGGTGAGCAGCGAGTCGCGGTAGAGCCGTTCGGCCTCGGCGAAGCGCCGGTCGTGCACCGCGGCGTTGCCGAGCAGGAACTGGCAGGTCGCGGCGAGGCCGGAGCGGCCGGCGCGGACGAACGCCTCGAGCGCCCGCTCGAGCAGGTCCCGTGCTTCGGCGCCGCGCCCCTGCCGCAACAGGACCCGCCCCAGCTCGACGACGAGCAGCCCTTTGCGCCGGTCGTCCCGTCCACTGGCGGCGGAGAGCGCCTGGCGCAGCAGCGACTCGGCCTCGCGGTGGCGGCCGGAGTTCTGGGCCAATTCGGCACGCAGCGTGGCGAGGGCGAGGAAGCGGTCGACCTCACCGCGCCGCTCGGCCAGGGCGAAGGCGCGGTCGAGCTCGCGCTCCTGCTCGTGCAGCTTGCCGACGCGCCGGGAGAGCGGCAGCAACGCCCAGAGGAGGTCGAATTCGAGCTCCTCCTCCTCGGGGCGACCGGTGAGCAGGGCCACCTCGCTGCGCAGGGCGGCGAGCAACTCCAGGCGCGGCACCTCGGAATGGGGGGACGAGACGACGGTGCGCAGCTGTTTCGCCCCGGCGAGGCTCCCGGCGAGAAGTCGATAGCTGTTCCAGCGCGACAGCGCCGTGCCGCCGGCGATGGCCATCCGTTCGCCGATCGCTCGGCGCGCCACCGGTTGCGTCTCGGCCGACAGCGTCGCGGCCAGGGCGCAGGCGTGGGCGGGCGTGGGCAGCTCGACGCCCTCGCCCCAGGGACCGTCGGCGGCGCGCAGCCACTGCGTGGCGAGATAGGTCGACTGCCAGCCGGTGGCCGTCGGCGTTCCCAGGTGCTCGGCTGCCCGCGCCAGCTCGTCGGGCGGGACGCGCTCGCCGGCGAGCGCCTGGAGCCGGAGCGGCATCGGATCGCCGAGGCGGGTCGCCTCGGCCTCGAGATGGCGGATCCAGCGGGGCGACGCGAGGTAGCCGGCGCCGGCATCGCCGCTGAAGAAGAACGAGCCGTAGATCCGACGCAGCTGGCGAACATTGGCGAGCTGGATGATCCCCTCTTCCAGGGCGAACGGGTTGCCGCCCGCCGCTTCGCGAAGGCGCTTCTCGACCGCCGGAGGGATCGACAGGCCATCGAGGGCCTGTCGGGCGACGACCTCCTCGGCCTCGCCGAAGAGCGGTGGAATGTGGAGGACGGTCGAGCGCCGGCACTCGTTCGGCCAGCGCGTCCCGGTCCGGCCGAGGAGCAGGAGGTGCAACCCCCGGCCGGCGCCACGGGCGAGCAGCGGGCGAATCGTCTCCCACTCCTCGGGGCTCGCCGCTTCGAGCCCGTCGAGGACGAGGAGCCGCTCCGTCGACTGCGCCGCGAGCGCCGCCATCCGCTCGGCCAGGGCCGGGGCGGGTAGACCGCGAGGGCTCGGCGCGCTGCCGTTCCCGAGTCGCTGGGTGAGCAGGGTGGCCAGATCGACCCCGGCGAGCCGCGCGGCTCGCCGCGAGCCGATCGACACCCAGATCACCTCCCCGCCGCGCTTCCGGGTCGTCTCCCAGGCGAGACGGGTCTTGCCGGTGCCCACCGGGCCGGTGATCCGGACGACCTCGGCGGCGTCGAGCGCTTCGGCGAGGGCGCGCTCCTCGACCTCGCGGGGCACCCAGCGCAGGCGCCGACCGAGCAGGTCGGAGTTGCGATACGGCGGGGGCGACGCAGCGGAGCGGTCGAGCGTGACGAGGGGGAAGGAGTGGCCGCTCGGCGAGTCGTAGGTCCCCGCCGAGATGAGCGAATGGGCGGTTTCGAGAGCCTGCGCGGCGCGCGTCGTCAGGTGGACGACTTGCGGAGCGAGTGTCGGGGTCTGTCGGGCGATGGCCTCGAGGACGGGGTCGGGGAGCAGGGCGAGCCCCTGCGGGCCGGAGCGAACCGTCGCCGGGAAGACGAGCCGGCGCGGCAAGTCGCGTTCGTCCGCCGCCAGTGCCAGGCGGTTGGCGGCGGCGACCGCGACGTCGACGACCTCCGGGTCTCCCGCGACCGGCAGGACGACCAGGAGCTCGTCGTCGATCCGAGTCACGCCAGGGAAGGTGGCGAGCGCCGCGATCAACGGGCCGGCGAGGCCCCCCTCCTGGCGATGCCAGAGCACCGCCGCCGGCAGCTCAAGCTGGGGGCTCACCGTCGCGGACTCGGGGGGTGGGATCGCCCCGACGCGGTTCGGCGGGCCGCTACGGGCCTTTGGTTCGGCGGACAAGCTGCTGATAGGATAGCAGTTAACAAGATCCGTGGCGGCCCGGCGCGGCCGCCCTTCGCCGCTTCCCCAGGAGAGACCCGATGTCGCCGCGACGCCTGCTCAATCGCCTGTACTACTTCACCGTCGAGGACGAGGGCATCCTCGCCGAGGCGGTGCCGAAGTTCGAGACCGACGCATTCTGCATCACCTACAAGGTGATCGGGACGGACGACGTGTTCGTCGGGACGGCCGAGATCAAGGACGCCATGGACCGGCACGACCTGCCCTACACGCTGCTCGGCGAAGAGGACTCGGCCCGGCTCTCGCTCTTCCACTCCGTGCAGTCGAAAGAGGAGCTCGCCGAATACGAGGACGCCCTGAAGGCGCTGGCACTCGCCCATCGGGCGATCGCCATGGCCTGCGTCGGCGTCAACGGCGACAACGACCTCGGCTTCCAGCACAGCTCCGGGGCGCGCGATTACACCTACTTCACCGCGCCGGCCGGCCATACCTTCATCTGGCGGCTCTTCTCCGACCGCGAAGACGCGGTCGCGTTCATGCGCAAGCGCACGGACGGCGACCGCAAGGCGGTGGAGTGGGCCGAGTCGCTGCCGCTGGCCACGGCCGACGTTCTCAAGTCGTTCCACTGACGTGGCATTCGGCTCGCTCGAGCCCACCTACACGGTCTCCCAGCTCGGCGGCGAGATCCGCGACCTGCTCGCCGAGGCGATGCCGTCGGTGTGGGTCGCCGGCGAGCTGCAGCGCCTGAAGTCGCACGCCAACGGACACCTCTATTTCGAGCTGATCGAGAAGGGGGACGCCGACCAGATCGTCGGCCGGCTCGACGGCGTGCTCTGGCGGGGCGATCTCGCCAAGGTGCGAGCGCTGCTCGGGCGCACCGGCCAGCAGCTCGCCGAAGGGCTGGCGATTCGCTGCCGGGTCGAGCTGTCGTTCTACCCGCCGGGCGGCCGGTTGCAGCTGGTCGTCCGCGAGGTCGACCCGGTTTTCACGCTCGGCCAGCTCGCCCGGCGCCGCCGCGAGACCCTGGCGGCGCTCGAGGCTGCCGGGCTCGTGGAGCTCAACCGGGGGCGCCGTCTCGCCGAGCTGCCGCTTACCCTGGCGCTCGTCACCTCCGAGGGGAGCGCGGCCTACCACGACTTTCTCGCCACGCTTCGCGAGAGCGGGTTCGGCTTCCAGGTCACGTTCGTGCACGCGGCGGTCCAGGGCAAGGAGGCGGAACGCGACGTCGCGGCGGCGCTCGCGCTCGCCGGCACGCTGCCGGTCGACTGTGTGGTCCTGGTGCGCGGCGGCGGAGCGCGGACCGACCTCGCGGCGTTCGACAGCCGCGCGGTCGCCGAGGCGGTGGCCCGCTGTCCGGTGCCGGTCGTCACCGGGCTCGGGCACGAGATCGACCAGTCGATCGCCGACCTCGTCGCTCACACCGCGGCGAAGACGCCGACCAAGGCCGGAGAGCTGCTGGTCGAGCGACTGCGCGGTGCCGAAGCGGCCTTCGTCCGACTGCGCGACGGTCTGATCCGCGAGGCCGGCGAACCGATCGCGCGGGCGCGGCGGCAGGTCGAGCGCGCCGGGCGGGGATTCGCCCTCGCCTCGCCGCGGCTCGGACGGATCGCCGATCGCTTGGCGGCGCTCGAGCGTGCGGTCGGGCGCGCCGGTGCGGCGCGACTGCGGGAGGCCGGCGGCCGTGTCGCCCATGCCGGAGCGCGGCTGGGTCGCGAATCGGCGCGGCGAATCGAGCGGTCACGCGGCGCGAGCGAGACCCTGGGGCGGCGGATCGCCGATCGTGCCGCCGCACGCCTGGCACTCGCCGCCGCGCGGCTCGCTGGCCACGGCCGGTTGCTCACCGAGCTCGGTCCTGAGCGTGTGCTCGCCCGGGGGTTCAGCCTCACCCGGCGGGCCGATGGAACGGTGTTGCGCGACGCGGCGACGGCGCGGCCCGGCGAGCGGCTGATCACGACCCTGGCGCACGGCAAGATCACCAGCCTGGTGGAGGACGCATGAGCCCGAAGACCCCCGACAGCCCGCCCGCCACCCCCGAGCCCGGCTTCGCCGCCGCGATGCGCGAGCTCGAGGCGATCCTCGCCCGCATCGAACGGGAAGAAGTCGACGTGGACCAGCTCGCCCTCGAGCTCGAGCGTGCCGCGGCGCTCGTCGAGGTCTGTCGCGGCAAGATCCGCCGCGCCGAGGTCGAAGTGACGCAGATCCTGCAGCGTCTCGAAGAGCTGCCGGCCGGTCCGGGCGCCGAGCCGAGCGCCGGCTAGCGCGGCGAGGTCATCGCCGCGTGGGCGCGAGCGACGGCAGGGCGAAGCTGAACGTCGCGCCCCGGCCGAGCTCTCCCTCGCACCCGACGCGTCCGCCGTGGCGCAGGACGATGCGCCGGGCGAGCGCCAATCCGACGCCGGTTCCCTCGAACTCGTGCGCGCCGTGCAGACGGTGGAAGACGCCGAAGAGCTTGCCGGCATAGCGCATGTCGAAGCCGACCCCGTTGTCGCGCACGCGGTAGACCGCCTCGCCTCCTTCGAGCACGCCTTCGACGGCGATCGTCGGTTGCGCTTGCCCCGACGAGAACTTCACGGCGTTGGAAAGCAGGATCTCGAAGACCTTGCGGAGCATCGGCGCGTCGCCGGACACGGCCGGCAGGTCGCCGATCGAGAAGGCGATCCGGGCGCGCGCCTGCAGATCCGGGACGGTTCGCGCAAACGCCTTCTCGGCCTCCTCCCGCATGGCGACGGTCGACCGCTCGAGACTGGCGCGGCCGGCCTGGGAGTAGGCGAGCAGATCGTCGATGAGCTGGCCCATCCGCTGGGCGTTCCAGCGCAGGGCGGAGAAGTGCCTCCTCGCCTCGTCGTCGAGCGCCGCGCCGTCGTCCTCGACCAGCACCGCCGCATAGCCGTCGATGGCGCGCAACGGGGCGCGCAGCTCGTGGGACACCGAATAGGAGAACGCCTCGAGCTCGCGGTTGGCCTCGGTGAGCTCGGCGGTGCGGACGACGACGCGCGCTTCGAGATCCTCGTTGAGGCTGCGGATCTCCTCTTCGGCGCGGCGGCGGGCGGTCAGGTCGCGCCCCACGGCGACGACCGAGCGGACCTCGCCGCGCTCGTCGTGCTCGGCCACGACCCGCCAATTGTGGCAGTCGATGCCGCCGTCGCCCTCGGTCGTCACCTCGCCCTCGAAGGCCGCTCCGGATTCGAGAACCGCGGTGACGGCCTGCGCGAGCAGACGCGCCTGCGGCTCGGGCGCGCCGAGCTCGCCGGGCGGCTTGCCGAGCAGGTGCGACGGCTCGCCGGAGATCATCGTGCGGAGGTTCTCGTTGGCGAAGAGGAACCGCCCGCGGTGGTCGAAGCGCATGACGACGTCCGGGAGGCTCTCGACGAGCGCGCGGTAGGTCGCTTCGCTCTCCGCCACCTTGAGGCGGGCGGTCTCGCGTTCGGCGACGAGAACGCCGACGACGAGCGGTACGGTGACGAGGAGCAGCTCGAAGACCTGCAGGGCGGTATGGCGTTCGACCCGCGCGACGGCGAGGAAGGGCCCCTTGCCCGCGATCGTCGACAAGGCGATCACGATCGCGACGACCGCGCCCGTCGTCGCCGCTCCGCGCGGCCCGAAGCGGACGCCGGCAAGCAGCGAGAAAGCCAGGGTGCTGACGAGCAACAGGACGCCCGTGACGTTGACCGGCAGCCGTTCGATCATCCACAGCGTGCCGACCGCGCCGGCGGCGGCGGCGAGCGCGGCGAAGAGCTTCTGGCGCCGGGAGAGCGGGTCGGAGCGCTGTTCGAGCCAGGCCACCGCCGGAGGGACGATGGCGAGGACGCCGAGGGCGTTCATCCGCCACCAGCCTCCCCAGCCGGAATAGAAGGCCATGTCCGGATGGCGCCAGATCAGCAGGCGGCCGAGCCACGACGCGGCGATGCTGGCCGTCGGGGCGGCGATCGCCGCCAGGAGGAGCACGCCGAAATCGCGCAGCCGCGAGAGCGCGCCGTCGAAGTCGAAGCCGCGGAGGAGGGCGGCCCCGAGAAGAGCCTCGGCGGCGCTGCCGACCCCGGCCGAGGCGGCCACGCCGAGGTCGTAGCCGAGATGCAGGCGTTGAACCGCCGTGCAGGCGACGATGATCCCGCACTCGCGGAGACCGAGCAGCCAGAGTCCGGCGACGCCGACGCCGGTGGGAAACCAGATGATCGCCTGATCGACCGCGGCGCCGTCTCCCTCGCGGAGCGCTGCGGCGACGAACAGCGCGAGCACGAACAGAAGCCGCTTGACGAGAGCCGCTCCTCGGCCTGACCACACGGATCCGCCCCCCCTCTCCGCCGCGGTAACGGCAAGTCGCAGCGTCGCCGGATCCGATTTTATTCTCGCCGGCGCCAAGGCGCGCGACGCGTTTGTATAGCCTCGCGAGCTCCGACGCGGCTCGCCCGGCCGTCGCTCAGCCGTGCACGGTCGGCGCCCGGCCGAGCCCGCGGGCGAGATCGCGCTCGTGCTCGAGCCAGCCGCGGAAGTAGGGTGCGAGCTCGTCCTCGGGAAGCTCGCGCAGAGCGAGCTTGTAGAAGAGCTGCCAATGGCGCTTCTCGGCCGGTCCGAGGTCGTGCAGCAGCCACTCGACCTCCGGGTCGTCGAGCACCTCGAGCAGCCGCGTGAAGCGCTCGCAGCTGCGCGCTTCGATGAGGGCGCCGACGATCAGTCGGTCGACCTTCAGGCGCCCCCGGCCGTGTGCGCCGATGCGCTCGCGCAGCGCCTGCGCCCAGGCGTTCTTCCGGCGCCCGGCGGGTTGCAGGCCGCGCCGCCGGAGGATCTGCGCGACGCGGCGCAGGTGGCGCACCTCTTCGGCGGCGAGCGCGCTCATCTTGTCGACCAGCAGAGCGTCTTCGGGGTACTGGCCGACGAGCGAAAGGGCGAAGAGGGCGACCTGCTGCTCGCAGACCGCGTGGTCCGCGAGGAAGGTCGGCAGGTTCGCCGCGGCGAGCTCGCCCCAGCGGCGCGGCGTCCAGCAGAGCAGCGGCAACTCGGCGGTGACGGCGGCGAAGTCGACCCGCGGTGGACGTTCGGACGACGGGGAGGCGGAGGCTCGGCTCATGCGGGCGATGCTAGCCCGAGCGCCGGTCGCCTGTCGTCGGGCTCGCCGTCGTCGAAACGCTCGCCGCTCAGCGGCAGTCGCCGGCGGCGTCGAGCTCGTCGAGCAGGTCTTCGATCCGGTCGGCCCCGGGCAGATCCCGGTCGCTGCGCAGCGCGGCGGCGAAGTGGCTGCAGGCGGAGCGCCGGTCGCCGCGGTCGTAGGCGAGCTGGCCGAGCTCGCGGTGCGCCTCGGCGTGTCCCGGATCGAGCCCGAGGGCCTGGGTGAACGCCGTCGCCGCGTCGTCGAGGTGCGCGTCGCGCCCCGCGGCGTCCTTGGCGGTCGCGGCGCGCGTGCGCGCCAGCATGCCGACGAGAAACTGGGTCTCGGCGTCGCCGGGCAGCTCGCGGCGGGCGCGTGCCAACTCGCTCTCCGCCAGCTCGAGCCGGCCGAGCTCGAGGTTGAGCCGCGCGTCGTCGCGGGCCACGGTGCGCATCCGCAGGGCGAACTCGCGCTGGTCGCCGAGCCCCCGCGAGCCCGGCGCGACCGGGCCCTGGGCGCGCAGCGCCTCTTCGGTGCGGGCGATGCGATCCTTGAGGTTGGGGTGGCTGCCGAAGAAGAACGCCTCGACCTTGGCCGGCGGCTCGCCGTGGTCGTCGAGCAGCGCTTCGTAGAGCTTCGGTGCCTGCGCGGTGTCGTAGCCGGCGAGACGGAGTCGGGTGAGCCCGCCGGCGTCGGCCTCGCGCTCGAGCTCGCGCCCGTAGCCGTTGACCGCGGCGATGAAGGCGAGCTCGAGACCGAGACTGGCGATCACGTTGGCGAGGATCTCGACGGCTGCGGCTTCGCCCCAGTGCCCGTCCCAGTAGAGGTCGCCGACCTTCTCGGCGATGATCACCGAGGCGGCGATCGAGGCGATGGTGAAGCCGATCTCGCGGTTCTGCGCCGCCCGCTGGTGGCGCAGCATGTGGCGGCCGTCGACGTGCGTCATCTCGTGGCCGAGGACGGTGGCGAGCTGCGCTTCGTTGTCGAGCCGGGCGAGCAGCCCGGTGTGGATGTAGAGCGAGCCGTGCGGGTAGGCGAAAGCGTTGAGGGTCGGGTCGGCGACGACGTGGATCGTGGTGCGCACTTCGCGGTTGGCCGCCATGCCCGGCGGCTGGAGCTCGTCGACGATTCCGGCGAGGTAGCGCTCGAGCGCCGGGTCGTCGTAGAGCCGGACCTTCTCGAGCAGCTTCGCCTCCTCCTCGCGCGAGCTCTCCCAGAGCGCGACCTCGTCGGCAAGCGGCGTGAAGGCGCTGCCCGTCGCCGAGATCGGCGGCAGGTTGGTCGAAGCGCAGGCGAGCGCGAACGCGGCAAGCACCGCGAGGGCGGTGAGCCGGAGCCAGGGTGAACGGACGGAAGGGCGCATCGGAAGCTCCTCGGAGCGTCGGCTGGGTGGGCGATGTCGGGCTACGGCAGGCCGCGGATGTAGCCGCCGTCGACGGCTAGCGCCTGCCCGGTCAGATAGGAGGCCGCGGGCGAGGCGAGGAAGGCGATCGCCTCGCCGATCTCCTGCGGCTCGGCCAGACGCCCGAGCGGGACGTTGGCCGTCCAGCCCGCCCGCACCTCGTCCGGATGGCGGCCGGTGCGGGCGGCGGTCGCGGCGGCGAGCTCGGTCTGGCGCTCGGTGGCGGTGTAGCCGGGCAGCACCGCGTTGACCGTCACACCCTCGCCACCGACCTCCTGCGACAGCGTCTTGAGGTAGCCGAGCACGGCGGGGCGGAGCGTGTTGGAAAGGGCGAGGTTGGGGATCGGCTGGCGTGCCGAAACCGAGTTGACGGCGACGATGCGCCCCCAGTGGCGCGCCCGCATCCCCGGCAGGACGAGCCGCACCAGGCGCGGCACGAAGAGGAGCACGGCCGGGATGGCGGCGAGCCAGTCTTCTTCGACGAGCTCCACCGCCGGCTTGGCGACCGGGCCGCCGTTGTTGGCGATCAGGATATCGATCCGACCGAGGCGGCTCTCCGCCTCTTCGACGAGTCGCTCGATCTCCTCGCCCTGGCGCAGATCCGCGGCGATCGCGGCGACGGCGAATCCTTCGTCGGCGAGGGCGCGCTGCGCGGCGGCGAGCTTGGCGCCGCCGCGCGAAGCGATCACCACCCGGGCGCCGCGGTGCGCCAAAGCGCGGGCGGCGGCCAATCCGATGCCGGCCGAAGCGCCGGTCACCAGCGCGCCGCGTCCGGTCAGGTCTGAGGCCGTCTCGCGAGTCACGGGATCCTCCTCCCTTCGGCGTCGTAGCGGTGCACCCCGCGACCGCTCTTGCGGCCGAGTCGGCCGGCCTGGACGAACTGCCGATGCAGATGCGTCGGGCGGAACGCCTCGCCGAGCGTGGCGTGGAGATGCTCGAGGATCGACAGCCGGACGTCGAGCCCCACCAGGTCGACCATCTCGAACGGTCCCATCGGGTGATTGAGCCCCAGCTTGACTGCCGTGTCGAGGTCCTCGGCCGACGCGACGCCCGCTTCGAGCATGCGGAATGCCTCGTTGCCGATCAGCGCGTTGATCCGCGAGGTCGCGAAGCCGGGGACGTCCCGCACCGTGACCACCTCCTTGCCCATGGAGCGCGAAACCGCGGCGAGCGAGGCCAGGGTCGACTCCGCGGTCTCGAGCCCGCGGACGAGCTCGACGAGGCGCATGACGTGTGCCGGGTTGAAGAAGTGCATGCCGGCGAAGCGATCCGGTCGCCCGGTGGCGGCACCGATCTCGGTGATCGAGAGTGCCGAGGTGTTGGAGGCGAAGAGCGCGTCGGCGGGGGCGTGGCGGGCGACGGCGGTGAAGAGCTCGATCTTCAGCGCGAGCGACTCCGGGGCCGCTTCGATCACCAGCTCGGCCCCTTCCACGGCCGTCGCCAGCTCGGTCGTGCAGCTCAGGCGGGCCAGTGCGGAGACGGCGTCGTCGGCGGCGACCTTGCCGAGTGTGACCCCCTTGCGGAGATCACGTCCGATCGCCGCGCGGGCGCTGGTGATGGCGGTCTCGGCAACGTCGTAGAGCCGCGTGGCGAAGCCTCCGAGCGCGGCGACGTGGGCGATGCCGCGCCCCATCGTGCCGGAGCCGAGAACGGCGATCGTGTGCACCTCGACGCTCATCCGGTCTCTCCGACCGTCAACACCACCTTGCCGAACGCCTCGCGTCGGGCGAGGACCTCCTGGGCGTCGGCCGCCTCGGCGAGTGGGAAGGTGCAATCGACCACGGCGCGGAACGTTCCGCGGGCGAAGTAGGGTAGCAGCGTGTGGAGCTCGGCGAGACTGCCCATTGTCGAGCCGAGCACGGAGAGGCTCTTGAAGAAGACCAGTCGCAAGTTGAGCTCGGCGCTCGGTGCGGCGGTGGCGCCGCAGAGCACCACGCGGCCGGCCCAGGTGAGCGCCTTGAGCGTCTTCTCGAAGGTCTCGCCGCCGATGTGGTCGACGGCCACCTCGACGCCTTTGCCCTCGGTCGCCTCCTTGACGGCGCGGACGAAGTCGTCGGTGCGGTAGTTGACCGTGTGGGTGGCGCCGAGCTCGCGCGCCCGGGCGAGCTTCTCCTCGCTGCCGGCCGTGGCGATGATCCGCTGCGCCCCGAGCTCGCGGGCGATCTGGATCGCCGCGCTCGACACGCCGGACCCGGCGGCGTGGATGAGCACGTCCTCGTGGCGCTGCAGGCCGGCGCGCGCGGTGAGCATGTGCCAGGCGGTGAGGAAGACGAGCGGCAGCGCGGCGCCTTCGACGAACGACAGACGGGCCGGGAGCGGCAGCACGTTGCGTCGCGGCACGGCGACGAGCTCGGCGTAGCCGCCGTCGCGGTGCTCGCCGAGGATCGCGTAGCGCCGGCAGAGATGGTCCTGGCCGGCGACGCAACGGCGACAGTGTCCGCAGGAGACGGCCGGCGCCAGCATCACGCGGCTGCCGATCTCGAGGTCGTCGACGCCCGGGCCGCGCCCCGCGACGACTCCGGTGACGTCGCTGCCGGGAACGAGCGGCAGCGGAAAGCGATGTCCGGGCACGCCGTCGCGCACCCACAGGTCGAGTCGATTCAGGCCGCAGGCGCGCACCCGCACGAGCACCTCGCCGGGTCCGGGCTGCGGATCGGGGAGCTCGCGCCAGAGAAGGGCTTCGGGCCCGCCGTGGCTTTCGATCTGGAATCCGCGCATGGCGGGAGTCTAACGCCGGCCCCGGCGGGCGCCGACTTGCCGTGCCGGGCCCCCGAGAGGAGAATCGCAGCGACGCGAGGGAAGGAGGCCGGAGTGAGGCGATCGGGGATCGTGTTGGGCATCGTGCTGGGGTGCTCGAGCGTCGTCGCAGGTGCCGCGGCGTCGGCGAGTGCCGCCGAGCCGGATCTGCCCTACCTGCTCCAGTTGCGCGGCGAGCTGGTCGAGGTGCGCTACAGCCCGGGGGCCCTCGACCGTGCAGCCCACGTGCAGCGACGCTTCGAGCTCCTCGCCGGGTTGCTCGCCGACCTCGCGCACCGCCCGGTTCGCCTGACGGTCTGGGTCGTCGACCCCGAGGACTGGAAGCGCGGCGGCTTCACCCGGCCGTTCGGCCTGCCGCAGACGATGGGCGAGTGGGGTGTGGCACTGCCCGCCTGGGGCGACGATCAGTCGGTCGCTCTCTGGCGCGATCTGCTCGGCGGGGCGCTTCCGCCCACCGGCGGCAGCCCCGTGCGCGGCTCGGGCGCCGAGGCGGCCTCCCTCGGTCTCGCCGACGTGGTGGCGCAGGTCGACGTGGTGCGGCTCGCCTTCACGTCCTTCGGCTATTCGGCCGAGCCGCCCTGGGCCACCGAGGTCGCCGTCCACGCCGCCGCTCGGCTCGCCTTCTCGCGCTTCGAAGAGGGGCGGATGGAAGAGATCGACTCGGTCTTCGCGCGGCTCGCCGCGCGCGGCGGTGGCGACGGCGCCCACTCTCTCGCCGGGTTCGATCCGCTCGCCCCGGCCCCGGTCAAGCTCTGGTACGAGGCGCAGTTCGCGCGCGGTGCCCGCCTGCTCTTCGACGCGGAGAGGGATCGACAGATCCGCCGGCTGCTCCTCCACGGGCTGCGCAAGGGCGCCGTGGCCGGCGGGGCCGAGTTGGAGAAGCGCGCCCCCGCGCTCGTCGACTGGCAGCGCGTCGCCTTCGCGCCTTGAGCGGTGAAGCCTCGGCGAGGCGACGCCTCGCCCGTAGGGCTCAGAAGGGCTTCAAGACCATCAGGACGGTCAGCAGGACCACGGCGAGCGCGCCGAGATCGGCGACGATCCCCGGCCATCGAGCCGCGGCGAGCGCGGTGAGCTCCGGCGTCGGCGCACCCTGCTGCAGCGAGCGCTCGGCGGCGGCGAGGGTGCGCTTCAAGCGTGGCGCGGTGGCGAGCAGCATCGCCGCGGTGGCGAGCGCCCAGAGGCCGACCGAGGCGTGCACCCAGCCCTCCTTCCAACCGAACCCCCGTGCCGTGACGAGATGAAGGCCGATCGCTCCGGCGACGAGCGAGCCGGGGATCGAGCAGACGGTCAGCAGTCGCCAGCCGAGCCGCAGCCCGAAAACCTTCTCGGCGAGCGTCGTGGCGCGCCGCGTCTGGGCTCGCACGAAGGCGCCGGCAAACGCTCCGCCGGCCAGCCAGAGGGCGGCGAGCACGTGGGCAAGGACGAACCAGTTGACCGATCGGGACATGGGCTACCTCCGCGCGGGCGGGATGCTAGCACCGCTCGGCGCACCCGACCGGCGGGCGTTTGCCGCAGCGCGGCCCCGAGCGCGGGTAGAATCGGCGCGAGAGACCGCGACAGCGAGGAGATTCCATGAGCTCCGAGGACCGCCCGAAGTTCACCTGGCTCGGTCACGCGACCGTGCGCTGCGACCTGCCCGACGGTCGGGTCGTGCTCGTCGATCCGTGGGTCGGCGGCAATCCCGCCTGCCCCGAAGCCGCCCGGCAGTTCGAGCGGATCGACGCGGTGCTGATCACCCACGCGCACTTCGATCACATGGGTGACGCGGTCGAGCTCTGCCGGCGCTTCTCGCCGGTGGTGGTGGCGAACTTCGAGATCTGCGCCTGGCTCGGCAAGCACGGCGTCGAGAACTGCTCGGGGATGAACCTCGGCGGCAGCCAGGAGGTGCTCGGGCTCCGCGTCACGATGGTGCGCGCCGATCATTCGAGCGGCTTCGTCGAAGACGGCGTCCCGGTGTACGGTGGCCTCGCCTGCGGGTACGTCGTGCGCATGGCCGGGGGCTTCACGTTCTACCTCGCCGGCGACACGGCGCTCTTCTCCGACATGGAGCTGATCGGCGAGCTCTACCGGCCCGAGCTCGGCTTCCTGCCGATCGGCGACCACTTCACCATGGACCCGGCCCAGGCGGCGCGGGCGTGCCGCTACCTCGGGCTGCGGCGCGTCGTGCCGGTGCACTGGGGGACCTTCCCCCTGCTGCGCGGCCGGCCGGTCCACCTGCGCGAGGCGCTGGCCAGCTTCGGCGCGACCTGCGAAGTGGTCGAGCTCGCGCCCGGGGGGGCGTTCTGAGCGCGCCCGAGCCTTCCGGAGTGCGCCCGGCGCGCGGCAAGCTCGTCGAAGTCGGCGGCGTGCCGCAGTTCAGCGTCGGCGAGGAGATCGCTCACGGCGTAAGCCACGGCGTCGGCATCGTCCTCTCCATCGCCGGGCTGGTGATCCTCGTCGCGTGCGCGGCGCTGCGCGGCAACGTCTGGCACGTCGCCACCTCGGCGGTGTTCGGCACCACGCTGATCCTGCTCTACGTCGCCTCGACGCTCTACCACTCGGTGCCGATCCTGCGCGCCAAGCGGGTGCTGCGCGTGCTCGACCACTCGGCGATCTACCTGCTGATCGCCGGCACCTACACGCCACTGACGCTGGTCACGTTGCGCGGGCCCTGGGGCTGGACGCTCTTCGCCATCGTGTGGTCGTCGGCGGTGGCGGGGGTCATCTTCAAGAGCGTGGCGCTCGGCCGCGCTCGCATCTTCTCGGTGGTGCTCTACGTGCTGATGGGCTGGTGCGTGGTCATCGCCATCAAACCGCTGCTCGCCGCGCTGGCACCCGGCGGCGTGATGCTCCTTTTCGGCGGCGGCCTCGCCTACACCCTGGGCCTCATCTTCTACGGCTGGCAGAGCATGCGCTACCACCACTTCCTCTGGCATCTCTTCGTGATGCTCGGAAGCGTGCTCCACTACTTCGCCGTGCTCTTCTACGTCATCCCGCGCCCCTGAGGGCGTCTCCGCCGCACGACTCCGGCGCCGGTGCTCACGGCCCCGGGCAGACCCAGCGCCCGAGCCAGGCGCGGCGAGCGCCGTCCTGGAGAACGGGGCCGATCTGCTGCTCGGCCTGGGCGAGGACCGTGGGCTGGATCGTGCCGACGAAGCTGTTCAGGATGGTCGCGATGGCGCAGCCGCTGAAGGCGAGCGTGGCGTTGAGGTCGATCGTCGAGAGGTCGACGGTGGCAACTTCGAGGAGCGGCACGAAGCAGGCCGGCACGGTGGTGAAGGCGAAGGCGCCGGTGCCGGTCCCCTGGGTCACGTTCAGGTTGCAGTTGTAGGTCGAGCCGAGGGTGACCTGCGTCGGGAAGACGTCGTCGTCGAGCGTCGCCACGAAGGTGGCGGTCGAGGAGGCGAGGCTGAACGTTGCCGACGTGACGTGCGCGGTGGCGTCGCACCCCGTGGCGCCGGTCGAGCAGGTGGTCGTGCCGCACACGGTCATCGACCCCCCGGGGATCGCACTCGTCGACGGTGGCACGCAGACCGGATAGGTCCCGAGCAGCCCTGCCGCCATCTCCTCCTCCGTCGAGCAGACGCCGTCCCCGTCCGCCCATTCGCAGAGGCGGCCCCCTTCGAAGCTGCTTCCGAACGGCAGATCGGCCGCCGCTCTGTGCGGTATCGCCGAGAGGACGGCGAGCACGAACAAGATTCCTGTCGGTCGCAGCAGGGGCATGGAGCAGTCTCCCGAGACTTCCTATCGCCGGTGGCCGGCGGAACGACGAGATGGAGGTACGAGCAGCTATTCTCGACGAGAATCGGGTGTTCGTCCAGGATGAGCGCCACGATACCCGTTGGATGGGACTCGAAGAACGAGGCGGGGGCGTTACCATGGACGAATCCAGGTGGAGGTCACGCGACTCGCGTGTCGGTGGGTGGAACGAGGAGAGCGCTCGAATGCGGTGGACGATTCGATTGGCGGTTGTGGGGTGGGCGGTCATTGCCTGGGGAGTGGCGGGGTCTGTCCAAGGGACGGGCCTGACCGAGGTCGTCACCCGCGCCGACCCGCGGCTTCAGAAGAAGGTCGACGGCTCGGTCGGATCGAGCAGCTTGACCCGCGATGGTCGTTTCGTCGCCTTCGACTCGGGTGCGACGAATCTCGTAGTTGGGGATACGAACCTCTCGACCGATGTCTTCGTGGTCGACCGCCAGACGGCCCGTACGACCCGCGTCTCGGTCGACAGTACGGGAGGTCAAGGAAACAACGGGAGCTACCGCTCCTCGATCTCCGCCGATGGCCGTTTCGTGGCCTTCCTGTCGGAGGCGTCGAACCTGGTGGTTGGAGATACGAATGGCCGTGTCGACCTGTTCGTTCACGACCGCGAGACGCATCAGACGACGAGGCTCGAGGTGGGAGTACCGGGAACGGAGCTGGATGGACCCATCAGCGATCCAGTGATCTCGGCCAATGGACGGTTCATCGCGTTCTCTTCGTGGGCCACGCACCTGGTGGCCAACGACACCAACCGACGCACCGACGTCTTCGTCGTTGACCGGCTGGAGGGAGGGACGACGCGGGTGTCGGTCGACAGCTTCGGTCGTCAGGCCGACGACGACAGCGATAGCCCGCGGCTTTCCGCGGATGGGCGCTACGTGGTCTTCGCCTCGAAAGCCACGAACCTCGCGCCTGGAAGTCGTGAACTGAGCTCGAGCGTCTTCATCCGCGACCGCCTCCTGGGAACGACAGAGAGGATCTGGGTCGTGGGACCCGGCGTCGAAGAGCTCGGCTACAGCGTCCACCCGGACATTTCGGAAGAAGGCCGCTTCGTGGCATTCACCTCCGCGACCGCGACGCCGGAAGACACGAATTTCGAGGCCGACGTCTTCGTGCACGACCGACAGACGGGAGTGACCACGCGCGTCTCGATCTCCAGCTCGGGGGCGGAAGGCAATGATTTCAGCCAGGCGCCTCGGATCTCGCCGGATGGTCGATTCGTGGCGTTCAACTCGGCGAGCACCAATCTGGTCGATGGCGACGTCAACGGTCGCATCGACGTCTTCCTGCACGATCGCGCTTCCGGGACGACAACCCGAATGTCCGTCGCCGACTCCGGAGAAGGGGGCGACGAGAACAGCTACGTTTCCGCAATTTCGGCCGGCGGCCAAGCCGTGGTGTTCACCACCGGGTCCAGGAACCTGATTTCGGGTGACCCCGGCGTCCCGGACGGCAGCTTCCTTCGCGACAACCGTCTCGGAACGATCGAGCGCGTTCCCAAGGCCCCAGCTCGAGAGTTGGCGACCGCGACCGACGGGTCGAGCGGCCTGGCGGCGGTATCTGCCGAGGGTCGGTACGTTGCCTACGTCTCCCGAGCGACGAACCTCGTCCCGGGCGACACGAACCGCGCCGCCGACGCTTTCGTCACCGATCTGCGGACCGGGCAGACCACGCGCGTCTCGGTCGACAGCGCTGGAGGTCAAGCGAACGCGGACATCGAGTTCGTCGACCTTTCCGCCGACGGCGAGCTCGTTGTCTTCTCCTCTCGTGCGTCGAATCTCGTGCCCCCAGACACGAATTCGTCCTGGGATGTCTTCCTCCACGATCGGCGGAGCGGGGCCACGACCAAGCTCTCGGTGGGTGCCTCCGGTGCCGAAGGCAACGGGGCCAGCTGGCAACCGCGGGTGTCCGCCGACGGCCGCTTCGTGGCCTTCACGTCCAACTCGACGAACCTGGTCGCCGGAGACGTCAACGGCCACGACGATGTTTTGGTCCGCGATCGGGAGACCGGGTTGACGACCCTCGTGTCGGTGGGCCCAGCGGGAATCGGGGGATACGGCGACAGCGCGTCGCCGGCAATTTCTGCCGACGGCCGATACGTGGCATTCGTCTCCAGCGCCGTGAATCTCGTGCCCGGTGACGGCAACGGAGCGCCCGACGTCTTCGTCCACGACCGCGTGACCGGAGTGACGACGCGGGTTTCGGTCGACAGCCTGGGCGGAGAGGGCAATGCGCTCAGCCTCGCTCCGGCCTTGTCTGCCGATGGTCGGTACGTGGCGTTCGCATCCTGGGCCTCGAACCTGGTGCCAGGAGACCAGAACGGTGTCGTCGACGTATTCGTTCGAGACCGTGTCCTGGGTGCCACGACGAGGGTGTCGGTGAACAGTGACGGGACCGAGGCGGAGGGTGGAGGCGAGCTACCCGCGATCAGCGTGGACGGGCGCTGGGTGGCCTTTTCCTCGTACTCGCGTGGTCTCGTCGCGGGCGGTGCCAACGACTGGTCCGACATCTACTTGCACGACCGGCTGACCAGCGTGACCTCGCGAGAGTCCGCGGGCATCGGCGGGGCAGCCGGGAGCGGCGACAGCCGCAGGCCGGCGTTGACACCTGACGCGCGATATCTCGCCTTCGAATCGGACGCCCACAACCTGGGGCAGGACAACTACAGTCAGTACACCCAGGTCCTGCTCCGCGACCGCGGCACCGGCCCCTGCGAGCCGTCGGCGACGACGGCCTGTCTGCGCGACGGCCGGTTCGAGGTGCGGGTCGACTACCGGACGGCGGGGAGCGGGGGCGCAGGCGAGGTGATGAGCTTCGGCGGGGTGAGGGCCGAGAACCGCGACTCGGCATTCTTCTCGTTCTTCTCGCCGACCAATTTCGAGATGGGGCTCAAGGTGCTCGACGCCTGCGTGCCCGAGCTCGGAAACCGGTTCTGGGTCTTCGCCAGCGGGCTAACCGACCAGGGCTGGACGGTGCGCGTGCGAGACACCGCGACGGGTGAGATGCAGCGCTACGACAACGCGCTCGGTGATCTCTCGTCGACCTTCCGCGACGCTTCGAGCTTCTCCTGTGGCGGCGCCGAGAGCACGGAAGCGGAGCTCGCCGCGCCCGTCGTCGAGTGGGTGGCGGACGCGAGCGCCCCGCTCGAAGTGGGTGCGCTCGCGCCGCGGGCGCAGAGCGAGAGCTGCGTGCCGAACGCGACGACCTCGTGTCTGCAAGGCGGACGATTCCGCGTGCGCGCCAACTGGCAGACGCAAGCGGCGAATGGGAGCGCCGCGGTGATGAGCTTCCTCGGCGCGCGAGCGGAGAACGTCGATTCGGTCTTCTTCTCGTTCTTCGGCGCGACGAACTTCGAGCTCGGTCTCAAGGTGCTCGATGCTTGTGTCCCCGAGCTCGGCGACGACTTCTGGGTCTTCGCGAGTGGCCTGACGGATCAAGGGTGGGCGGTGACCGTCGAGGACCTGGTCAACGGCCGAGTTCAGTCGTACCGCAACGCGGTCGGCACCCTGTCGACCACATTCCGCGACCCTACGAGCTTCCCCTGCCAGTAGGCCGGTTTCTTCCCGACGGTGCCCGAGCTTTGGCATCCGGAATGCAGGGCTGATATCCAAGACGGGCGGAATCTCCCCTGGTTCGCCTCGTTCGCCAAGGCGATTGGCGCAGCAGGGGGATCCCTCGCCAAGGAACTGAGCTTGGCGCTCACGGAATTGGCAGGGATAAGCCGTCGAGCTCGTCCGGGGGGCCGATGCCGCGAGGGGCAACCAGAGGCTTGAAGGCCGGGGAGGCCGCGGCGCGCGCGTGGGGAGATGGCCGTGTGCCGCGGTCGGTGGCCGGGAATGAGGCGCGCGGCCGGCTGTCGCCGATGCGGCTGGGGCGTTTCGGGCCGTCGGCGCTCCTTCTTTTCGTCGCCGGGGTCGGTGCCGCCGCGGGCCTTTGCTCCGGTCTCGCTCTGGTGCGCGGGAGGAGCGGGGAGCCGCCCACCGTCGCCCCGGTCGAGCAGGGACTCTGGAGCGCTGCGGTCTCGGGTGTCGTCGATACCTCCCCAGCCCTCGCCCCGCTGCTCGCGATGCTGCTCGCCGCGCTCGTCGCGCCCCGGTTTCGCGAGGCGGCCGTGGTGCGGCGGACCCGCGAGCTTGGCGAGCAGGTGGAGCAGCGGACCCGCGAGCTGGCCCGCGCCAACGCCGAGCTCGATCGCATCGCGCATCTCGATCCCCTGACCCAGGTGGCCAACCGGCGGGTGTTCGACCGCCAGCTCCTCGAGTTGCGTGAGACGAACGCGCGTGTCGGTCTCGTCCTGGTCGACGTCGATCGCTTCAAGTCGATCAACGACCGGTTCGGCCATGCGGTCGGCGATCTCGTCCTGCAGCGGCTCGCCGAAGCGCTGAGCGTGGCGGCCGCGGGGCGCGAGCGTGTCGCGCGCATCGGCGGTGACGAGTTCGCGCTGCTCGTGCCGCTGGGTGCGGAGGACGACCCGGCAGGCGTGGCGATGCGCGTGGTCGCCGAGCTCGAGCGCACCCGCCTCGACATCCCCGGGCTCGACGTCGGCGTCTCGCTCGGCTGGGCTCTCGCCGAGCCGGGCGATTCGCGCGCCAGCCTGTTCCTCTGCGCCGACGCGGCGC
Source organism: Holophagales bacterium (assembly GCA_016699405.1). NCBI lineage: Bacteria > Pseudomonadati > Acidobacteriota > Holophagae > Holophagales > Holophagales bacterium. The sequence continues at coordinate 144,590 of CP064972.1, read as the reverse complement.
TCTATCGCGCCAAGCGCGGCGGCATCGGGCTCTGGAGTGCGAGCGGCCCCGGCATCGCCTGGACAGAGGTGGGCGACGGCGACGAGATGCCGGACCCGCTCTCGGACACCGCCGAGCTCGCCGTCATCGCTCCGCTGGATGCGGCGCCGCCGACGCCCTTCTGAGCCGCCGACCCGATTCCCACCGCCGCCGCAGCTCCGCGGCGCTCAGCCGCGGGCGAGTGAACCCCAGCGCGCCCGCGCCACCAAGCGAAGGCGCTCGAAGGCGCCGAGCCGCGGGGGCTTGGCGACCAGGCGCGTCCCGACGGCACCGGCCCGGGCGAGGAGGCGCTCGGCGGCGAGCACGAGGTAGGCGGTCGGCCGGCGGAAGGTGAGCGGGACCTCGCGCACGGCGCGGGCGCCGCGCAGCAGGAGCGGTTCGAGCCGTTGGATCTCGGCGTCGAGCGCGGCGGAGAGTCGGTCCGGAGGGGGAGCCGGGACGATCGCCGGCAACTCGTCGACCGGCAGCGGACAGCGTCCGCCGGCGAGCTCGGCGCCGAGACCGAGAAGGGCGCGCAGGCCGAGGAGGCCGGAGGCGAACTCGAGCGAAGCCGGGCTCTGGCCGTCGCCGAGCAGGATCTGCACGAGCCCTTCGGCAAGCTGGCGGCGGGCGGTTTCCGCCTCGGCGGCGTGGATCGGTCGGTCGCAGGTCGCCCGGCGGCGGGCGGCGGCGAAGAGCGCGTCGAGCCCATCGCGCGAGAACGGACGGCGCTGCTCCTCCTCTCCCATCCGCAGGAAGACCGGCTGGCCGATGCGATCGCCGGAGAGCGCCGCCTCGAGGGTGTACTCCCAGCGGTTGATCTGCGCCAGTCGCTCGCCGTCGACGCCGCGTTGGCGGGCGAAGTCGAAGAGCGTCAGGGCGAAGGCGGCGACCGCCTGGGCGCGCCGTCGTTCGGCGACGGGCAGGAGGACGAGCGCCGGCGCGAAGTCGCCCAGCGCCTCGCGGCAGACGTCAGCGCAGAGCCCGGCGGCGCGCTCGCTGTCGAAGTCCTCGGCCGGTGCGGCGAGCAGCTCGGCCAGCCGTCCGTGCGGGCTCGCGGCGAGGGCGTCGCCGCGCCAGGTGCCGCCGGGCGGTGCGGCGTCGCGCGCACCGCCCGTGGCAGGCTCGACGGCCGAGCGTCCCCCGGGCGGCGTTGCCGGACGGGCCGCGGCGAGGGGAACGACCGGCAGCGTCTCGTCGAGCGAGGCTCCGGGCGGAATCGTCCTCCGCACTGTCTCGCGCACGTCGGCGGGGTTGGAGGAGATGAGGACCGGCAGGGTCTCGTCGAGACTCGCCGGCTCCCCGGGGCCCGCTGCCTCGGGAGCGGGGGACGCACCCGCAGGTTCTACCGGATCGTTCACCCGTGGTTCGCCGGGCTCGTCCATCGTCGGGCTCCTTCCCGCCGGGTCCGCGCGGGTCAGGCGAGCAGCCGGAGCAACTCGCGCTGCGGCTCGCCGCCGGTGACCTCGGCGAACGTCGGCGTCAGGGCGATGTTGACCTCGGTGCGCACCCCGAACTCGCCCGGCAGGTAGATGCCCGGCTCGATCGAGAAGCCGGTCATCGGCAGCAGGCGACGCGTGTCGTGCGTCTCGAGGTTGTCCATGTTCGCCCCCTGACCGTGGTCCTTGGTGCCGATCGAGTGGCCGGTGCGGTGGAAGAAGTACTGTCCGTAGCCGGCCCGGTCGATCACCGCGCGGGTTGCGTCGTCCACCTCGAAGCCGCGGATCTCGTGCGCCGGGTAGCGTGCCTGCACCAGGGCGATGCCGGCGTCACGCGCTGCTGCGGCGATCGACCAGATCTCCTGCTGGCGCGCGGTGGGCGCCTCGGCGCAGACGCCGCACCAGGTGATGTCGCCGTAGATCGCCTCGGGCGTCTTCTCCTTGGCCCACAGGTCGATGAGCAGGAAGTCGCCGCGGACGATCGGCGACGAGCCCTCGGCGAGCGTTTCGTAGTGCGGATCGGCGGCGTGCGCGTTGACGCCGACGATCGGGTCCCCCTCGCTCCACATCGCCGAACGCTCGAACGATTCGAGGAGGAAGACCTGGACGTCGCGTTCGTGGATCGGTTGTCCGGCGCGCAGCGCCGAGGCGACGCGGGCGAAGGCCTCCTTGACGATCTCGTGCAGCCGCGTGTTGGCGCGCCGGTGGCTCTCGAGCTGCTCGGGCGACCAGACGGCGGCGAACTCCTGGACCAGATCGGCCGACGACACAAGCTCGATGCCGCAGGCGGCGAGCAGCTCCGCCGTGCCGGCGTCGAGGCGCGAGACCGCCGGCAGCTCGTTGCCCGGACTGTACTGCGCGGCGAGGCGCTTGCAGCCGGCGACGAGCGTCGCCAGCTCGGCGCGATGCTCCTGCCAGCGCAGGTATTTCGTCTTCGCCCCCGGCAGATGGTCGAGCATCCCCTCCTCGAGGGTGTGGACGAGCTTGCGCGGCTCGCCCTGGCGCGGCACGAGGTAGTAGCAGCGGCGCGTCACCAGGTTGCGGCCGCCGAGCGCGAGCAGGTCGAGCGAGACGGGGTCGTTCTGTTGGAAGACGGCGAAGATCCAGCCGTCGAGACCGGCGTCGGCGAGGGCCTGTTGAATGCGCGGCAGGCGGTTGACGAGGGCGATGTCGGACATGGCGAGGATGCTAGCAGAGCGTCCGGAGCGCTAGAGTGGCGGGGCGAGAAGGGAGGCGAGGTGAGCGGTTACTGCGACGTCGCGCCGGGACATCCGCTGCACGGTCCCTATCACGACCACGAGTACGGTTTCCCGCTCGCGGACGAGACCGCGCTGTTCGAGCGGCTGGTTCTCGAGATCATGCAGGCGGGGCTCAACTGGGAGCTGGTGCTGCGCAAGCGCGAGGGGATGCGGGCGGCGCTCGCCGGGTTCGCGGTCGACGCGCTCGCCGAGCTCGACGAGCGCGTCGTCGCGGCGCTGCTCGCCGACGAGCGGATCGTGCGCAACCGGCTGAAGGTCGGAGCGATCGTCGCCAACGCGCGAACGGTGCGGGCGCTGCGCGCGAGCCACGGCGGCTTCGCCTCCTGGCTCGCCGCGCAGCAACCGCTCGGGCGGGCCGAGTGGGTGCGCCTCTTCAAGCGCACCTTCCGCTTCACCGGCGGCGAGATCACCGGCGAATTCCTGCAATCGATCGGCTACCTGCCGGGCGCGCACCGCGAGAGCTGCCCGGTCTTCGGGCGGATCGCCGCCCTCGCGCCGCCGTGGATGCGCGGGGCGATGCCGTGAGGTCGCGAGCGGCTTGATCGACGTCGCGCCGGTCCGCGATCGCCGTACGCGCGAGGCGTTCCTGCGCCTGCCGTGGCGGCTCTACCGCGATCGTCCGGCGTGGGTGGCGCCGCTGCTGGCCGAGCGGCGGCGCTTCCTCGACCGGCAACGGAACCCGTTCTTCCGTCATTCCGAGGCCGAGCTCTTCCTCGCCCGGCGCGGCGGCGCGGTGGTCGGGCGGATCGCCGCGGTGCACAATCGCCGGCACCTCGACGCCTGGGGCGACGGTGCGGGCTTCTTCGGCTTCTTCGAATGCGAGGATGACGCCGCGGCGGCGGGTGCCCTGCTCGATGCCGCCGCCCGGTGGGTGCGCGAACGCGGTCTCACGCGCTTGCGCGGTCCGATGAGCTTCACCATCAACGACGAGAGCGGCCTGCTGCTCGACGCCTTCGACCGTCCGCCGGTGCTGCTCATGCCCTACAACCCGCCGTACTACCGCGCGCTGCTCGAGGGTTGGGGGCTTTCCAAGGTCCAGGACCTGCTGGCCTACCGGTTGGAGGTCCCCGCGATCCTGCCGCAGCGGCTGGCGCGGGCCGAGGAGCTCGTCGCGGCCGCGCCCGGTCTGGTCATCCGTCCGGTCGATCTCGCGCACTTTCGCGAGGAGGTCGACCGGATCCACCGGGTGCACAGCGCCGCCTGGGCGGAGAACTGGGGTGCGGTGCCACTCGCCGCCGAGGAGATCGCCGAGCTGGCCAGGGAGCTGCTGCCGATCGTCGTGCCCGAGCTCGCCCTGCTCGCCGAGCAGGACGGCGAGCCGGTGGGCGTCTCGATCACCCTGCCGGACTTCCACGAAGTGCTGGCGCATCTCGAGGGTCGCCTGCTGCCGACCGGCTGGCTGCGCGCCCTCTGGTGGAAGCGGCGGATCACCGGGGTGCGCGTGCTGATCCTCGGGGTGGTGCGGGAGCATCGGCGACGCGGGATCGAGGCGGCGATGGTGGCGCGGACGGTGCGGGCGGCGATGGCACGGGGGTATCGCTCGGGCGAGCTCTCGTGGATCCTCGAATCGAACGGCCCGATGCGCCGACTGCTCGAGCGCCTCGGAGCTCGAGTGGACAAGACCTACCGCGTCTATGAGAAGGCGATCTGAGGTGGCACGACGGCGCACGAACGACGGGGGCCGCCGGGTCGACGCCCGGGCTGGCGGCCCTCCGGGATTCGAAGCGACCGACTGGCTCTCTCTCGCCTACCACACCGGGCTCTTCCTGCTGCTCGCCACCGCCGGTCCGGCGGGGCGGCTCGGCGAATGGCGGGGCTGGGCGGTCGGACACCTGGCCTCCGCGGTGGCGATCGTCTGGCTCGTCACGCGGCAGGAGTCGACCGGGGTTCTGGCGCTGCTGCGGCGCTGGTACCCGGTGATCTCGCTGCTCTGGCTCTACGGCGAAGTGGGCGCGCTGCGCCACCTCGTCGTCGCCGCCGACCTCGACCCGATCCTCGTGCGCTGGGACGCGGCGCTCTTCCGCAGCGAGCCGCATCTGGCGCTGCCGCGGGTGCTGCCGGTCTGGGCCCTCGAGGCGCTCCACGGCGTCTACGCGAGCTACTACCTGCTGCTCTTCGTCCCCGGCCTCCTCGCCATGCGCCGGGCCGGCGAGTCGGTGCGGCGCTACATCGCGGTGCTCAACGCGGCGATGCTCGTCCACTACGTCGCCGGGATCCTCCTGCCGATCTCGGGCCCGGTGGCGCGTCGCGCCGAGGTCATCCCGACGGGCCGGCTGTTCATCCCGATGATGGACGCGCTCTACGCGCTCTTCGACCGCGGCGGCATGGCATTCCCCTCGACGCACGTGGCGGCCACGGTGATTGCCGCCGGGTTTGCCGGACGCTGGTTCCCGGCCGCCCGCGGGCTCTTCTGGGCGCTCGCCGCGGCGATCGGCTTCTCGACGGTGGCCTGCTGCTACCACTACGCCCTCGACGCGGTCGCGGGTCTGGCGACCGGCTTCGCTGCCCTGGGGATCGCCGGCCTGGCCGCCGGCGAGCGCCGGAAGGGCCCGCAGCCGCGCCGACGTCGCTGAAGCCGAGCGAACGGGCCCCGTTCCCGTAGAATTCGCGATCATGGCCATTCCCGCGAAGGTCGGGCGCTACCGCATCACCGGCGAGCTCGGGCGCGGCGCGATGGGGGCGGTCTACCGCGCCCACGATCCGCAGCTCGATCGGCCGGTGGCGATCAAGATGATCTCCGCCTCGGCGACCGGCGGCTCGCTGCGTGCCGACGAATCGGAGGCGAGGTTCCTGCGCGAAGCGCGAGTGGCGGCGCGGCTCGCGCACCCGAACATCGTCGCCGTCTTCGACGCGGGTCGCGAAGGTAACGACCTCTACCTGGTCATGGAGCTCGTCGAGGGGGAATCGCTCGCCGCGCGGCTGGCGGGCGGGCGCTATCCGTCGGCGGCCGAGACGTTCGAGATCGTGGCGCAGGCAGCCGAGGCGCTCGCGGTAGCGCACGCGGCCGGCGTCGTCCATCGCGACATCAAGCCCGCGAACCTCTTGATCGGTCGGGACGGGCGGGTGAAGGTGAGCGACTTCGGCGTCGCCAAGGCGGTCGGCGAAGCGACCGAGCTGACGCGCACCGGGACCCTCGTCGGCAGTCCGGCGTACATGGCGCCCGAGCAGATCAAGGGGCACGAGCTCGACGGTCGTGCCGACCTCTTCTCGCTCGGTGTCGTGCTCTACGAGCTGCTGTTGCGGCGCAAGCCCTTCCCGGCCGACACGGTGACGACGCTCGTCTACCAGATCCTGCACGAGGATCCGCTCGCCGACCCCGCGCTTTCGACCAGCCTTCCGCCCGACCAGGCCGCCCTGCTGCGCCTCTGTCTCGCCAAGGAGGTCGGAGCGCGCGTCGCCGACGGCCGGGTGCTGGCGGCGCGCTGTCGGGCGCTGGCGGCGGTGCCCGCGCCGGACGAGTCGCCGACCCGCGTCCTGCCGGCGTTCGTCGCGCCCCCGCCGCCCCCCCTGCCCGCCCCGCCTCCGTTGCCGCCGGCGGTGTCGCCGCCCGCGACCTCCCCGGCGCTCGCCTCGGCGTCGCTCCCGGCCTCGGCGCCCCGCCGGGGTTGGCTCTGGGTCGTCGGTGCCGTCGCCGTGGCGGTCGGCATCGGCCTCGCGGCGCTGGTGCTCCGTTCGCCGTCGGTGCCGCCCGCGCCGGGGACCACGAGCCCCGTGGTGACGCCGCTCCCGGTGGCCGCGGAGACGCTGCCGGCGCCGGTCGGGACGCCGTTCGGGCTGCCGGAGTCGACGGCGACCCCCACCGCGACGCCGGAGCCGACGCTCGAGCTCAAGCTGCCGACCTTCGCGCCGCGTCCCACCGAGGCGCCGACCGCCGCACCGCCGCCGGAGGTCGCGACGCCCGAGCCGTCGCCCGTCGAGCCGCCGCCGGAGGTCGCGACGCCCGGACCGCCGATCGCCGAGGTCTACCGCTGCCAGATCGCTGCGGAGTTCCACATCGATCCCGAAGAGGCGCGGGTGTCGATCGACGGTCGCGACATCGGGACCTCCGACGACTGGGACGACACCGGCGGCGGCAAGCAGTGGCGCTTCGACACGACCGGTCGCCACCTTGCCAGCCTCTCGCTGGCGGGCTACCAGACGGTGTGGATCGAGCTGGCGACCGACCTCGGGGCGGAGGACGAGGTCTGCAACGTCGACCTCGAGCTGAAGAAGGTGAAGCGCCGGTGACCGGGAGGCGATTCAGCCGGAGCTCGTCGCTCCGCCGCAGGAGCTTCCGGCGCCGGCCGTGCAGCCGTAGCAGTGCCGGGCCGTCACGATCCGGCGCGTCGCCAGTCGCGCCGGGTCGAAGTCGCGCAGCTGCATCCCTCCGCCCGGCGGCGCGACGGGAAGATCGAGCATCTGATTGAAATCGCAGTCGAACAGACGGCCGTCCCATGAGACGGAGAGTGTGTTGCGGCACATCAGTCCGGCGACCGTGGCCGGGTTGAACGCGGCGAGCAGCAGCGCGGCGTAGCTTTCGAGGTTGCCGCTCGCCTCGAGCCAGTCGAGGTAGCGGGCGATCGGCATGTTGTTCAAGGCGATCAACCGGTCGAAGGCGACGTCGTGGTGGCGCTCGAGCGACTCGCGCCATTCCTTCTGCATCGCTCGCTGGTCGCCGGCGAGAAAGGCCCCGGCCGGGTTGGAGACCAGCGTCAGCACGCGGCGTGGATCGCCCTTCCCGTAGCCGGCGGCGTTGAGCCGCCGCAGTGCCTCGATCGAGCGCTCGAAGGTGCCGTCACCGCGCTGGGCGTCGGTATTGCGCATCCGGTGGTGGGGGAGCGAGCAGACGACCTCGACGCCGCGTTCGCCCAGCCAGGCGGGCAGATCGCGGAAGCGTGGCAGCAGGAGCACCGTCAGGTTGCAGCGGTCGATGACGTGCAGGCCGCGGCGCACGCATTCGTCGACGAGGAAGGCGAAGTGCGGGTTGAGCTCCGGTGCACCGCCGGTCAGGTCGACGGTGTGACACGGGGTCTGGTCGAGGGCGGCGAGGCAGAGCTCGACGGTGGCCCGGTCCATGTTCTCCGTCACCCGGTCGGGGCCGGCGTCGACGTGGCAATGGCGACAGGTCATGTTGCAGAGCTTGCCGAGGTTGATCTGGAAGATCTCCAGCGCGGCGGGGGTGAGCTCGGGCCAGCCGCAGGCGGCAAGGGAGCGAGCGAAGGCAGCGGGCCGCCCGTCGGCGTCGACGAGCGGCAGAGCGCCGAGGCGCCGCAACTGCTCGGCGGGCGCGGCGAGCGGCGAGCCGCGATGCACGAGGCTCGACGCGGCCTTCGGCCCGGCCGCCGTCGTCGCCAGCTCGGCCACGCCCTCGAGTCGGGCGGTTTCGCCCGCGATCGCGTCGCCGGTCCTCACATCCCTGCCTTCTTGGCGTGCTCGAGCATCTGCATCCCGTGCACCAGCGAGGCGCCGCCGCGGATCGCCACGGCGACGTGCACCGCCTCGGTCAGCTGCTCGAGATCGCAGCCCTTCTGCTGCGCGTCGTGGGTGTAGGCGTCGATGCAGTAGGGGCATTGCACCGCGTGGGCGACGGCGAGGGCGATGAGGGACTTCTCGCGCGCGGTGAGCGCCCCCTCCGCGAAGACCTTGCCGTAATAGTCGAAGAACTTGGCGGCGAGCTCGCGGCTGCCCTCGCCGATCGTGCCGAATTGCGCGAGATGCTCGGGTTTGTAGTAGTCGGACACGGGACTCTCCGTTCGGCTCGGGCGGTGCGACGGCCGGAGCGAGGTCAGAAGATCGACTTGCCGAGCAGGCTCGCGGCGAGCTCGACCATCAGGCGGGCGGTGCGGTTCTCGCGGTCGAGGATCGGATTGACCTCGACGAGATCGAGACTGGTCACCCGGCGCGCGTCGGCGAAGAGCTCCATCAGCAGGTGCGCCTCGCGGTAGGTGAGGCCGCCTGGCACCGGCGTGCCGACGCCCGGCGCGACCTCGGGGTCGAGGGCGTCGGCGTCGAGCGAGACGTGGAGCCGCGGCAGGTGGGCGAGCCGGCCGAGCGTCTCCTCGGCGATCCGCGTGATGCCGAGGCGGTCGACCTCCTTCATCGTGTAGACGGTGACCCCGGCCTCGCGCATGAGGCGCTTCTCGCCGTCGTCGAGATCGCGGATACCGATCAGCACGACGTCCTCGCCGCGCAGCTTGGGACCCGGCCAGCCGAGGTCGACGAGCCGTGGCTCGCCGCGTCCGCAGAGGGCGGCGAGCGGCATGCCGTGGATGTTGCCGGAGGGCGAAGTGGCCGGCACGTTGAAGTCGCCGTGGGCATCGACCCAGACGACACCGGTGCGTTCGCGGCGCGCACAGCCGGTGACCGAGCCGATGGCGATCGAGTGGTCGCCGCCGAGGACGATGGGGAAGACCTGGGGGTCGAGCTCGGCGAGGCGGCGGATCGTCTCCTCGCAGGCGCGCGCGATCGTCTTGAGGAAGACGAGACCCCCGTGCTCCTGGCGCCAGTCGAGGTGCAGCGACTCGACGACCGGCACCTCGACGTCGCCGAGGTCGAGCACCTCGCAGCCGAGCGACTCGAGGATCTCGTCGAGGTGGCTGTAGCGCAAGGCGCTCGGTCCCATGTCGACGCCGCGGCGCCCCTGGCCGTGGTCCATCGGAACGCCGAGTACGGCAACGGTCCTGCGAGTCGTCGAAGCCATGGGGGCGCATCCTACCAACCCGGCTCGGGTCGGTCCGGTGCGGCCGAGTTGGGGCGGGCGGCGGACCGCCGGGCTGGTACGCTCGTCGGGTGGACGAACTGCCGGACATCCCGGATCTCCATCGCCGATTCGGGAGGCGCTCGCTCGGCTTCGCCGTGATCACGGTGTCGGACCGTCGGGATGCGACGACGGATCGTGGGGGGCCGGTGGCGCGGGAGGCGATCGCCGGCGCGGGTCACACGGTCGTGCGGGCGACGATCGTCGCCGACGAGGTCGAGGCGATCCGTGCGGCGGTCGACGCCGCGGTGGACGATGCCGGCTGCGACGTGGTGGTGCTGACCGGCGGTACCGGCGTGGCGCGGCGCGACGTCACGCCGGAGGCGGTCCGGCCGCTTTTCGAGCGGGAGCTGCCCGGCTTCGGCGAGCTCTTCCGGCAGCTCTCGTTCGCCGAGATCGGCGCCGCGGCGATGCTCTCGCGCGCCACGGCCGGGACGGTGCGCGGGCGGGCGGTCTTCCTCCTGCCCGGCTCGCCGGCCGGTGTCCGTCTGGCGATGGAGCGGCTCGTCCTGCCCGAGGCGGGGCATCTCCTGGCGCAGGCGTCCGCTGCTTCGACTCCCTGAGCCGCGCCGATCGGTCATCGTGAACAGACGCCTCCTCCTCGCCCTGCCGCTCGTGGCCCTGGTCGCCCTCGTGGTCTGGGTCTTCCTGCCGACCCTCGACCACCGCTGGGCCCCGCTCGACGACGAGCTCAACTTCGTCTCCAACCCGCACTATCGAGGCCTGTCGTTCGACCATCTGCGGTGGATGGCCACCGCTCGCCACGCGGGGCACTACATCCCCCTCTCCTGGCTGACCCTGGCGGTGGACTACGAGCTTTCGGGGATGGATCCGCGCGGCTATCACCGCACGAACCTGCTGCTCCACCTGGCCAACGCCCTGTTGTTCGGGGCGTTCGCCTGGCGGCTGTTCGGAGTGCGCTCGCGGACGGCCGGGGAAGGTGCCCTTCCGGACGGGCCACGGGCCCTCGCCGCCTTCGCGACCGTGGCGGTGTTCGCCGTCCATCCGCTGCGGGTCGAGTCGGTGGCCTGGATCACCGAACGGCGCGATCTGCTCTGCGGACTGTTCGTTCTCCTCGTCCTGCACGCCTACTTGCGGGCAGCGGAAGCGACCGGCCGTCGTCGCGCCCTCGCCTTGTCGGGCGCCTGGATCGCCTTCGCGGCGGCGTTGCTTTCCAAAGGGATCGCGCTTGCCTTGCCCGTCGCCCTCCTGGCGCTCGACCTCGGCCCGCTCGCGCGGCTGGAGCCGCATCCTCGTCGTTGGCTCGAACGCCCCGCGCGCGCCGTGCTGCTCGAGAAACTGCCCTTCCTCGTGCTCTCGGCGCTCTCGGCGGGCGTCACCTTCTGGGCGGCCGCTCCGGCGTTGGCGGATCGCACGCAGGCATCCCTCGAGCATCGGTTCCTCTCGGCCGGTTACAGCCTTTCCTTCTACCTCGAGAAGACGCTCTTCCCGTTCGCGATCCCCTTCCAGGTGCCGGCCATTCATCCCTTCTCGGTGGCGAGAGACGGTGTCGTCCTCCTGCGCGGGCTCGGCTTTCTCGTCGTCTTCGCCCTGGCGCTGGCGCTGTGGCGCCGCCGGCCGGCCGTTCCGCTCGCCCTGGCCGTCTTCACGGCGTTCGTGTTGCCGGTCTCCGGTCTCTTCCAGGCCGGGCCGCAGCTCGTGGCACACCGGTATACCTACCTGGCGGCCCTTCCCCTCGCGCTGCTGGCCGGTGCCGGTCTTCACGGCGTGGCGCGCCGGCAGGGTCGCCGCGGCCTCGCCGTGCTCGTCCTGCTCACCCTTGGACTATCCGTCGCGCTCGCGACCTCGGCCCGATCTTTCGTCGCCCAGTGGCACGACGACGTCACCTTCTGCCGCGCCGCCGTCAGCGCGGCGCCGGACGCCTGGGCGCCGCGCGGTGCGTTGGCTCGCGCCTATCTTGCGCGGGGTGAGGAGGGTGCGGCGCTCGACACGCTGCGGGTCGGCCGCGAGCGCCTTCCCGACGCGTTGCTGCTCACCTACCTCGAAGCGGTCGTCCTGGCGACCAGTCCGAACGACGCGCTCCGCGACGGCGACCTCGCGCTGCAGCTCGCCCTGCGGGTGGCGCGAGGGACGCGCGACCAGGATCCGGCGGCGCTGTTCGCGCTCGCGGCGGCGAGAGCGGAGACCGGCGACCTCGCTGGAGCGCGGCGGCTTCTCGACGGGGCCTTGCTGCTCTGTCGCGCGGGACGCAAGCCCGAGTTCCTGCCGGTTCTCGAGGCGGCGTCGCGACAGCTCGCCGCGCGCGGCCTGGTGCGCCTGAGCACCGACGACTGGAGGAATACACCTCTCTGAGCGGAGAGCGCTCGCCGCGCCGTCGCCGCACGCGCTGCGGAGACGGTTGGCGGTGCCGGTATGATCGCCGCGACGCTCGATTCCAGCGGGCCGTGGAGGGGCCAGGATGAAGCTCACATCTCGAAGAACGGGGGCTGTGCTCTCCCTGGTCGCCGTCTCTCTGGCCTGCGGGCGCTCCGCGCTGCCCGCGCCCGCCGCCGGTCGCGATCCCGCGGCGGTCGTGGCGCGGTGGACGGGCGGGGAGATCCGCCGCGGGGCGATCGAGGAAGCGCTCGAGCGGCGACTCGCGGCGGTCCCCAAGCCGATCGCTCTCGAAACCCGGAAGGCGATCGTCCGCCAGGTGATCGAGCGCCGGGTCCGCGCGGCGATGCTGTTCGAGGAGGCGAAGGCGAACGGCTTCGCCGAGCGGCCAGAGGTCCTGAAGCGCGAAGTGGCTGCCGAGGAGAGCTTCCTGGCCGAGGACCTGCTGGCACGGGAGACGGCTGACGTCCGGGCGAGCGAGGCCCAGGTCGACGCGGAGGTCGCTCGGCGGTTGGCGTCCGAATCCAACGAGGAGGCCCGGAAGTTCAGCCATCTCTTTCTGCGCGCGCCGGCCTCCGACCCGGCGGGGCGTGCGCGGGCCGAGGCCCAGATGAAGGCGATCCGCCAGGAGCTCGACCGGGGCGGCAATTTCAACGAGCTTGCCGAGAAATACTCGAGCTCGGTGACCGCCCGCGGCGGGGGGCGCATCGAGTGGACGCTGCGCAGCGCGCTCGGACGCGGCGCGGCCGACGTGATCTTCGGCCTCAAGGTGGGGGAGGTCAGCGCGGTGATCCGCTCGACGGACGGGTTCCACCTCTTCCGGCTCGACGGGATTCGCCCGGGCGCCAGCGCGGACGCCGAGGCCGTTCGTCGCGACGTCCGCCGGGAGCTGGACCGCGAGGCGCGTGCCGCCGCGGCGAACGCGCGACGGCAACAAGAGCTCGACGCGCACGGCGTGGAGCTCCCGCCCTCGGAGCGGCGCGGAGGCTCCGAAGACGAGGTCGCGTCGCGGCTCGAGGCCGGGAATCGCCTGCTGGCCGCCGTGCGGCGCGCGCAGGGCCTGACGCCCGAGATCGTGGCGCGCCTCGAGGAGGTCCGTCGCCAGGCGGTGGTCGAGTCCTATCGCGAGCGGTTGAGCGAAGGGTTCGACACCGAGCCGACCGAGGCGGAGATCGAGCGCTTCCACCGGGAGCGCGGGGAGAGCGATCTCCTGTTGCGCGATTTCCAGGTCGATGTGCTGTTCTTTCCGCAGACCGCCGAGAGTGTGGCCGAGGTGTACGCGGCGGGGGAGGAGATCGTGGCGGCGCTGCGCGCCGGGGTGACGTTCGACGATCTCCTGCGCCGGAAGGTGCGTCCCGATGCCCGACTCTGCCGCGAGGTCCGCGGCGTCGACCTCGCGGCCCTGGGCCGCACGTCGATCCGGCTGCGCAAGGCGCTGCTGAGTCTCGAGCCCGGCGCGGTCTCGCCGGTGATCTACCTCGACGGGCCGCGCACCGAGGTTGCCGCTCGCACCTGTGTCCTCGACGGGCGTGGCGTCGCTTTCGTCCGTCTGCGTGGTTTCGGCACGCAGCCGCTGGCGAGCGCACGGGAGTCGATCCGGGCGGCGCTCCAGCAGGAGAAACGGGCGGCGGCAGTCGAGGCCCTGCAGACGAAGCTGATCGCCCGCTCGGGTCTCGAGATCCTGGTCCCCGAAGGGTAGCGGGCGAGGCGCCGGGGTTCGCCGGTCTCGCCGAGGCGCCGCCGCGAAGGCTGAGCGGTCGACAGGGATCGCCGCGCCACGCGATGCGGACTGTTCGGCTCGAGGCGTCGGTCCCTTCGAGCTCGGGGCGGTCGCCGGGCGGGTTCCGTTCGGACCGCCTCGTCCGGTCTCAACGTGTGGTGCCACCCCTCGCGACCCGCGCTGCGGCGACGAGATCGGCGGGTTGATCCTCGTCGCCGAGGATCCGATCGAGCTCGCGCTCGCCTTCGTCGCGGTGGCCGGAGGCGATCAGGAAACGGGCGAAGCCGAGCCGCAGCCAGCCGGCGCGGGGAGCGACGGCAATCCCCCGCCGCCACTCGGTCTCCGCTGCCACAGCGTCCCCCGCCGCGAGCAGGGCGTCGGCGAGCAGCCGACTGGCGCCACCGTCGGTCGGCGCGAGGGCGACCAGACGCCGCGCCAGCTCGACCGCGAGGTGGTGGTCGCGGCGTTGACGAGCGAGGACGACGAGCTGCGCGAGCGCCGCCACCGACTCGGGATCCTGCGCGAGCAACTGGCGATAGAGCGACTCGGCCTCGGCATTGCGGTCGCGCAGCTTGGCCAGCCGTGCCAGCCCCTCGAGCGCGGCCGCCGGAGGGATCCGCGCCTGGCCGAGGAGCGAGCGCAGGGTCGCCTCGGCCTCGTCGAAGCGACCCTCGGCGAACAGCTGATAGGCACGGTCGATCTCGCTCAGCGACGCAATGGCGTCTTTCGGATCGGTTGACGGTGCGGCCGCCGACCGGGGACCGCCGAGGTAGCCAAGGGCCGCAAGCCGGGCTTGCTCTTCCTTCTTCGGCTCGGCTGCGCGCCGCTCCGCCAGCCGTGACCGCATCGTCGTCTCGATCGCCCGAGCCGCTCGGGCGAGCGGAGCCGCCCGCGCCGCCGCGTCGCCGCTCCGGTCGACCTGCTCCCGGGGATCGTCGGCAAGCGAGTAGAGCTCGGGGCGCGGCGCGGCGATGTACTTCCACCCGGCCTCGCGAACGGCGACGAGCGTCGCCCAGCCGAGGCGGCGGTGCGGCGACTCGGAGACCGCCGCGAGCCGGCGGGGCGTGTCGGTCGAACCGAACAGGTCCCTGCCGTCGACGCCGGGAGTCGCGTCCAGGCCGGCGAGCGCCAGCACGGTCGGCGCCACGTCGGCCAGGGTGACGGGGTCGCGACGGACCTCGGCTGCCGCGAGCCTCCCCGGCAGGCGAAAGATCAGCGGCACGTGGAGCGTCGCGTCGTAGAGCAACACCCCGTGCGTCAGCTCGCCGTGCTCGCCCAGGCTCTCGCCATGGTCGGAGGCCAGCACGACGAGCGTCTGGGCGGACGCGCCGGAGCGCTCGAGCGCCGAGAGCAGGCGCGCGACCTGGGTGTCGACGAAGGCGACCTCGCCGTCGTAGGGGCGGTCGGCGTAACGGGCGCGGAAGCCCGGCGGGGGCTCGTAGGGTGCGTGCGGATCGAAGAGATGGAGCCAGAGGAAGAACGGCTTCGTCCGCTCGCGGCGCAGCCAGGCGAGGGCACGATCGACCCGCTCGTCGGCCCGGCCGGTCGCATGCAGCAGCTGGTCGAGCGCGGCATCCGCCGCCGGTCCGTCGTCGTAGCGGGCGAATCCGCGATCGAGTCCGAAGGTGCGGTGGAGAACGAAAGCCGAAACGAACGCCGCGGTGTCGTAGCCGGCGGCCGCGAAGCGCTCGGCGAGCATCGCCACCGGCGGCGCGGCGAGGGTCATGCCGTTGTCGACCACGCCGTGGTGCCAGGGCTCGACGCCGGAGAGGAGGGTCCAGTGCGCCGGGAGGGTCAGCGGAACCGGCGTGAACGCCTGCGTGAAGCGGACGCCCGACGTGGCGAGGGCGTCGATCGCCGGGGTCTCGACCTGCGTCGCGCCATAGCAGCCGAGCCGGTCGGGGCGCAGCGTGTCGACCGACACCAGCACGACGTTGGTCGGCGTGCGTCGGGTGGCGGGCGAGCAACCCGGGAGGAGGAGCGCCGCGAAGAGGAGCGAACAAGCCCCCGCGGAGCACCTCCGGTCGATCCTCGAGAGGATGTGGCGCATGGCGTCGGCGACCGCGTGACCAGACACAAAAGGCCTCCGGCACAACGAGCCGGAGGCCTCGCGGGCTTGCCTGAGGCGCGGCAGCGCCCCGGCGGACGTCAGTCGATCGTGAAGCTCTGCAGCTCGACCGGGAGCGGCGCCGCGCCGTCGAGGGTGAGCGACCACGAGTTCAACGTTCCGGTGATGATCGAGGAGTCGTCGCCCACGGTGAGCGTCCAGGTGCCGCCCGACGCCGTGGTGTCGAAGGCGTTCATCGTGCCGGCGGCCGGCGACTGGAACGATCCGGTGAAGGGGGCGCCGGTGGTTCCCGCGCACGGGAAGGCCCCGGCATCCTCGTCGATCGTCGTGTTGGTGAAGTTGTCCGCACTGCCGCCGCAGTTCTGCACCAGGAGCTGGATCGGGGCCGCCGGGCCGGTCAGGCTGACGACGACGTCGGAGTCCCAGGCGTGGGAGATGTCGAACGTCAGGTTGGCGTCGATGATCGTGCCGTTGACCGTGAAATTCAGCGTACTGGTGGTGCTGCTGTTGTCGGGAATCGCCTTGGGCACGTCGGTGCTCGACTGGGTGACTGCAGCGAAGAGCTGCGCGGCACCGAGGGCAACCATTGCGATCGTCAATCCCTGGACAGCGAGCCGGCGGATTTCCATGGCGAGCATTCCTCCTGGTCGATTTTCGAGCGATTCTGTCGCAAGTCCTGTTCGGCGGCAAGGCCGCGGTGCGGCCTGGGCCGCCTTCCCGAGCGACAGGGTTGGGCGGGCTCCGGCGATCGGTCCGGTCCTGGCCCCGCCGCGAGTCCTTCCCGCGACCGCGGAGGATCCCCTGCGCGAGCAGTAGCAGGACCGCCCCGCAGGTGGCGATCAACAGGCTGCGCACGTCGAAGCCGGAAATCCCACCGAAGTCGAGGAGGGTGGCGGCGAGGCCGCCGAGCGGGCGACCGCCCGGCAGCGCCGTCCTGGTGGTGAACCGCCTTGCTCTGCCGAGGCCAGGACTCCTCGTCGCTCAGGCGCGCCATCCTGGCTCCCGGGCACTCCCGACGTTGGCCGGTCGCCGTCGGTTGTCGGGCGTCGCGCCGAGGCTCCTCACTCCATCGAGTCGGCCAGCAGCAGCGCTGTGGAGATCGCGAGCAGGTCGAGGCGCTCCTCGGCGCTGAGGGTGTTGGCGAGGACGAAGCGCCCCTTGTTCAGCACCTCGACGGCACCGACCGCCTTCCCGTCGCGCTTGAAGAGGAATCCCACCGGGGTTGGCAGCGCAATTGGCGTGCCTTCGACGCGACGGCTGGCCTCGACAGCGACGATCGGCCCCCGCTCGTCGCTCAAGGTGCCGCGGCCGAAGGAGACGAGCAGGTCGCGCGGAGCGCCGGCGGGGGAAGTGAAGCGGCAGCGCAGCTCTTGGTCCCAGGGCAGATCGAGGTCGGTCTCCGAATGGCGCCCAGCGACCTTGAGTCCGCGACTCTCGGAGCTCTCGATGCAATCGACGGGAAGGCGCCCCGACCGGGGATCCGCGAGCTCGAAGCTGAACTTGCGCCAGGTCTTCTCCCTGAAGACGGCGAGCGCTCCCTGGCCCACGGCGAGTTGCGTCCGCTCCGACCAGCCGGCGCGGTACTGCATGACCTCGTTGTCCCCGAACACCAGGAAGTGGTCGACCGGTCGAGCCGGCAGGGTGAAGGAACGCCGCTGGGTGACCCGGAGGTCCTCCACCTCCTGCTGGAGCCTCGGACGGCAGGGCGAGTCGAATGGCCTTGGCTTCGAGGACAGGGGTCAGGGCGAAGGCGGTCACGACGACGGTGGGCCAGATGGCGCGGGCGACCGCCGGGGCGCGGTGACGGGAGGGAGCGGCGGACATCGGATCTTCCTTTCTCGAGGGCGCCTCGTCGACGCCGCTCTCTGCAAGGGCAAGAGCCATGCCGGGGGGGACTGCGCCTTCAGAGGCTCGTTCGTCCTCCTTGCAGGACGCCGCTGCACCGGTCCGTTGACGAACCCAGGTGGCGACGGGGAGGCGTCGGGGATCAGCGCTTTCGCGACGCGGCGGGCTTCCCGCCGGCGAGCCGCGCGATCCCCAGGACGAGCAGGAGGAGGACCGCCCCGAAGGTGGCGATCAGCAGGCTGCGCACGTCGAAGCCGGAGATCCCGCCGAAGTCGAGGAGGGTGGCGGCGAGGCCGCCGAGGACGGCACCGGCGACGCCGACGGCGATGGTGGCGAGGCAGCCGAGCGGGCGACCGCCCGGCAGGAGATAGCGGGCCACCGCGCCGGCGAGCAGGCCCATGGCGATCCAGGACAGGAGCCCCATCGCGCCGAATCCGCTGAGCAGTGCCGAACCGATTCCTTCCATCGGAGTCCTCCCGACTGCACGAGGAGTCTAGCCGCTCGCCCGCCGGCGCGCAGCCGTCACCGCCGACGCACGAGGATGAGCGTCTGGTCGTCGGGTGGCGGTGCGCCGTCGCCGAAGTCGTCGGCTGCGGCGAGCACCGCGTCGGCAACCTCCTCGATCGGCTTGCCGGCGTGCCGCCGCAAGGTGGCGATCAGGCGATCGACGCCGAACTCCTCGTCGTCGGGGCGCCGCACCTCGGTGATCCCGTCGGTGTAGAGCGCCAGCAGATCGCCGGCCTCGAGGCGCTCGAAGTGGCGCTGCCAATGCCGTGGCTGGCGCCGGTCGAGCCCGAGCAGGGGGCCGGAGGAGCGCAGCTTCTCGAGCCGCTTGCCGTTCCTGCCGAGCAGGATCGCCGGCGGATGGCCGGCGTTGATGTAGATGAGATGTCCGTCGCGGTCGATCTCGGCGAAGAAGAGCGAGACGTAGCGGCCGGCCGGCGAGCTGCCGGCAAGAACGCGCGAGAGCTTCTCGACCGTGGCGACCATCTTGAGCTGAGTATCCATCCCCATGCGCAGTCCGACGATCACGTCGCGCGCCTGAAGGGCCGCCGGCAGTCCGTGGCCGGTGGCGTCGGCGATGCAGACGGCGAACGAATCGGGCGGCAGGATCGCCAGGTCGTAGACGTCGCCACCCACCACTTCCGCCGGGCGGATCCGCACCGCGAGCTCGAAGCCCGGGAGCGCCGGGAGTTGGCGCGGCAGCAGCGAGGTCTGCACCGCCCGTGCCTGTTCCAGCAACTCGCGGAACTGCTGCCGCTCGAGGTGCGAGTCGGCGAGCGAGCGGAGCGCCGTGAGCGCGTTCTGCACCTCGGCCGTCGAGATCGGCTCGCGCAGCGTGAAGGAGAGAAGCATCTCGCGCTGTGGCCCAAGGGCGAGCTTGGCGAGCGCGTGGGTCCCCGCCGTGCGTTCGATCCACTCGTCGTGGCGCGAGTCGCCGCGGCGGACGATCGCCCAGCCCTCGCGCAGCGCTTCGGCGACGACGGGATGTCCCGCCGGGATGCGGTAGCCGAGCTCGACCGGGCCGGCGAGGCCGCCCTTCTCGATCAACTCGAGCTCCTCTCCGGCGACCCGGTAGAGGCGGACGCCGAGGATCGGCGACGACTTCGGACGCTCTTCGAGCAGCGCTCGGAAGAGCTGACGCGCCAGCCCTTCGGCGTCCATCGGCGAATGCCCGCCGAAGGCAAGGCTGCGGAAGCGACGGTAGACGCCGTAGAGCGGCAGGGCGCGCGGATCGCGCCCCCGCCGGGGGCGTCCGGGACGGTCCGCGCGCTGGGCGTCGGACGAGGGATCGGCAGACGAACGGGGGATTTCGGAAGTCATGGCTCGTGGGACCAGCGACGGCCGGCGACGGGACCTCCGGCGTCGACAGTGTATCGCCCTGCTGTCGCCTCCGGTGTGACCGGCGGGTAACGGCCGACCGGGAATGTCGGACGCGTCGGCGGACGCCGAAGGTCGCTCGTGGAAACCGCGCGCGTCGCGCTGCGTAGGATGGAATCGGAGGACACGACGATGGTCGAGCTGCTTGCTCTCGGTTTCGTGGTCGCGGTGGTCGGTGGCGTACTCCTGCTGGTCGGACTGGCGCTCAAGGCGGTCGGGCTGGTGCTGCGGCTCGTCCTGGGGCTCCTCTTCGGCCTGTTGCTCGTGCCGGTGCTGGCGGTGGCCGGGGTGGCGACGGTCGTCGCGCTGGGGATCGCGGCCGTGGTGGTGCTCACCGTCGGTCTCGCCGTCTTCGGTCTGCCGGCGCTCGTCGTCGGCGGGTTCGCCTGGCTGGTGGCGCGCGCCGCGCGGGCCTGATCGGCGCCGTCGAAACCGCGGATTGACCGGATGGCTCCGCCGCGACCGCGAGCCCCGGTTTCGCGATGGGATCTCGGTCCGGCCCGCTGGGGCAGAATGGTCCCACGATGCGGCTCGACTATCTCGCCTTCGGACTGGTCGGGTACCTGGCGGGGATGGTTCCCATGGTCTACCTCGCCGGCTTCCTGGCCGCGGTCGTCGTCCCGAAAAGCGTGGACAGCGGGTTCGCCGGTGCGGTGGGTCCTGCTTGCGCCATCGATCTCGCGCTGCTCGTCGGTTTCGGTCTGGTGCACAGCCTGCTGGCGCGGGAAGAGACGAAGGCGCAGATCGTGGCGCGTTTCCCGGCCGGGCTCGAGCGCAGCCTGTATTCGCTGGTCGCGGGGACGCAGATCGCACTCCTTTGCTGGTTGTGGCGCCCGATCCCGTCGCCGGTTTGGAGTGTGCCGGGGCAATGGGCGTTGCTGCGCCTCGTGCTCTGGGCGATCCAGGGTGCCGGATGGGGGCTCGTCCTCCTCTCCCTGCTGACGATCCGTCACGCTCACCTCTTCGGTCTCCGGCAGGCCTGGTCGGCGGCGCGCGGTGTCCCGGACGAGGCGCTTCCCTTCGAGAGTCGTGGCGTCTACCGGTGGATCCGCCACCCCATCTACGCGGGGACGATCGTTGCCTTCTGGGCGACGCCGGAGATGAGCCGCGGACGCCTGCTGCTGGTCGGTGTGCTGACGGCCTACCTCTTCATCGGCCTGGCCTTCGAGGAGCGCGACCTCGATCGGACCTTCGGTGAGGCCTATCGCCGCCACCGGCGGGCGGTGCCGGGGTTCATTCCGCGCTTCCGCGGGTAGGGCCGGCTGGCGCCGGCGCCGGGCAGCCTCGCCCGTAGAATGCGCCCATGGCCTCCTCCCGCCCGCGGCTCTACCTCATCGACGGCTTCTCCAACATCTTCCGGGCGTTCTACGCCATCCGCAACCTCTCGAGCTCGCGTGGCGAGCCGACGAACGCCGTCTACGGGTTCGTCCAGATGTTGCGCAAGCTGCTGCGCGACGAGAACCCCGAGCTCGTCGGCGTGGCGCTCGATGTCTCCGACCGGACCGTGCGCACCGAGCGCTACGCCGAGTACAAGGCGAATCGCGCGCCGATGCCGGAGGATCTCAAGCCACAGATCCCGTGGATCCGCGAAGCGATCTCGGCCTTCCGCATCCCGATCCTCGAGCTGGAGAACTACGAAGCGGACGACGTGCTCGGCACGCTGGCGAAGAAGGCTGCCGGCGAGGGGTACGAGGTCGTGCTGGTGTCGGCGGACAAGGACCTGATGCAACTCGTCGGTGACGGCGTCTCGGTCTTTCACACGGGTCGCAACAAGCTCTACGACCGCGCCGCGGTGTGCGAGGAGTGGGGCGTGCCGCCGGAGCGCGTCGTCGACGTCCTGGCGCTGATGGGCGATGCCGTCGACAACGTCCCCGGCGTGCCGGGCATCGGCGACAAGGGGGCCAAGCAGCTCGTCGCCGAGCTCGGCACGGTCGAGGAGCTGCTCGAACGCACCGCCGAGATCAAGCGCAAGGCGTATCGCGAGGGGCTCGAACAGCACCGCGAGCAGGCGCTGCTCTCCAAAGAGCTGGTCACCATCCACACCGATCTGCCGGTACCGTTCGATGCCGAGGCGCTGCGCCACGATCCGCCCGATCTCGAGGCGTTGCGCAAGCTCTGCGCGGCGCTCGATTTTCACACCCTGCTCGCCGAGCTGTCGGCGACGGCACCCGGGAGCCCCGCGCCGGAGGCCTCGCCGGCGCTGCCACCTGCGGCCCGACGGCTGGAGAGCGCCGGCGAGCTCGCGGCGGCGCTCGGCGTCGAGTCCGGCGAGCTCGTCGTGGCCAGGCTCGGCGGCGATCGACCGCTCGGCCTGGCGCTCCTCCGTCCTGGCGGCGAGGCGCTGTTCGTCGATTTCCGCCTCCCGGGTCTCGAGCAGGCAGCGCTCGCGCTCCTCGCTCGTCTGCTCGCCGACGACGAGCGCGAGCTCGTCGGCCACGACCTCAAGGAGGTGCTCCGCCTGTCGCCGGACGGTGAACGGGCCCGCTGTCGGCTCTTCGACCTGATGCTGGTCTCCTACCTGCTCGAGCCGTCGGTGCATGGCCACACCTTGGCCGAGATCGCCACCCAGCGTCTGGGTCGCGCGCCGATCGGCGAACGGGAGGCCGGATGGGACAAGGGACTCGAGCCGCCGGTCGGCGATCCGCGACTCGCCGCCTTCGCTGGCGAACGGGTCAACCTCGTCGCGCGGTTGGCCGAGCCGATGCGCACCGAGCTCGGATCGGCGGCACTCGCCCGGGTCTACCGCGAGATCGAGGCGCCGCTCGTTCCGGTGCTGGTGGGGATGGAGCAGGCCGGCATCGGCCTCGACGTCGCCCTGCTCGGGGAGATGTCGCGCGAAATGGGTGCCGAGCTCGCGGCGCTCGAGGGGGAGATTCACGCTCTGGCGGGCGAGCCGTTCAACCTCAACTCGCCGCTTCAACTCGGTGCCATCCTGTTCGAGAAGCTGGGCTATGCCGGAGGGCGGAAGACCAAGAAGACGAAGAGCTGGTCGACCGATGCCGAAACGCTCGAGGCGCTGGCGGCCAAGGGCTACGCCCTGCCGCAGAAGCTGCTGCGCTACCGCGAGCTGACCAAGCTCAAGTCGACCTACGTCGACGCGCTGCCGACGATGGTCGGGCCGGACGGGCGGATCCACACCCGCTACCAGCAGGCGGTGGCGGCCACCGGCCGCCTCTCCTCGGTGAACCCGAACCTGCAGAACATTCCCGTCCGCACCGAGGCGGGGCATCGCATCCGCAAGGCGTTCCGGGCCGCTCCCGGGATGCGCCTCCTGGTGGCCGACTACAGCCAGATCGAGCTGCGCGTCCTCGCCCACATCGCCGCCGAGCCGGCGCTCGTCGAGGCGTTCCGGCGCGGCGAGGACATCCACCGCACCACCGCCGCCTCGGTGCTCGGGGTCGACCCCGGGCTGGTGAGCGCCGAGCAGCGCCGGGCCGCCAAGACGATCAACTTCGGCCTGATCTACGGCATGAGCGCCTTCGGGCTCGCCGCGGCGCTCGGAGTCTCGAACAAGGAGGCCGAGCAGTTCATCGCCGCCTACTTCGCGCGCTTCGGCAGGGTGCAGGACTACATGCAGGAGACCCTGCGGCTGGCCGAACGCGACGGTCGCGTCGAGACGCTCGCCGGCCGCGTGCGCTACCTGCCGGACATCCACAGCAAGAACTGGAACCTGCGCGAGAACGCCCGGCGCATGGCGATCAACGCGCGCATCCAGGGGACGGCGGCCGATCTGCTGAAGAAGGCGATGCTCGCCGTCGACCGCCGCCTGCGGGCGGAGCACGCCGGGGCGAGGCTGCTGCTCTCGGTGCACGACGAGCTGGTGCTCGAGGTCCCCGCCGACGCGCTCGAGCCGATCGCCGCGCTCGTCCGCCAGGAGATGGAGGGGGCCGAGCGGCTGGCGGTCCCGCTGGTGGTCGACGTCGGCACCGGCGAGACCTGGTACGACGCCAAGAACTGATGTCCGGTCGTGCGGCGGACGCCCGCCCGGGCCTGAACTTTTCCCCCGCCGAGGGCGTAGAAAGGGAGACGGCCTCGACGGGCCGGCGAATCCCCATGGAGATCGATGCGATGAGGAGAGCACTGACAGTGGCTGGACTTCTGCTGGCCGGCGCAGCCGGTCTGTTGGGCGCGACGGCGCGGGCGGCCAGCGCTGCCGACGCCCCGTTGATTCCGCGCGAGGTGCTGTTCGGCAACCCCGAGCGGGCCGGTCTGACGGTGAGCCCGGACGGCAAGCAGCTCGCCTGGCGGGCGCCGGTCGACGGGGTGATGAACGTCTGGGTGGCGCCGGTCGGCGACCTCAAGGCGGCGCGCGCGGTGACCAAGGACAAGAGCCGCGGCGTGCGGATCTACTTCTGGGCCTACTCGAGCCAGCACATCGTCTACCTGCAGGACCGCGGCGGCGACGAGAACTGGCGGATCTACGTGGTCGACCTCAAGAGCGGCGAGGAGAAGGACCTCACGCCGCTCGACAAGGTGCAGGCGCGGATCGAACAGGTCTCGCCGAAGTTCCCCGACGAGATCCTCGTGGCGCTCAACGACCGCGTGCCGCAGCTCCACGACATCTACCGCGTGAACCTGAAGTCCGGCGAGCGCAAGCTGGTGCAGCAGAACGAGGGCTTCGTCGGCTTCACCACCGACGACGACTACAAGGTTCGCCTGGCGGCGCGCTACCTGCCCGACGGCGGCCTCGAGATGCTCAAGGCGGGCGAGGGCGGCTTCGTGCCGTTCGCCCAGGTGCCGGCGGCCGACTCGCTGACCACCAACGCCCTCGGCTTCGACAAGAGCGGCCAGGTGCTCTACATGCTCGACAGCCGCGATCGCGACACCGCGGCGCTGACCAAGGTCGATCTGGCGAGCGGCAAGAGCGAGCTGGTCTTCGCCGACTCGAAGGCCGACGTGGCCAACGTGCTCGTCCACCCGACGGAGAAGACGCTGCAGGCGGTCTCCTCGAGCTACCTGCGCGAGGAGTGGAAGGTCCTCGACCCGGCGATCGAGGCGGACTTCGCGGCCCTCGCGAAGGCGGCGCGCGGCGATTTCGAGATCACCGGCCGTTCGCTCGACGACAAGGTCTGGACGGTGGCCTACGTGCAGGACGCCGGGCCGGTGACCTACTACCTCTACGATCGGCCGACGCGCAAGGCGACCTACCTGTTCACCGGGCGCCCGGCGCTCGAAGGCAAGGCACTCATGCCGATGCATCCGCGGGCGATCAAGGCGCGGGACGGGCTCGAGCTGGTCAGCTACCTGACGCTCCCCGCCGGCTCCGACCCGGACGGCGACGGCAAGCCGGCCGCGGCCTCGCCGATGGTGCTCTTCGTCCACGGCGGCCCCTGGGCGCGCGACGAGTGGGGCTACAACCCGTACCACCAGTGGCTCGCCAACCGCGGCTATGCCGTGTTTTCGGTCAACTTCCGCGGCTCGACCGGCTTCGGCAAGAAGTTCCTGAACGCCGGAAACCGCGAGTGGGCGGCGAAGATGCACGACGACCTGATCGACGCCGTCGACTGGGCGGTGGCCCAGAAGATCGCCGACCCGACGAAGGTGGCGATCATGGGCGGCAGCTACGGTGGCTATGCGACGCTCGTCGGCCTGACCTTCACGCCGGAGAAGTTCGCCGCCGGAGTCGACATCGTCGGACCGTCGAACCTGGTGACGCTGCTCGAGTCGATCCCGCCCTACTGGGCGCCGATCCTCGCGGTCTTCGAGCAGCGGATGGGCGAGATGAAGACGGACGAGGGCAAGAAGTTCCTGCACTCGCGCTCGCCGCTCTTCAAGGCCGGCGAG
This sequence comes from Holophagales bacterium, assembly GCA_016699405.1. Taxonomy (NCBI): domain Bacteria; kingdom Pseudomonadati; phylum Acidobacteriota; class Holophagae; order Holophagales; species Holophagales bacterium. The sequence goes on along the minus strand of CP064972.1, from coordinate 119,506 downwards.
ATCAAGCGTCCGCTGTTGATCGGCCAGGGTGCCAACGACCCGCGCGTCAAGCAGGCCGAGTCCGACCAGATCGTCAAGGCGCTCGAGGCGAAGAAGATCCCGGTGACCTACGTCCTCTTCCCCGACGAGGGTCACGGCTTCGCGCGGCCGGAGAACAACAAGGCGTTCAACGCGGTGGCCGAGGCGTTCCTCGCCCAGCACCTCGGAGGTCGCTACGAGCCGATCGGTCAGGACTTCACCGGCTCCTCGATCTCCGTGCCCGCCGGCGCCGCCGGCGTGCCGGGAGTCGCCGCGGCGCTTCCCAAGAAGTAGTCGGTCGAGCGAGCCGCGACGACCAGGGCCGTGGGGCGGATCGCCTCACGGCCCTTGCTTTTCGTCGCGATCCCGTGTGGTCAGGCCCGCGGCTGACTGCGGCTGCGTAGCCAGTCGAGGGCGTCGGCGGGCACCTGCCAGAGCTCGCGCACCTCTTCGGCGTAGTACCAGGCTTCGAGCGGACTGCCGCGCTCGACGGTGGGGCCGCCGAGATCGGCGTCGTCCTCGTCGTCGAGGTCGCCATCCGCCGCGCTGCGCTCGTCGTCGTCGCCTTCGGCCGCGTCGTGCTGGTGGCCGCAATGCGGGCCGTGGACGTGTTCCTCTGCGACCTCCGGCGGCTCGTCGGTGGGCTCGAGCAGGGCGCCCGGGACGTGCGGCTGGGCGGCGAGGGCGGTGTCGAGCGCTGTCTCGGCCTCGCCCCGCCGTCCGAGACGCAGGAGAGCGAGCACCCTGCCGTAGCGGATTTCGGGCAGCTCGTCGTCCGGGAGCGGATCGGTGAGCGCCAGCGCGGCCGCATCCTCGCCGCGGCGAAGGTGCAGCGTGGCGAGATCACCGCGCATCTCGTGGTCGTCGCTCGGATTGATCGCGAGATAGCGCTCCATCGCCGCGGCGGCCTCGTCGAGCTTCTCCGAGCGCAGGTCGAGGAAGACGGATTCGACGAGCAGGCGCAGGGCCGGGCGGTTCTCGGGCTCCGCCCAGGGGAGTCGGTGCACCGGCGCGCCGGCGAGCGCGTGGTCGAGGATCGCCGCGGCGCGGGCGAGCAGCGGCGCGAGCAGCTCGCGGTCGACCCACGGGGTCTGCGCCTGTTCGAGCGCGTCGACACCGAGCACCAGGTCCTCGAGGATCGACAGGCTGTCGGCGGCCTCGACGTGTTGCTCGAGCCAGCCCAGCCACTCGCCGGCGGTGTCGCGTTGCCACGGGTCGTCGCCCTCTCCCGGCCCCGCCTCGGTCAGCCGCGGCTTGGCGAGAGGCCAGAGATCAGCCCAGGCCTCTTCGAGCTCGAGCTGGGGGATCGACAGGGCAAAGGCGCCCTCGGCCGGGCGCTCCTCGTCGGCACGAAGCTCGACGGCCGGGAGGGGGCGGTGGCTAGCGGTCTCGGCCCAGATCTGCAGACGCTCGAGATCCTCGGGGTGGGCTCGCCCGGAGAAGAGGGCGACGGCGCGTTCGGCGTCCGCCGTCGCCGCGGCGAGGAACGGCCGCGGGGCATCCCCGGCGCGGTAGCCGCGGCGCGCCAGCCGGGCGCTCCAGTCGGCGGCGCGCTCGCGCGCTTCGTCGAGCTCGCCCTCGGCCACCAGGAGCTGCACTTCGAGTCCGCCGAGCCCCGGATGGTCCGGGACTTCGGCGGCAGCGCGTCCGAGTGCACGGCGGGCCGCCTCGAGCTCACCGTCGTCGATCGCCTGCGAGGCGAGCCGCAGTTCGAGGACGGCGCGATCGGGGCCCGTGAGATCCCGGCGCAGGCGGGCGAAGAGCGCCTCGCGCTCGTCGTCGTCGAGCGACCCGGCGGCGTCGACCAGCGGGTCGGCGATCTCCTCGAAGCGTTCGGGCAGCAGTGCCGTCTCGGCGAGGAACGGTTCGAGCAGCGCCAGGGTGGCGTCGGTGCCTCCGGCCCGCAGGAAGGCGGAGGCGATCTCGCCGAGGAGCTCGGGAGAGAGGGCCCGCGTCCGGGCGAGCGCGGCGAGCTCCTCCTCGCCCAACCGGTCGATGAGCGCCAGCCAGACGTCGAACGGCGCGAGGCCGCCCACCGCCGGCGGCTGGGCGCCGCAGCACTTCTTGTACTTGCTGCCCGAGCCACAAGGGCAGGGGCCGTTGCGCTCGGGCGCCGCCAGCGGCTCGGGGCGGAAGCCCCGGTCGGGGCGCGGCACGGCGTTCCAGACGGCGAGGGCGAGCGCGGTGGAGAAGCTCCGCAACCCGGCCGCGTCGACTTCCAACCCCAGCGCCAGGGCGGCGCGCGGTGCGCCCTCGGCGCGCATCCAGGCAAAGAACGTCTCGGGGCGAGGGTCACGCAGGATCTCACCCACGGCGTCGCTGACGAACTCGAACCAGTCGGCTTTCATGGCTGCGGCAAGCTAGCACAGGCGCCACTTGGCCGCGCCGCGGCAGGCGCAGCCGCCGCGGGGTGGCTATGATCCGGGCGCCTTTCAGGCGACGTAGAGACGACGTACGAGCGGCAGACCGCCGGAGAGCGGTCGAGGCTCGTCGCAGGGCTGCAAGCGACCGCCGAGGAGGGGGAGACGATGCGAACCGTGGGCGAGCTCTTCGAGGGGACCGTGCGGACGCACGGCGATCGGCCGGCGCTGCGGTGGAAACAGGACGGCGCCTGGCAGACCGCCACCTGGGCGGAGTACGGAGCGCGGGCGCGGCGGGTGGCCCGGGCGCTCATCGCTCTCGGGGTGGAGCCGCGGCGCGGCGTGGCGATCATGAGCTACAACCGCCCGGAGTGGCTGCTCGCCGACCTCGGCGCCATCCTCGCCGGGGCCATTCCGACGGGCATCTACACGACGAGCGCTCGCGAGCAGGTGATCTACATCGCGCGCCACTGCGAAGCCGCGGTGGTGGTGGTGGAGAACGCCGCCTACCTCGAGCTCTTCGAGTCCTTGCGCGGGGATCTGCCGCAGCTCAAGGCGATCGTCGTGATGAGCGGCGTCGCCTCCCGCGGCGACGTGCTGTCCTGGGAGGACTTCGAGGCGCGCGGCGACGGCGTGCCGGAGTCGGCGCTCGCCGAGCGTCTGGCGGCCCAGCGGCAGGACGACCCGTGCACGCTGATCTACACCTCTGGCACTACCGGTCCGCCGAAGGCGGTGATGATCTCGCACGGCAACGTCACCTTTCTTGCCGAAGTCGGCGGTCCGACGTTCGCGATCGGTCCGTCGGACCGCTTCCTGTCGTATCTGCCGCTCTCCCACATCGCCGAGCAGTGCATCTCGGTCTACATGCCGATGGTCGGCGGCTCCTGTGCCTACTTCGCCGAGAGCCTCGAGAAGCTGCCGGAGAACCTGCGCGAGGTCCGTCCGACGATCTTCTTCGGCGTGCCCCGGGTGTGGGAGAAGATCCAGGCGCGCATGCAGGCCGTCGGTGCTTCCTCCTCTTGGTTGCGCCGCCGGATCGCCGCCTGGGCGCGTGTCAAGGGGCTCGCCGGCGGCTACGCCGCGCAGCGCGGTCTGCCCCTGCCCGCTGGCTACGGCCTCGCCGAGAAGGTGGTCTTCTCGAAGGTGAAGGAGCGGCTCGGTCTCGACGCGGCGCGGGTCTGCATCACCTCGGCAGCGCCGATCTCGCTCGGCACCCTCGAGTACTTCCTCTCCCTCGGGATCGCCATCTGCGAGGTCTACGGGATGAGCGAATGCACCGGGCCGACGACCTTCTCGGTTCCCGACCGCTTGCGCACCGGCCGCGCCGGCTTTGCGATTCCGGGCACGGAGCTGAAGCTCGCCGAAGACGGTGAGGTGTGGATGCGTGGCCCGCACGTCTTCCTCGGCTACTACAAGGACGAGACGGCGACCCGCGAGACGCGCGACGCCGACGGCTGGCTTCACTCGGGCGACATCGGCGAGCTCGATGCCGACGGATTCCTGCGCATCACCGACCGCAAGAAGGAGCTGCTCATCACCTCGGGCGGCAAGAACGTCGCGCCGGCGCCGATCGAGGCGCGGCTCAAGACGATTCCCGGCATCGCCCAGGCCGTGCTGGTGGGCGACCAGCGCAACTACGTCGCGGCGCTCCTCACGCTCGATCCGGAGCGCGTCGCCGAGGTGGCGCGCCGGCTCGGCAGCCCGGCGCGCGACATCGCCGCGGCGCGCACCTGCGAGATCTTCCGCGCCTATCTCGAGCGCGAGCTCGAGAACGTCAACGCGACGGTGGCGCGTTACGAAGCGGTGCGGCGCTTCGTTGTCCTTCCGGGGGAGCTCACGATCGTCGGCGGCGAGCTCACGCCGACGATGAAGCTCAAGCGACGGGTCATCCGCGAGAAGTACGCCGCGGAGATCGAAAGCCTCTACAACTGACGACCCGCCAGCCGGCCAGCCATCGCGGCACGGCCGGCCCGATCGTTTCTCCTCTACTCTCGGTCCGATTTCTTCTCCGCGTCGTCACGGGAAAAGTGTCCGGTTTTCGCCCGCTGCGGCAGCTAGAGAGGTGTAGGCGGGAACGCTTCATCACGGAGCGCGCTCCCGGGCCTCGGAGGAGAGAAGGACATGGCGCTCATCGATCTGCTCCTGATGCTGCTCGGCCTCGATGGCGGCGACGACCCGACGGTGGTGACCGACGACGACAAGAAGGGGACCTGGGATCCGGGTGGCTGAGACGGTCGGGTGCGAGAGGCTTCGACGTCACTCCGCGAAGCCGCCGCCGTCCGGGAGCTCGATGGGAGGGATCTTTCGGTTTCGGTCCGAGAGCGCTAGGCTCTTGCTGCACTACTGGGTGTGTAGCGATGAGCGTCGACCCTCGGCCATACGAGCCGCCCGCGTCCTGCCTCGGAGACCTCCTCGACGAGGTCGAGCCGCGGTTGCGAAGCGTGCTCAGGCGCTACGCCGTACCGGCGGAGGATGCCGAGGACCTGCTTCAAGAGGTCTTCCTGCAGTTCCTGCGCAAGGAGGGGTTGCTCGTTCAGCCCGCTGCCTGGCTTTATGGAGCGCTGCGCAAGGAATGTCTGCTCTATTGGCGTCGTCGTCGCCGCCGGCTCTATGACGCGATCGATCAGGAACTGATCGAGATCGCGGCCGATCCGACCGTCGACGCGGCGGAACGCCGTCTCTTCAAGCGCGAAATGCAGGAGGCGATGGCACGCCTGCGCGGCCGGTGTCGTGTCGTCTTGTCGCTGCGCTACGGTTGCGAGCTCGAGAGAAGCGCGGTCGCCCAGCAGATCGGCTGTGCGGCGATCAGCGTCGACAAGATCACTCGCCGTTGTCTCGACGCGCTGGGTCGAACCTTGCTCGCCCCGGTCAGGAGGAGCTTCCGTGGTTGACGACGAGACCATCGACCGCGTGAGTGCGATCGAGAGCGGGACGGCCACCGCCGAAGAGCGGCGGAGGGTAGTGCGGAATCTCGTGAGATCGGCGGCGAATCCGCAGGCGTCGGCATCGGTGAGAGATTTCGAGGGGACGTCGAGGCCCGCCGAGCGCGACTACGACCGTGCCCTGGCCTCCCTTCTGGCGAAGGTGCAGACGGCAGCGACGTCGATCGATCGGGAGCGGCAAGATGCCGCGCCGCTCGTGGAAGAGTTGCTGGCCCTCCCCGAAGGACAGCAGACGCTGGTGGCGACCAATCACCGCCGTTACCACACGTGGTCGGTGTCGGAGCGATTGCAGGAGCTGTCCCTCGAGGCCGGGCCGGAGGATCCGGCGCGTGCGGTCCGTCTGGCGCGCCTGGCGCTGCAGATCGCCAAGCGCGCCGAGGTCGCGCCGGCGAGCGAGCGACTCCGGCACGATCTGGAGATCGCGGCCCAGGCGCAGCTCGGCAACGCGCTCCGGCTCGGTGGTCAACTCGTCGATGCCGAGCTTGCGTTCCGCCAGGCAAGCGAGCTCCTTGCTGCCGGCACCGGAGACCCCCTGGTCGAAGGAAAGATGCTCGCTCTCTATGCGGCGCTGAGGAACGAACAGTCGCGGTATCGCGACGCCGAGGTCTTCGCGCGACGCGCCTTCTCGCTCTTCGGCAAGATCGGCGATCACCATCAGCAAGGAAGATCGCTCTTCACGCTGGCCAACGCGCTCGCCTTCGACGGTCGGGTCGACGAAGCGCTGGAGGTCCTCGATCGGGCCCGGAACCTGATCGACGAAACGAGGGAGCCGCGGGCGATCTGGGGTGCGATCCACAACGCCGTGAACTACCTGGTCGAAGCCGGCCGTTTCGCCGAGGCAGAGGTCCGGTACGTCGAGGACGTCCAGGTCGCCCGACGTCTCGGCCTGTCGCCGCTCAACGAGCTGCGCCTGCGCTGGGTCGGCAGTCGCATCGCCCTCGGGCTCGGGCGGCACGAGGAGGCGGACCCGGAGATGCGGGCGGTCGTGGCTGGTTTCGTCGAGCGCGGCTACACGATGGAGGCGGCGACCGCGGCGCTGGAGCTCGCGGTCAGCCTGGCGGAGCGGCGGCAGTGGTCGGAGGTGCGCGAGCTCGCCGGGATGCTGGTGCCGGTCTTCTCGTCCCAGGAGGTCGAACCGGAGGCGCTGGCGGCGCTCGCCGTCTTCCGCGACGCAGTGCTCGCCGAGACCGTCGAAGTCGCGGTGGTGCGCGAGGTTCTCGCCTTCCTCCAGCGGGTCGACCGCGATCCGACGGCGCGCTTCCGGCCGGCCTCGACGAGCTAGTCGCGCTCCTCCGCCGAGTCTCCGGGCAGACCCACGGTGACCCGCAGCAGCTCCGGATGGAGGTGCCGGCGGGCGGCCTCGGCGACCGCTTCGGGCGTCACCGCCCGGGTGCGTGCGTTGGGCCACTCCGGATCGTCGAACGGCAGAGCGGAGAGGGTGGCGAGGCCGAGCAGGTCAGCCCACTGCCGTGCCGTCTCGCGCCGGAACGGTTCGCGTCCGAGCAGGTACGACTTGGCATCGGCCACCTCCGTCGCCGTGGCGCCGTCGGCAAGCAGCCGGTCGAGCTCTTCGCGCACGGCCCGCTCGGCCTGCTCCACGGTCTCCGGCGAGGTCCCGACGTAACAGACCAGCCGTCCGGGGTCGAGCGCGGCCCCCGCGGCGGCTTCGGCCGAGGCGGCGTAGGCGAGCCCCTCCCGCTCCCGGACGCGTGCCGGGATGCGACCCGAGAGGCCGGGTCCGGAGCCGAGCAGCACCCCGAGCACCTCGAGCGCCGGCAGGTCCGGGTGAGAGCGGTCCACCGTCAGGTGGCCGAGGAAGAGGTGGGCCTGGTCGTTCGCTCGCGTCTTGAACTCGCGACGCGGGGCCGGGCCGCTCGGTGGGGGCGAGGGCCGCGGAGGTGCGGAGGAGCCGGTCGGCAGGGCTCGCCGCAACTGCTCGAGACGCTCGGCGGCCGCGGCGTCGTCGAGCGCGCCGGTCATCGTGAGCACTCCGCCCCAGGCGAGAGCCCCCCGGTGGAACGAGGCCGCGTCGGCTGCGGAGAGCGAACGGATCGCGGCCGGCTCACCCTGGAGCGGTCGGCCACGCGGATGGGGAGCGTAGAGCTGGGCGAGGAACTCCCGCGCCGTCAGCGCATCGGCCTGGTCCGCCTGGCTCTCGAGCTCGCCGAGCGCCTGGGTCTTCAGCAGCTCGGCGCGATCCTCGGGAAAGGACGCTTCGAGCAGCAGCTCGGCGAGATCGTCGACGGCCCGCTCCCAGTCGCGGGCGAGCGCGTCGACGGCGACGCCGTGCGCTTCGAAGCCGCCGAACGCCTGCAGCACCATGCCGCGCGACTCGGAGCGCGCGGCGATCGCGTGCCAGTCGTGTTGTCGGGTGCCTTCGGCGAGAAGGCGACCGGCAAGGTAGGCCTGCCCCGGGATCGCCTCGGCGCGCGCCCCGCCGCGCACCCAGGCGCGCACGGCGACGAGCGGCGCTCCGTCGACCCGGCGCACGCGAACCTGCCAGGCCGGCGCCGCCGGCGGTCCGTCAGGGCCGGCGGGCATGCTCGAGCAGGTCGCGCAAGGCGCCGTAGCGCCGGTCGTAGTCGCGGCGGCAGCAGGCGATGACCTCGTGCGCCTCCTCCCGGCCGTAGACGCCGGCGATCGAGACGCGCGGCTCGTCGCCCGGCGCCTGTTTGTAGGTGAGGAAGTAGTGCTGCAGCCGGTCGATCAGCGCGGGTGGACACTGCGAGATGTCGGTGAGGCCGCCGTAGACGGCGTCGCCGGCGAGCACCGCGACGATCTTGTCGTCGGCCTCGTCGTGGTCGATCATCCGCAGCCCGCCGATCGGCACCGCGTGGAGCAGCACGTCGCCGCGCGGGATCGACTTCTCGGCGAGCACGCAGACGTCGAGCGGGTCGCCGTCGCCGACGATCCCGTCGAGGCCGGCGCGGCGACTGCAGAGCGCTCCGACCTCGTCGCCGCAGTAGGTCTGCGGCAGGAGGCCGTAGAGGGTCGGGCAGAGGTTGGAGTACTTCTGCGGCCGGTCGATGTGCAGCAGGCCGGTGGCCTTCTCGAGCTCGTACTTGACCGTGTCGGTCGGCACGATCTCGACGTAGACCGTGACCTTGTCGGGCGCCTCGTCGCCCAGCGGCACGCCGTGCCACGGGTGGGGACGGAAGAGCGAGGCGAGCTGTTCCCAGGTCGGTCCGGCGGTCGGGGCGGGGAAATCGTCGTGGCTCATGGCAGGGACCATCCGAGCACCGCGCCGCGCTCCGGGTCGAGGCGGCGGCGGGCGACGTCTTGAAGCGTCCCGGCCTCGCAGGCGAGGGTCGCCGCGAGCGAACGCTCCGGATGATGGAGGTCGAAGAGGGCGAGAGCGGTGCCGGCCGAGAGCGCCTGCTGGTGGATGCGCTCGTGACCGATCGCCCAGTCGGCGAGCAGCACCTGGCGGGCGCGGGCGATCTCGTCGTCGGCGAGCGGTGCCTCGCGCACGCGAGCGAGGCTCGGCCATCAGGGTCGCCTCGACCCGGGCCGGCTCGACGCCCGGCAGGACCTCGGCGGCGATGGCGAGATAGCCGTCGGTCGCGCTCTCGGCGAGATTGACGTTGACGCCGAGGCAGAGCGGGTCCTGCTCGACGAGCCGTCGCTGCAGCCGGCTGGCCCGGCCGGAGCCGAGAGCGGCGGCGAGCAGACGGAGGGCGGCGTGCTCGGCGGAGTCGGCGCCGGGGGCCGGCAGGGCGAGGAGTGCCCGCGCCGTCTCGCCGTGACGCCGCTCGAGCCGTTGCAGGCGATCGGGGGGAGAGGCCGGGCCGACGGGGACCCGCGCCGGGTCCCGTGGCGCGATCGTCCCGAAGTGCTCCTCGACGCGCGCCTCGGCGCGCTCGTCGAGCTCGCCGGCGACCACCAGGACGGCGTTGTCCGGTCCGTAGTAACGCCGGTGGAAGGCGCCGAGCTCCTCCGGTCCGACGCTGGCGAGCTCCTCGGCGGTGCCGAGCACCGGTCGGCCGTAGGGATGCCCGGCGAAGAGGGCCGCGAGCACGGCGAGCTCGAGGGAGTCCCACGGCTCGTCGGCGTACATGTCGATCTCTTCGAGGATCACCTGGCGCTCGCTCGCCACCTCGTCGGGGTCGAGGCGCAGGGCGCGCATCCGGTCGGCTTCGAGCTCGAGAGCGCGCTCCCAGCGGTCGGCGGCGAAGGAGAAGTAGTAGACCGACAGATCGTGGCTGGTGAAGGCGTTGTTGGCCCCGCCGAGCGCCTGGGTGACGCGGTCGATCTCCCCGGGACCGAAGGCGGCCGAGCCCTTGAACATCATGTGTTCGAGGAAATGGGCGACTCCGCCCTGTCCCGCCTGCTCGTCGCCGGTGCCGGCGCGGTAGAAGAGCGCGGTGGTGACCAGCGGTGCCTGCGGGTTGTCGAGTCGGCAGAGCAGCAGGCCGTTGTCGAGGCGACGGCAGCTCGCCCGCTGCAGCCAGGGCAGCAGGTCGAAGACGGGCGACACGGCGCCGGACGACACCGGGTCGGCGGACATGGGGGGGCTCAATCCACGGTCACTGCCGGGCGAGCTTCGCCTCGACCGTCTGCTTTCTGTCGGGGGCCGACGGCGAGACCTCGACGACGAGCTCGAGTGCGACGTAGCCGGGAGCGGAGATCACCACGCGGTGCTCGCCGCCGGCAAGCTGCAGCGACTTGCGTCCGAACGTGCCGCGGAAATCGCGTGCCGTGCCGAGCGGCTGGCCGTCGACCGCCACTTCGGCCCCGTCCGGGTCGATCTTGAGATTCACCCCTTCACTCACGCGCAGTCGCCGTTTGGCCTCCTGCGAGACGGACGGTCCCGAGGCACGACTGCCCATCGTGTGGACGATGGTGGTCACGCCGCCGCGACCCGCCTGCGCCTTGACCCGAATCCGCACGTCGCGCATGCCGTCCTTGATCAGCCGCACGACGTACTCGCCCGCTCCCGGCAACTGGTAGACGCGCCCCTCTTTCTTCTTCGAGTTCCATTCCGCGGCTTCGCCGAGAACGGTCTTGTCGACGCGGACGATCGTGTCGTCGGGGGTGATCTGGAACGACAGGGCGAGCCCGCTCTCGATCTCCCGGTCGACCTCCACCCGCTCGGCGGTGGGCTCGGGGGTCGCTGTCGGCTCGGGCGTCGGCTCGGGGGTCGGTGGCGCCACGGTCGGTCGGTAGCGCGGGGTCGCCGTCGGGTAGGCCGGGGTTGCCGGAGGCGTGGCGGTCGGTTCGAGCGGGGTCGTCGTGGCGACGCCACCGAAGGTCGGCGGGGTCGGCCGCTCGATCACCACGGCGTGCGGCGGTGGCACTTCGGTGGGCGTGCCGGTGGGGATCGTCGGCGGCTCGACCGCCGGTCCGCCCGGTTGCCCGGCCTGCGGCGGCGAGGGACGGCCGGAGAGCCAGGCTCGACCGACCAGTCCGCCGCCGACGAGCAGCACCGCGGCGGCGATGGCCAGCCCGACGATCAACCCGGTCTTGCGCCCGCCGGCCTGGGTCGCCGCGGTCGGTGACGCGGCTGCGGCGAGCGGCTGCGGCGCCGGCGCGACTCCGGTGGAAGGCGGGGGCGGGGGAACGAACGCGCCGCTGCCCGGGCTCGGAACGGCTCCCGAGGGCATGCGCATCGTCGCCTGCAACGCCTCCGGGTCGTCGCTGGGTGCGGCGGGTCCGGCGAGCAGGACGGGATCGAGCTCGCGCTCGAGCCGCCCGATCTCGGCGACCACCTCGCGAGCGGAGGCGAAGCGCTGGTTGCGGTCCTTGGCGAGCATCCGCCGCACCAGCGACTCGAGCCGCGGCGTGAGGTCGGGTCGGCGCAGCACCAGAGCGTTCGGCTCCTGGTGCAGGATCTGGTAGACGAGCGTGGTGAGCGTCTCGCCGTTGAACGGCCGGCGCCGGCTGAGCAGCTCGTAGAGGACCACGCCGAGCGAGAAGACGTCGCTGCGTCCGTCGAGCTCCTCGCCGCGGATCTGCTCGGGCGAGAGGTAGTGGGGGCTTCCCACCACCGAGCCGGTCATCGTCAGCTCGCTCGTCTGGTCGGTCATCCGGGCGATGCCGAAGTCGGCGATCTTGAGCTGGCCGGTGCGGTTGATCAGCAGGTTGCTCGGCTTGATGTCGCGGTGGACGATCCCCTGCTGATGGGCGAAGTCGAGCCCGTCGGCGGCCTGGCGGACGAGCCCGAGCGCCTCGCCGAGGGTGAGCGGCGGACCCTGCTCCATCCGCTTGGCGAGGTCGGCCCCGGCGACGTACTCGAAGGCGAGGAAGAGGACGCCCTGGTCCTCGCCGGCGTCGAAGAGCGCGACGATGTTCGGGTGGAGGAGGCGACCGGCGGCGCGCGCCTCGCGCAACAGGCGGCGCTTGCGCTCTTCGACCTCGCCGGCCTTGCCCTCTTCGATGCGGACCGTCTTGATCGCCAGCTGGCGGTCGATCTGCGGGTCCTCGGCAAGGTAGACCTCACCCATCGCTCCGGCGCCGAGCGGGCGGACGATCCGGTAGCGCGCGAGCTGGCTTCCGGCGACGAGCGGGCTCATTCCTTCGGCGTCTCCTCGCTCTCGCCGGACTCGTCGTCGCCGCTGGCGGCGAACGACTCCTCGCGCGCCGCGAGCACTGCCTCGGCCTCCTCGAGTCGGTCAGCGGGCACCTTGACGCGGACCTCGCCGAGACTGCCGAAGTTCACCGGCTCCTGATGGAAGCGCAGCGACTCGACCTCGGACGGGATATCGGACTCTTCGAGGAATCCGGCGAGCAACGCCGCCTCTTCCTCGGTGCCGACCACCCGGACGGTCTCCCATGCGTCGGACATGACACTCCTCCTCGCCGGCCGCCCAGCGCGGCCAGCGCGATGATATCCCCTCGCCCGCCGGCGGTCAGACCGGGGTGGGGACGACGCGGCGGGGGGCCCGCAGCTCGCCGAGCGGGGCGAAGGCGCCTGCCGGCTCGTAGCGCAGCGGCGTGACGCGGATCTCGCCGGCGTCGACCTCGATCCAGTTGCAGGTCATCCGTCGCCGCTCGGCGCCGCGACCGCGGTAGGAGCTCGAGGTGCCGCTGTGAACCAGCAGGACGCGCTCGCCGCTGCCCGGGTACCACTCGTCGCTGCCGGTGACGAACGCCTGGTGGAGATGCCCGGAGAGCACCATCTCGACGCCGGAGGCGGCAAACCGGCGAGTTGCGGCGAGCGCGTTGCGCAGCACGGTGCGATCGCCGAAGCCGGGAGCGGGAACGAGCGGGTGGTGGGCGACGACGATGCGACAGCGTGTCGCCGGGACGGCCGCGAGCTGCTCGCCGAGCGTGCCGAGGCGCGCCAACCGCAGTCGGCCGTTCTTGAAGGTCCAGTTGAAGGCGGTGTTGAGTCCGACGACGTGCAGCTCGTCGTCGGCGAAGGCCGGTTCGAGCTCGCGGTCGAAGTGCCGGCGATAGGCGCCGTAGGGCGCGAAGAGGCGCTCCCAGACGCGGTAGAGCGGCACGTCGTGGTTGCCCGGCACGGCGATCGACGGTACGCCGAGGGCGTGGATCCGGTCGACGAAGCGTCGTGCCTCGACGAACTGGCGCGGCTTGGCGCGTTGCGTCAGGTCGCCCGAGACGACGACCAGGTCGGGACGCCGGCGCGCCACGAGGTCGAGCGCCGCCGCGGCGGCTTCCGGTGCGTGGTGCGGGCCGAAGTGGACGTCGGAGAGGTGGAGGAGGCGGCGCACCGGCCGCCTAGCCGAGGTCTTCGCCGATCAGCTCGCCGACCTGGGCGGTGACCTGCGAGGCCGCGAACGAGCCGAGGGCGGCGAGCAGCGCCGGCCCCCGGCTGCGAGCGAGCAGATAGCCGCCGAGCGCCGCCACCGCCAGGCTGCTCTTCGGGTAGCGCCGCACCAGGTGCTGCCAGTCGAGCTGCTCGGGGAGCACCTCGTCGAGGAACTCGTCGGCGACCGAGGCCGGCCGTTCGCGGGGCTCCATGGCGGGTGCGATCAGTCGTCGCGGCGACCGCGCACCAGCAGGCCGATGGCGAAGCCGACCGCGGCGGCAATCAGGATCGACTTGCCCGGGTTGTCGCGCACGTACTCGTTGACGTCGGTGGAAAGCTCGCCGACGTCCTTGCGCACGCGATCGTAGCCCTGGCGCAGCCCCTCCTTGGCGGAGCCGAGCTTGTCCTTGGCGAAGGCGCGGGCGGCCTCGGCGCGGCGCCGGACCTCGCGGCGGGTGGCCCCGGCCTTCTCGGAGACGTCGTCGGCGAGCTCCTCGAAACGCTCGCGCGCGGCGTCGAGCCCGCTGTCGAGACGGTCGCGGGTGTCGTCGAACGCGTCGACGACGGCGTCCTTGGCGCGGTCGATGGTCTTGCTGGTGTCGGTCATGGTCTCCTCCGGGCCCGCCCCGGGGCGCGAGGGCCAGTGCACGAGATCGGCAGCTGGCAGTCGTTCGGCGGAGCGAATGATACCCGATCGACCGCGGGGCGTCTGCTACACTGCCGGAGGAGCGACCCCATCCATGGCCAGCGTGACCTTCCTCGGGGCGTGCGGCGCGGTAACCGGCAGCTGCACCCTGCTCGCCTGGGGCGAGACCCGTCTGCTCGTCGATTGCGGCCTCTACCAGGGCGACGAAGAGCTCGAGCGTCGCAACTGGGAGCCGTTCCCGTTCGCACCGTCGGAGCTCACCGCGGTGCTCCTCACCCACGCCCATCTCGATCACACCGGTCTGCTGCCGAAGCTCGCGGCGCAGGGCTTCGCCGGGCGGATCTACTGCTCGCGACCGACGCGGGCGCTCGCCTCGCTGGTGCTGCGCGACGCTGCCGAGCTGCAAGAGGAAGAGGCACGCTTCGCCGCCAAGAAGGGCTACAGCCGGCACCCCTCGCCACGGCCGCTCTTCACCTCGCGCGACGCGCGCCACGCGCTCGGGCTCTTCGAGGTGCTGCCGTTCGACACCGAGCGCGAGGTGGCGCCGGGTGTCCGCGTGCGCTATCTGCGCGCCGGTCACCTGCTCGGCGCGGCGTCGATCGTCGTCTCGGCCAAGGGAGCCGACGGCGAGCGGCGCGAGTGGTGTTTCTCCGGCGACCTCGGCCGCTTCGACGTGCCGATCCTGCATGACCCGGTCGCCCCGGCGCACGCCCCGGCGGCGCTTCTCCTCGAATCGACCTACGGCAATCGCACCCATCCGGCCGAAGACCCGACGGCGGCGCTGCGCGCGGTCATCGAGCGCACCTTCGCCCGCGGCGGCAGCGTCGTCGTCCCGGCCTTCGCCCTCGGCCGCACACAGGACGTGCTCTTCCACCTCTCGAGCCTAGTCGACGACGGGTTCCTCGACCCGGAGTGCGTCTACGTCGACAGCCCGATGGCGATCGAAGCGACCGAGATCTACCGCAACTCGCCGTCGGAATTCGACGAGGAGCTGAGCGCGCTGGTGCGCAACGGTGCCAACCCGCTCGCCGCCGACCGCTTCCAGCGTTGCCGCACCGTCGAACAGTCGCGCGAGCTCAACGGTCGCAGCGATCCGGTGGTGATCGTCGCGGCGAGCGGCATGGCCGCTGGCGGACGTGTCGTCCATCACCTCGCTCACCGGCTGGGCGACGCGCGCAACACCGTGCTCTTCGTCGGCTACCAGGCGGCCGGCACACGCGGGCGCGCGCTGCTCGAAGGGGCCGACGCGGTGGCGATCCACGGACAGAAGGTGCCGGTGAGCGCCGAGATCGTCGCCCTGCAGGGCCTCTCGGCGCATGCCGACCGCGAGGAGATCCTGCGCTGGTGCCGCGCCTTCCCGGCGCCGCCGGCGCGCGTCTTCCTCAATCACGGCGAGGACCCGGCGCGCAAGGCGCTGGCGGCAGCGATCCCGGCGCTCGGCTGGGTGCGGCCCGAGCTGCCGCTGTCGGGCACCACTGTCCCGTGGTAAGCGAGCCGGTCGGCGGGGAGCCGACGGCGTCCGAGTCCTCGCGACGGGAGGCACGCCGCGACGGCCTGCGCCGTCGCCTGCAGCGCATCCGACACGAGATCCGGGAGTTCGGCCGCTTCCTGCTCATCGTCTGGCGCCGCGCCGGCGCCGAAGGGATCGGCCTGCGCGCTTCGGCGCTCGCCTTCATCACCGTCGTCTCGCTGGTGCCGCTGCTCGCCGCCTTCGCGGCGGTCGGCGCCCGTGCCTTCACCCAGTACCAGCGGCAGCTCCTCGACCTGCTGACCGAAATCCTCCCGTACTCGGAGGAAGCGACGCTCGCCGCGCTCGAGCGCTTCGTTGCCCAGGCCGAGACGATCCGTGGGCCCGGCCTCATCGGCTTCGCGATCGTCGTGCTCGGCGTCTTCTTCGCGGTCGAGGAGACGATCAACCGCACCTGGGAGGCCTCGGCGCGCCGGCCCTGGAGCGTCCGGCTGGTCTCCTACCTGCTGCTCCTCGCCACCGGGCCGCTGCTCATCGGCACGGCTCTCTCCGGCCTCTACAACATGGTCGAGCAGTTGCGCACCGAGCCGCTGCTCGCCGGCACCTCGCCGCTCGCCGTGCTGCCGACGCTCGCCACCGCCCTCGGGTTGACCCTGCTCTACGCCCTGGTGCCGAACACGCACGTGCGGGCGCGCAGCGCGCTGCTCGGCGGAGTCCTCGCCTCGGCCGGGCTCGAGCTCCTGCGGCGCGGCTTCGTCGGTTACCTCGATCTCTTCGGCCGCACCAACCAGATCGTCTACGGCGGCTTCGCCGTGGCGTTCTTCTTCATGGTCTCGCTCCAGGTCGGCTGGTGGATCGTGCTCGCCGGCAACCTCGTCGCCTATTGCCACCAGCACCGGCGGGCGATGCTCGGCGATCGCGAGGGCGAACGCGAGCACCTGGCGAGCGATCCGTGGCTCGGGCTCGCCGCGCTCGCCCTGCTCGCCGAGCACGGGGAGCGCGGCGAGCGGCCGCTCGGCCTCTCGAGCCTCGCCGAAGAGCTGGCGGTCGCCCCGCCGCGGCTGCAGCGCGCCCTCGCGCCGCTCGAATCGGCCGGCCTCGTCGTGCGTACGCGTCTCTACTCGCCGCGCTTCGCCGCCTCGCGCGGGGCGCTCGCCTCACGCGTCGGCGAGCTGCTGCGCCTCTACGAGCGCGAGCTCGCCGACGACCTGCCGGCGGTCGGCCCCTTCGCCGGCATCACGGCGATGCGCACCCGCTTCCTGCGCGGCTTCTGCGACGCCGCCGGCGATCGCACCCTGGCCGAAGCGATCGGCCGCCCCGCCCCCGCCGCCCCGCCGAGCACCACGGGGGCCATCGCAGGGGGCACCGCAGGGGTTGCCCCGCCCGCGGCCTCGAAGGTAGAGTAGCCGTCCCCGAGTGGGGCAGTAGCTCAGCTGGGAGAGCACCACGTTCGCAACGTGGGGGTCGAGGGTTCGAATCCCTTCTGCTCCACCAATTCACTCACCTGGTGGGAAGTCCCCTCGATGTTCATGAAAAATGGACAGGTTAGGGGTGTTCGAAATTCTTCGCCGTCGAAGCTGAGACCTTCGGGGAAGAACAGCTTCTGCAGGCGCTGCCGCTGATCGAGCGCGGCCTCTAGCCACAAGCGACTCGAGTGGGTCACCAGGTGTTCGGCGAACGCCAAGGTGCCCTCGATGTCGAACTCGTCGATCTCGGCCTCGTGCCGGTCGATCTTGGCGAGCGTCAGCTCCTCCTCGACGCGCGCCAGGTGCGACTGGTAGGTCTCCTTGTCGATCGTCCCCTCGTAGAGGTAGGCGCTCACGACGCGCTCTTTGCGCTGCTGGAGAACCTCCAGCCGCTGCTCGATCGCCCGGCGCTTCTCGGCGACGCCCTTCTGCTCCTCGTTCCAGCGCTCGAGCACCGCGGCGGAGAGGAGCTTCAGGACCTCCGGCCGCGGCGTGAGGCGGTCCAGGAGCTCGACGAAACGCGCCTCGAACTGCTGCTGCGGGACGTTGATCCGCCGGCAACCGGGGCAGTTGTAGTAGGCGTAGCGCGCCCGCTTCCCCTTCGACCAGGCTCCCGAGATCGGCTTCGAGCAGTGCGCGCAACGCACGAAGCGCCGGAGCGGGAAGTCCGGGTGGTTGCGCTGGTAGCCGGCGAGGAGCGGCTTGGCCCAGGTGATCGCGGCCTGGGCCTTGGTGAAGGTCTCCTCGTCGACGAGCGGCTCGAAGTCGCCGGCGACGTCGATGCCCCAGTCCTCGACGACCACTCGACCGTGGTAGACGGTCTTGCGCAGGAGCTTGTGGAGCATCCCGCTCGACAACTCCGCGCCGCGCCGGCCGGTGAGGCCGCGCCGACGCAGCTCGCGCAGGATCTCGGCGACGCTGTGAAGGCCCGAGGCCGCCATCGCGAAGGCGTGGCGGACGAGAGGAGCCGCCTGCGGGTCGGGCTCGATCGTCTTCGAGCCGTCAGCCTTGAGCGCCACCCGGTAGCCCAGCGGCGGCGGGAAGACCCATCGCCCCCGGCTCGCCGCCGCCTGCATCCCACCCACGCAGCGCTCCCGGCGGACGTTGTTGTCGAACTCGTTGAACGCCGCCAGGATGCCGTCCATCAGCTTCCCGGTCGCCGAGTCGTCGATCGGCTGCGCCACCGCCCGCAGCGTGATCCCGAGCTTCTGGAGATAGGCCTTCAAGGCGTGATGGTCGTATTGGTTCCGCGCGAAGCGGTCCAGCATGTAGACCACCAGGAAGTGGACCCGCCCCCGGTGCGTCCGGCAGTAGGTCAGCATCCGCTGGAGCTGCGTCCGGTCGGTCGTGCTCGCCGACTCGGCCCGCTCCACGAAGACCTCCGCCACCTCCATCCCCTGGGAACGGCAGTAGTCGATGCACGCTTTCGACTGCGTCTCCAGGCTCAGGCCCTTGAGCTGCTCGTGGCTGGACACCCGGCAGTAGACGACCGCCCGGGAGGCGCTCCGCTTGGCGCTCTTCCCAGCGCTGCCGACGAGAGTTCCAGCTCCGGCCTTCGTCATGATTCTCCCTGGCGACCCGCAGCGCGAGGTCCGCGAAGCCGTAGACGAAGTCGCGCAGCTTCTCGACTTCGGCATCGGACAGCCGGCAATCGGCGCCGAGGATCTCGCGGCATCGAACTACGCTCAGCATTCTACTCCCGGCTCGCTCTTGGTCAACGTTCGTTGAGTGGCGGGCGCTCGTCCGCCTCGCCGCCCGGTCCAGCGGCGCCCTCTCCAGCGAGCTCGGCGCCAATATCAACAATTGTAGAGTGTCACGAGCAATCCCGCAACCAGCCCCTCCGAAGCAGCCTCCTCATCGGAGCGGACGGCGAGCCTTGGCCTTGCGCCTCGACTGACGTAGGCCGCTAATCTCGAAGGAAAGCTTCGACGCCGGAACGGACGCCTTCGGATACCTCGACCGCAGCCTCCCGGCCACCTCGGCGATCTCGCCCCCGTGCACGAGCGCGGCGGCGATCAGCTTCGCGGCGGACCGTCGCGCGCCAGGGCTTCCCTCCAGGCAAGCCGCCCAGGCCACCTCGGCGGCACCCGGATTCACCCGATCCAGAATTCGAGCGAGCGCGCCCGGTGCATGCTCCGCAAGGACGCTGACGAAGGCATCCACGTGGTCGTATGTGTTGGCCTGGTTTCGTGCGAGCGCCTCGGCGGCCTTGTCGACATGGGGACCGACCAGCGCCTCAACTAGGTCTGGCCTCTCGCGAGCGAGGGAATCGATGATGTACGCGACCCCGAACCACTCGAAGGTCATCGACTGATCGAGCGCCACACTTCCGCCGCGCTTCACTACGTCCGCCGCCAGGCTGGGAGACATGATCGCCAAGCGCACGGCTAGAACCTCGATGCGGTCCGAATGGCGCCTGAGCCACGACACCACTGGCTCGTGATCCGGTCCCGCTCTGAGCTGACCAGCGAGGATCTCGAGCTCGTGCGGAAGCCGTTTCCAGTGCCCTTCGAAGGCCGCGGCCAGCCGATCGAGGTCGATCGCGGTGACCACAGCTCGATGAAGTCGCGGCTTGGTCCTCGCGAAGTAACCGAGCAGCTTCGCGTAGTCCTCAAGGCTCGCTCTAGAGCCTGCTGAGATGCTCGCCGCCAGCGCGGAGGGGTCGATGTCTTCGAGCAACCTCCGAGCCAGCGCGCGCGCTCGCGAAGAGGGTCGCAGGCTGCCAACGTAGATACCCAGCGGGTCCCAGACGCGGAGAAAGTGGAACAGAAGATCGTCCAGGTTTCGGAAGGCTTCCAGAGGAGTGGCTGAAAACCAACGCCTGAATCGCGGCTCCGCGCGCTCCATCATCGAGAGCCCGAGATCCTCGTCGTATGCACCAACGCCGGCGGCAAGCCGAGCGAATTCCGCAAGGTGCTCTTCGGACCACTCCTCCCCCGCAGATAGAAGCTTCGCTCGATCCAGCGCGCTCACGAACAACGCACGCCACGAAGCGCTGGTGCCTAGTCGGAGGCGGTCGATCAACTCGGCCATCGACCATGCCGCCGAAGATCCAGCACAGGACACCACCTCGGCCAGGGCTCTGGCGTCTACCCTGTCGCAGATCTCCTCGGCGAACGCTCGATCGCGGTTGTAGACGTTGTTCATGAGCCGAGACAAACCGAACCCTGAGGGATGCTCGGCCTCCGCTATCCACCGAGTCAGGTCGGGTATGCGCGGTCGAAGTGTGGCCTCAAGCCAATCGTCGGTGAAGGCTTCCAGGTCCGTCAGCAACAGCGCAGCCGCCATCCGCACCTCCGCGTCCTTCGACTCAAAGCAGCGCGCGAGAAGGTCAGACTCGACTCTGGATCCCAGAAGACTGTTGAGGTTCCACCGAATCGCATCCGCAAATCGAAGCGTGTCCAGGAGCGAGTGCACTCCCAGAAGAGGCATCCGACGGTCGCCGACTGCCGCTCGGCAGATTTCGAAGAAGAGTGCGCGCCGGTCGGCGGTCAACCCTTGATAGACCGCTCCGAGGACCACCATGGCCAAGCGTTGGTGAGGACACCTGAGGTCGTCCGCCGAAAGCAAGAGGCGCTCGCGCACGAGCCACTGGATCGCCGAAACGAAGGACTCGGAAGAGACCCCTGCGGCCGCAGCCAGCGCACCGACTGCGTCGGGGCGACCCTGCGAATCAAGAGTGACCAGCTGATGTACAGCCGCCGCGACCAAGACAAGGTCGGCTCCCGCGACGCGAGCTGCATCAACGGCCTCGCTCGCGCGGCGCCACCCACCGCCTAGGACGAAGCAGAACTGCCACGGCTGTTCCGATCGCTCGGCCTCAGAGATCCTCGCTTCGATCGTCTCGTCGAGGTAGCCCTCACCGACCCGGTCATCGAGCGCTCTCACCGCGGCTAGCGTTCGCCGCAGATCGGTCCGCAAACCTCCGGCGATCGACGCCACGGCCCGCCGGGTATCGATACGGATCGCCCCTCGATCGACCTCCACGCCTTCTGACTCCGTAGCCGCGACGAGCAAGAGCAACCGCTCGTTCGCCACCTCGCGAAGTCTTCGCAGGAGCGAGCGCGACTCCAGGTGCGCATCGTCAATGAAGACCACGTGCGGGAACCGCTGCCCAGCAAGCGGAATCTCACAACCGTCCCGCAGGAGCTCAATCGGTCGGATGATGCTGTAACCGAGTGCCGAGAGCTCCAGGAGACTCTGAGCAGCGCAGAGCGACTTGCCGGACCCCGGGGGACCAACTACCGCCGCGGAATGCCCTGCGTGCAGCCTCGACAGCACCTGATCAACTTCCGGCAGCTTCGGACAAGCGCCTGCGTCAGCAATCCCCAGAGGAAGCCCCAACAATGCCGGACCGAGCCCTCGGCTCTCGGCCAGACCTGCGAAGCGCCATCCCAACAGTTCAGGCTCGGGGACAAGGCGCGCCGCGAGTCGGGTAAGAACCTCATCCGCAGATCCGCGCAAGGCGAGGTCCCCCGATGCGTCCGGACCGATGCGACTGACGAGCCACCGGTCGGCGAGTGGTTTCGTCAATTGATCGGCGACCCACTCATCGGACTCTGAGTACCCAACAATAAGAAGTAGTCGCGGGCGCTCGCGAACTAGCTCATTCACGCGCTCTACGATCGCGTCTGGCAGGTGGCCGGAGTCCCCGGGCAGGACCCAATGTTCGTCTGACCTCGCGGCGTCACCATGGGGTTTCCAGAATCGCTCGCCGACGGCAAGGCGACCACCGTACCTCCTAGCGAAGCAGCGCTCGAGGAGCGTGTCCCAGTTGAACGAGATGACGATCTCAGCGGTACCGCGATGAAAGAGCCGCGCGAGAGCGTCGTGCGCGGTGGACTGATGGTTGATCGAGGCGTCTCGCGCCGCGAACGCGGCCTGAAAGCTCCACCGCACGCCGTCGTTCTGCCGGACGACGTCGTAGGCCTGCCTCAGCCTCGCCGCGTCGTGTCCAATGAGGACCTGCCCTGGCGAATCGACTCGACCGAGCCTCAGCGCCAAAGCCGCACGCGCCGAGGCGTTCTCGTCGAGCGCCTGCCAAAGAAGCGGCGCGAGATGGTAGGCCAAGGGGATTCCCGCCGGCCAGGAGAATCCAGCCCCGACGACTGCTACGGCACCGGCCGCCTGGAGATGGTCGGCGACTCTTTCGATCTGGGCATCCAGCGTCACTTGGACCTCACCAGATCAACTCGCGCCCCGGTGCGCCAGCTAGGCCGCACCGGCGACCCGCCTGCTCAGCTGTGTTTCCGGCCGCGCGAGCGCGGCACCTTCCGGTCCGCCAGAACCTCGTCGAGGATCGCGAGGTTCTCGGCTTCGCCGGCGAGGATGTTGTCGACGAAGTCTTCGGCGGCTAGGCGGACGATGGTGGCGCGCTCGACGGCCGGGGCGTAGTAGTTGTTGCCGCGGTCCTGCTCGAGCGCGATGTAGCCCTTTTCGACGATCCGCGTGAGCAGCATGTGGACCGTGGTGTACGACATCGCAGGCGGTCGGTCGGCGATGTCGAGGAGGATGTCGCGGATCGTCGTGCGGCCGAGCTTCCAGCAGGCCTGCATGATCCGCCACTCCGAAGGGGAGAGCTGCTTTTCGGGCAGCTCCCGGCTTCGCTGGCTCCGGTTGCCTCGGCTGCTCCGCCCCTTTGGGCGCTCGTCCGACCGCTGGCGGGCCATCGTCAGGGTATCCGTCACGACACCCGGGAGTGAGACGAGGGATCGTCGGCCACCCGGATCGGCAGTGGCGACCCCATCGAAACGCAGCCGCGCCCATTCCACTGCTTCCCGTCCACGCGCCGACTCAGGCTCATCTCGGTCTTCTCGATCCGGGCGGCGAGCTCCGCGCTCGACGTCCCCTCCCGGGCGTGCTTCAGCGCCTCGCCCACGGCGGCCCGCGCCTCCTCGACCAGGTTGAGGCGCCGGCACGCATCCGCGTGCACGCACCACGCCTTGGCCCGAAGGTCCTCGGTCCAGCTCAGGTGATAGTGACCGGGATCGAGCCGCATTGCAACGGCGACCGCGAGCTCGGAAAGGTCGCGCGAGAGCAGGGCGCTCGAGGCCACCGCCCGCTGTGACTCGGCGAGCAGGTGCTGGCAGAGCCCCCAGTGGTGGAATCGGCCGTCCTCCTGCGCCCGGAGCATGCGGCCGGCGTGGCCGATCTCCTCGATGAGCAGCTCTCCGAACAGCGCGGGCGCCTCGAGGTACTCGGGGGCGAAGATCGGCTCGAAGTGCTCCAGCTGCTGCAGCCAGTAGTCCAGCACGCGCTTCGACTCGACGTTCCGCGCGGCGATCCGGTCGTCGGATTGCCAATGCAGCGTCGCGGCGAGCTTCAGCGGATTCAACTCGTCCTGCGCGTCACTGTCCGTCATCCTCCTCCAGCCTCCCCTCCAAGGGTATGCACCAGTGCCGAAAACCGCTCGGCGCTCGGGCTCCCCGGCGAGCTCTCGCCGGCGAACCGCAAGACGCTCCGGGCGGTGCGCAATCCGAGATAGTCCTGCACGAGCCGAACGTCGTGCCCTTCGCCGACCAGATTCGACCCCGCCGATCGGCGAAGAAGGTGCGGATACAACGGGCGGGTGAGCCCGGCTCCTTCGCCGGCCCGTCGCACCAGGTAGTAGACCGCGTTGCGGGTGAGCGTGCCGCGCCGCTCGTTGAGGAAGAGCGGCGGAAGGTGAAGCGTGCCGTCCCCCCTGCGCTCTTCGAGGTACGCCGCGAGCGCCCTGGCCTCGTCCTCCGGCACGGGATGGAATCCCGCGTGCCCGCGGTTCAATCGCTCGACCCACAACGTCCGGGCCTCGAAGTTCAGATCGGGAAGCGTGAGCCGGCAGAGCTCGCTGACCCGCAGCCCATGGTGGTAGAGGGTCAGCAGCATCGCGCGGTCGCGCACGCCGTGCCTGCCTTCGCTGGCGGCGCGCAGCACGGCGGTCACTTCCCCGGGGGTCAGGGCGGCGGTGGGTGGGGTCTTCATCTCTGTCGGGGTATGGACAACTTCACTCCAGACTCTTAGCATACGTGAACTTTTGTTCAGAGTCACTGGACAGAAGGCCACACGTGCGCGCGATCGACGACCCGAAGACCGAGCTGTGCGGCTCGGTGGCGGCCAACCGCTACCTGCGCCGTGCTGTCGACAAGTGTCTCGGCGAAGGGATCGAGCGGGAACAGGTCGCCGAGGCCCTCGTCCGCATGGCGGAGGCCGTCCAGTCGGAGATCGCCGAGGAACGCTCCGAGTACCGGCTCGCGGGTCCAGGCAGTCCGGAAGGCCCCGAGAGCATCGACCAGGTGCCGGTCGGCTCCGAGTGTGCCTGCGGCTGGGTTTACTCGGCCGACCACCGCTACTGCAGCCGCTGCGGCTCGACCCTCCGACAGAGCATCGTTCCGAAGGCGATTCCGGGCCGGCTCCAGTTCGAGCGCCGGCTCGGCAAGGGGGGCTCGGGCGTCGTCTACGAAGCGGTCGACCTCTCGCTCGGCCGCCGGGTGGCGGTCAAGACACTGCCGACAGTCTGTTCGCCGAACGACATCGCCCGCCTCCGCCGCGAGGCGCAGACGCTCGCCGCGGTCTCGCACCGCAACCTCGCGATCGTCTACGGCTTCAAGGTCTACCGCGGGACGCCGATGATCATCATGGAGTTCGTCGACGGGAGCACGTTAGCCGAGCGCATCCCGCTGCCGCTCGACGTCGCGATCGAGGTAATGCTCGAGGTGACCGAGGTCGTCGCCTGCCTCCACAAGGCCGGGGTCGTCCACCGCGACATCAAGCCGCGCAACATCGCCTTCAACAGCGCTGGCGACCTGAAGCTCCTCGACTTCGGCCTGGCGCGGCTCGAGCGCGAGGCAACGATGTCGGGCGTCGGCGGCCACGTCGTGGTCGGCACGCCGGCCTACCTGTCGCCCGAGGCGCACAACCACCAGCGCGCCAACCCGAGCTTCGACCTCTGGGCCTTGGCGGTCACCTTCTACGAGATCCTCACCGGGCAGCGGCCGTTCGCTGCGTCCCCCGAGGAGCTTCCCCCACTGATTCAGTCGGGACGGTGGACACCGATAGAGAGGCATCTACCGGCTTCACCACCCTCGCTCGCGGCCTTCTTCGGCACGGCCTTCGCGCGGGATATCGCCGATCGGCCACGCGACATCAGCCAACTCGGTCGTCGGGTTTCAGCGCTCCTTGGCAACCGGCGGGCATGACTTGTCAAGAGGTCGCTGCCTGGCCGAAGAGAGTGGGTGCCGTCACCTGCTCCTCAAGGCCAAGGTCTCGTAGGAGGGAGCCAACGGCGACCTGGGCCAATTCCCTCGGTTCGATCTTGTGCAAGCCACCCCCGTAGACCCGCCCAGCCTGCCGGAGATTCTGGCCAGTGATTCGACACAACATCTCGAACAACTTGGCCAAGAGCTGGGGATCACGCTCTAGTGCACCAGCGAGATGGCCTACCGGATAGAGCAGCAGGTACAGGTTCGTTGCCGTGGCGTCCGAGCAGTTCCAGATGAATCGAAAGGGTCTTGCGTCTTCAGCCCCTCTGCCCATGTAGGTGCAAAGGAACGGCGCTGGTGCCCTCCGCTCCTGCCGATACCAGGGCGACCTCTTCTGCGACAGGTAGCGGTCTCGGGCACCCTGCTTCTCCGCGTCTTGGAGATAGGACCAAAGTAGCGGGTACTTCTCCCGCACTTGAAGTTCCGGGAGGTCACAGTCAATCAAGCAGAACTGTCTGTCTAGCTTGGGATAGCCGTCTTCCTCGGCCTCTACTACCGTGCCGGAAAGATGTCGTGGGCTCGGAAGAATCGGTCGCAGGAATCGCTCTGGAAGCCCGTGTCGCACCGCCTCCTCCCGGCTCAGGATGAACACCCGATTGGCACCCGTCGCCAGGCCGCGCTGAATCTTGAAGAGATCTCCAAGAAGGAGCCCCGACGCTGAGAGCTCCGCACGGTCTCCACCCGACCGAGGGAACCGCGTCCACTTGCCTTCGTCCGCAAGCCGGCGAAGCTGAATCTCCTCTTCAAGGTGCGGCTTGGCCAGGGAACCCCCAAAAGTGAATTGCGCCGAGGTGCCTGGTGCGGGAGGCTTCTTGCGGAAGACGACTATTGCCGACGACACGAGCGCGTCATCGAACTGCACCTCATTTGGATCGAATCGGTGAATCCGTACCAGCGAAACGCGCTCTGCGAGAAATCGCCGCAGCACCTCTCCGTAGTTCACATCCATGAACTCTGACGGGATCAGCCAGATAGCAAGCCCATCGTCTGACATCCAGGCCGTTGCGAGAAGGAGGAAGTAGACGTATAGACCAGCGAGTCCACTGGCCTGCACACCGAGCTCTCGCACCAACCTTGCCTGGAGTCGCGTCTTCTGCTCGCTACTGATGTGGTGATGTCGAACGTACGGCGGATTCGTCAGGATGAGATTCGGGCGCGCCACGCTTCCTTCGAGTGTCGCGGGGTCGGTGAAATCCCCTTCGAGAACATGGAGCCCGAAGTCTTCCCAAAGCTCACGAGCCGTCGCCGCGAATGCGGGATCCAACTCCACTCCAGTTGAAGAAGACAGTTTCTTGCTTGTGAAGACCCTGCAAGCAGCCGAGAAGAATGCGCCTGACCCAACCGCTGGATCCGCGAAGTCCAAGTTGCGCAGGCGGCCTCGAAGCAGTGTCCTCGCGAATCGAGCAATCTCAGTGGCGAGAGTCGGGGGCGTTGCGAACTGGCCCAATCGGTTCCTCTCGAGCGCCGACTTCCGCGAATCGAGCGCCGCCTGGACTTCAAGCCGCCGAGCTTCTCTGGCCGCAAGTTCTCGATCTGATGCCATCTAGAGCCCTAGCTCGAGCAAGTCCTCTATCCTGTGTTCCCACACCCAGTCGAGCCCCTCAGCGGCCTCGTAGCCGAGGTAGCCGCTGTCAAAGTACCCACAAAGAAAGAGAATCAGCTGGGTGTCCTTGCCGTACGCACTCCGCAACTGGTGAATCTTGGTCG
This sequence comes from Holophagales bacterium, assembly GCA_016699405.1. Taxonomy (NCBI): domain Bacteria; kingdom Pseudomonadati; phylum Acidobacteriota; class Holophagae; order Holophagales; species Holophagales bacterium. The sequence continues at coordinate 92,951 of CP064972.1, read as the reverse complement.
CCTCCTCTTTTCGCCGCTTGTTGGTGTTCGTGAAGTCTCCTGCCGACTTGGCTTCGATCAGGATAGGCATTCGCCCCGGGCGGGGCTTCTTCGGCTGGATCACAACATCGATAGGGATGTTCACCTTCTTGGCCTGACCGACGACGAGATTGAGCCGAAAGGCGAACGTTCCGAGTTCCATCTCGACAATCGGGCGACCGCCCCCGTGCTGCTTTCTGCGGTAGCCGCGCTTCTCTAGGAACGTCTCGACGAGCTCAAGCTGCCGCTGCTCTTGCGAGTTCCTCACTATCGGGTCAGCGATCGCCCCGCATAGGCGGTCAGCGACGATCGTTGAGGCGCGGTCACGCTCAAGTTCCGTTGGCCTCTTGCCACCCTCCAGCCAAGGGAAGATGTCTCGATCAAGAAGCTCCGTGAGCACCTTACAGATCCGGCCCAGGCTCCCGGTCAGCTCCGTGCTCGCCATCCTCTTCGGAAGATTGCCGTCTTCCATTCGGTGCACCAAGTTCGACGTCGTACCCGCCAGCCCGATTAGGCGATCGCGTGCGATAGGCGGCGCGGTCGCCATGCGAAGTGTCACCAGCACCTCGGGGTGCTTTCGCAAGAGGTCCGGGCTGAGGTCCCGGAGATCCTTGGACTTGAGTAGTGCCTCCTTCACGCGCTCGGTGGTCTGAACGCGCGTGGTCCGGTAGGCCTTCGGAGCAAAACGCATAAACCATCGGTTGAAGTGGTCGACGGATGCCGCGATGTCGGCCTTCCAGAGGTGAGGCTTGTCAGCGTTGAGCGCCACTCTAGCCGCGCCTCGCTTGATCACGGCGACGGTTCGCTTTTGCGCCCGGCGCGCTAAAGGTCGCCGGCGCTGCCTCCTCACGCCCTTGCTCACCAACCCCACCTTTCGAAGCCGGCCCGGGAGTCATCGCCTCAAGAATAGACGATGCGCCATCCCCCGGGCCATAGTGATCGTGGCTCCAGAGGCAAGAGACGCAAGACGCACTTGTGATCTTGCGCCCCGGGGAGCGCTGGTAGGGTGCCGATCACCAGGGGCCGCCCCAGCCGGGGCGGCCCCTGAGCCCGCCTGCTACTCCGCCCGCTGGCGGATCTTGTGGCGCTCGATCTTGAGGTCCTCGACGACGAAGTTGCGGACGGTCTTGGTCTCGCCGTCCTTCTCGTAGCTGCGCTCGCGGAAGTGGCCCTTGACCTTCACCCGGTCGCCCTTGCCGACCAGGCGGGAGTGGCGGTTCCAGTCGTCGCAGCGGATCCAGCGGGTGATGTCGTTGCCCTCGGCGTCCTTCTTGCTGACGGCGATCGAGAAGGTCCGGACCTCGCGCTCGGGCGTGGTGAACTCGCGCTCGACCATGTCGTCGATGATCGGGTCGTAGAACTGCTTCGTGACCTGCTTGCCGGGGATGGTGCGGGTCTCCGGGTCGTTGCCGACGTTGCCGTAGAGGGTGATCGTGGTCTTGCTGGTCATCTGCTTTCTCCTTTCGTTGTGGTTTCCGTCCAACACGGCCCGGTGGGAGCCCGGGGTGAACGGAGCCCGGCCGACAAGGCCGCGCCGCTTGACGTCAGTCGGCGCGCCGCAGGCTTGGCCTTGCGGCCGGGCGCACCTCGGGCACGGTTTTCGGGACGTTGGGCGGAGGCCCGGCGAAAGGAGAGGGATGACGGCACCGCGACTCGCCTTCGGGCGGCGGTGGCGACCCGTGGACGAAGAGCTCCAGGCCGCTCCAGGGTGGGTGGTGGACGAGCACGACGCCCCGGAGGAGACGAGGGGCTCGCGCGCAGGCCGGGTGGAAGCACCCTGGCGCGTGGGCGAGCGGCGTGACAGCGGCCTCTGGCTGGCGCGGCGCTCGCCTGCCTGGAGCTCGTTAGCGATGCCTTCCCTGCTAGCAGGTCACGAAGCAGATTCGATGGGCTTCAGCCAATCGGTCGAGCGCATCCCCAGAGCGTGGCCGGCGATTCGCCGTCTGTTCCGCCGCCGACGGCGGCCCCATGCCCGCTGTAACGACACCTCGAGTGCTCACCCTCAGGGGGCAACTGGGTGAAGGTCGAGGCCTCGAGCGCGTCCGTAGGTGGCGGGATCACGTCCGCCGCTCGTCGAGGCCTCTCAGCGCTTCGGAAGACTCCGCGAGCTCCAGCGAAGGGTCAGCGGCGGGCCACGGGCGTGGGCGGCCGAACGTACGCACTGGAAGGCTCCCGGAAGTCGTTCCAGGAGATCGCGCCGCACGCACCGCAGTAGCCTGCGCCCCAGCGCGAGTAGTGCGACATCCGGTTGGTCCGCCCCAGCCCGGAGACCTCGATTTCGGTCAACCCGTAGCACCGGCGGCCGGCCGCCTCCTCGACGGCGAACGCGGCGGCCACAAGCGGATCGCTCCACCCGTGCCATCCACGCGTCGACGGCCTCTGCGCTCGCCGTGAGCGGGCTGGTCGCGTTCGGCGTCGTCGCCGCCAAGGTGCCCGTGCTCGCGACCGAGCCTATCCGGCGGTCAGGCTACCGGGTCCGGCAGCGGCGCGATCTCGCGCGCCGCAACGCGGGTGTCGTCGACCCACGCCTCGGCTTCGTCCTCGTCGAATCCGAATTCGGCGAGCGCGAGGCGGGCCATGGCGTAGGCGAGCTCCTCCTCGCCGTGCACTGTGCGCGTGCGCGGCAGGCGCTCGAGGCGCCGGCGCTGCTCGACGAAGTGCACGCGGGCGATCACGTCGATCTCCGGGTTGACCTCCTGCGCATACTCGACCGCCCTCGCGGTGGCGAGCACGCTCGCGGTGGTGACGAGCAGCATGCGCGCGCGGTCGACCCCGGCGCGATCAAGCGCCGAAGCGGATTCCGCTGAACCCGCCATCGCCAGCACCCCGCGCCGGCGCAGCCGCTCGACGATCACGGCGTCCTGCTCGACGACCACGAACGGTTGGTCGGCGCGCCGCAGCATAGTGGCGAGAATCGCGCCGACCCGTCCGTGGCCGAGCAGCACCGCGTGGTCGCGCAACGCGGCGAGCGCCACCTGCTCACCGGCCGAGAGCGCGGCGAGCGCCGCCTCCGCCCTCTCCTCTCCCCCCGGCACGTCGCCTTCGAAGCGCTCGAGCAGCGCGCGGCGGACCTGCTCCTCGTCCCGCGGCAGGGCCAGCACGGTGACCTGGTCCCAGCCGCGCAGCCGCGTGTTGCCGGTCGGCGGAACGACCTCTTCGCCGCGCGCGATCAGCATGACGAGCGCTTCCGACGGCAGGACGAGGTCGCGCACGCGCGCGCCGGGGCGCCCCTTCGGGCCGGGCAGGTCGACGACGAACAGCCCGAGCTCGCTCCTGGCCATGGTGACCAGCTCGACGCCGTAACGCGGCATCGGTCGCTTCGGCTCGGCCAGGCCAAGCTGACGTGCGAACATGCCAAGGGTCGACCCCTGAATCGAGACCGACAGCAGAACCGCGAAGAAGACGAGGTTGAAGATCTGCCCGCCGACCTCGAGGCCGGCAGCCATCGGGTAGATGGCGAGCACGATCGGCACAGCGCCGCGCAGCCCCGCCCAGCTCATGAAGTGGCGGTCGCGGCGCGGGATCCCCATGCCGACGGTGCCGAGCCAGACCGCGAGCGGCCGGGCGACGAAGGTCAGGACCACGAACAGCAGGATCCCGTCCATCCAGATGTCCGCCCACTGACTCGGAAAGACCAGCACCCCCATCAGCACGAAGACGCCGATGTTGGCGATCATCGCAAGCGCCGCGGCGAAGTTCGCCACCCCCTGTCGGTAGACGAACTTGCGATTGCCCATCACCAGCCCGGCGGTGAAGGCGGCCAGCATCCCGCTCGCGCGGACCAGCTCGGTCAGGCCGTAGCTGAGCAGCACGACACCGAGCAGCAGGACATAGTAGTAGCCGCGGTCCTGTGGGTTCAGGCGATCGAAGATCCGGAGCGCCCCTTCCGCGATCAGCCAGCCGAGCAGCGGCCCTGCCGCGAACTTCCAGAGGAAGATCGGGACCGTCAGCCACCCCTGACTCGCTCCTGTGGCGAAGGCCTCCACCACGACCAGAGTGGTCAGGATCGCCATCGGGTCGTTTGCCGCGCTCTCGATCTCGATCGTCGAGGCCAGTTTTCCCGGCAGGGCTTGGCGGCGCAGGATCGAGAAGGTCGCGGCGGCGTCGGTCGACGAGATGATCACCGACAGCAAGAGGGCGATCTGGAACGGCCAACCGAGCGCGAAACGCAGGCTGACGAAGGTGAAAGCCGCCGTCAGAAGGACCCCCCAGGTCGCCAGGCCGAGCGCCGGCAGGGCGACCGCGCGCAGGTCCTCTCGCTTCGAGGAGAAGCCGCCCTGGAAGAGGATGAAGACCAGCGCCAGATTCGCCACCTGGCTGGTCAGCTCGACGTCATCGAAATGCCAAACGTTCAGCACGTCGCTCCCAAACACGATGCCGAGTCCGAGAGCGATCAGAATCACCGGCACGCTCCAGCGCTCGAGCCAGACCGCTGCCAGCACGACGCCGATCAGCAGCAGGGGGACAACGACGTAGAGGATCTCCATACGCGGCGACGATAGCGCGCCGGTCCGGCGGAGAACGAAGGTTCTAACTGCCGAGCGCGATGCGCCCGAGCGAAAGGTTGAAGCCGATGTCGGGTGTGTTTACGAGCAGAGCCTGCACTTCCAGATCTGGTCCGGCGGCGGCCGGCTCCTCGACCAGTCGACGCCCGACCTGCTCCGCGACCGGATTCCGGGAGCGGTGGCGAGCCCACGACCGGTCGATCCCGGCTCGCTGCCCTCCCGCGGGCTCGACGCATCGCCACGAGGCTCGGACCGACCCGGAGCCCGCGAAGACCCGGTCCGACCAAGGCTGGACGCCCCGCAGTGATTCCGAACCGATCTCAGAGGTCGCCGTCGCGGACGTACGGCTGGCCCCAGAGCGTGACCTCGAGGATCCCTGACTTCAGCCACGCTTGGTGCATCTTCTCCACCTCCTCCACGCCGTGCCCCCTTTTCTGCAAGAAACCGCATCAGGGTCGCGGTGATCGGGTAGATGAATGTCGGCAGGTAGCGGTAGCTGATGTTGTCTACGCCGGGGGGGGCCGCCCCGGAGTAAGATGGAGACGGTCGGCGACGGCCCGCCGAGGAGGGTTCGAGTTGAGTGAGCGCAACATCTTTCTGACGGCCGAGGACCGCAAACGCCTGATCGCGCTCCTCGATCGACCCACGGCCGACTGGGACCGCGACGACGTGCGCGATCTCGTCGCCGAGATCCAACGCGCGAGCGTGGTGCCGGCAGCCGAGATCCCGCCGGACGTCATCACGATGAACTCGAGGGCACGGCTCCTCGATCTCGATCGGGGCACGACGCTCGAGTACGCGCTGGTCTACCCCCAGGATGCGGACTTCGCCGACGGGAGAATCTCGGTGTTCGCGCCGATCGGCGCCGCGATGCTCGGCTATCGCGTCGGCGACGAGATCGAATGGACCGTGCCGGGCGGCCTGCGGCGCCTGCGGGTCGAGGCCGTGCTCTACCAGCCCGAGGCGGCCGGAGACTTCTCGCGCTGAAGCGTCGTTCCCGGCGACACCCTGTTCACGCGGGGCGCGGCGGCGGGACGACTTCTCCGATACCGGGACTTTCCGGCGGTCCAGGCCGACCGTCGCGGTCGAGCAGGACGCACACGCAGCAGAGGCCAGGGCGGGGGGCGAGCACCGGCTTCGCCCCGCGGACCGCCAGGCCGTCGACCACGCCTTCGAGCAGGTCGAGGTTCATGCCGCAGACGAGCTGCGTGTGCTCGCCCACGAGCGCGTGGAACGGGCAGTTGCGCAGCCGCAGCTCCGTTCCGACGAGCTCCGGCTCGTAGCCCTGGGCTACCAGGACCGCCGCGAGCTCGGCCAGGAGGCGGCGCCGGCCGGCACGCGCGCCGGCGCGCGCCCGCGCTTCGGCACCCAGGCGATGCCCCCTCGCCCGCGCGCTTCCAGCCAGTGCGTCGCGCGCCTGCGAGGCGAGACTCTGGTCCACCGCTTCGGCCAGCAGGTGCGCCGCGAGCTCGTAGCGGCGCGGCGGCAGCGACACTTCGAGCTGCCGACCCGACCGACGGTAGAGCTTGGAAGGCCGGCCCGCTCCCGGGCCGCTCCGCGCGGAGAGACGACGGAAGCTGACCTCGAGGAGTCCTTCCTCCGCCAGGCGATCGAGATGGAAGCTCGCGACGCTCCTCGACACGCCTGCGGCACGCGCCGCCTCTTCCCGGCTGACCTCCCGACCGGACGACACGACCTGGCGGTAGATCGCCCGCCGCACCGGGTCACCGAGCAGCGCCAGGCCGCCGAGCTGCTCCTCGAGCTCGTCGGGTGTGACATCGGGTGGAGCCTTCGTGTGCTCGGACATGGAAACTCTCGGTCACGGCCGGGAGCGCCGGGACGGACTCCTCTAAAATAGTCCCACTCTCGTCTAGAAAGCAATTCCGGCGCGGGTAGCAAGGCCCCAAGAGCCCGGGCGATCGCCTTCGAGGTGATTTCGGAAGCGCCCGCGAACCCAGACAGCCCAATTGAGCATTCGATTCGCGCCGGCGGACATCGGGACCCCCGCCACCCCTTGACATCCCATAGGAACCCTCTCTAAAATCGCCCATGTGAGTTTTAGAAACTCGCCGGCGCCCGCTCCCGGACGTTGAGCCAACCCCAGGAGGACCCATGAAGATCCCGCTCCTCGCCGCCGCCTCGACTGCCCTGCTCCTCGCCGTGGCCCCCGCCTCGGCCCAGATCGACGACGCCCAGATCGCGGCGATCGTCGTCACCGCCAACCAAGTCGACGTCGACGCCGGCAAGCTCGCCGTCGAGCTCTCTCGGAACCCAGCGGTCGTCGAGTTCGCGCGGCTGATGATCACCGACCATACCGGAGTCAACGAGGCCGCGACTGCGCTGGTCACGCGCCTCAGAGTGACGCCGATGGAGAGCCCGACCAGTACCAGCCTCAAGCAGGCCGGTGACGAGCACCTCGCGCGCCTCAGGAAGCTCGAGGGCACCGCATTCGACACGGCCTACGTCGAGCACGAGGTCGCCTACCACGAGCAGGTGATCGCGGCGATCGACAGCACACTGATCCCGGGCGCGACGAACGGCGAGCTGAAGTCGCTCTTGGTCAAGGTTAGGCCGGCCTTCGATGCTCACCTCGCGCACGCGCGTCAGCTTCTGAAGTCCCTCACCAAGAGCTGAAGCAGATGAGCGCGCTCGCTGCCCGGCGGCTCGCGCTCGTACTCGCGGCGGCGGGGCTCCTCCTCGTAGGAGTGAGCCTCACCGTCGCCGCCGAGGAACGGACCGGGCCGCGCCGTCACACGGTGACGATCGAAGGCAACGCATTCCGTCCGGACGATCTCACCGTCGATCGCGGGGACACCGTCGTCTGGGTCAATCGCGACTTCTATCCGCACACCGCGACCGACTCCGAGGGAAGCTTCGACTCTGGAGCAATCCCTGCCAACGAATCCTGGGTGCTCACGGTCGAGACCTCCGGCGAGCTCCGATACTTCTGCACCATTCATCCCACGATGAAGGCGACACTGCGTGTCCGCTAAGCGCCACACTCACGACAACTCGGCCTCGGGCGATACCGGCGACCTGTTGACGGAGGGCTCAACACCGCTCCAAGGTGGGTGGTGGACGAACTCGACTCCCCGGAGGAGGCGAGGGCCCCGCACGCGGGCCGGGTGAGGGCGCACTGGAGCGTCGGCGAGCGGCATGACAGCGGCCCTTCCCTGGCCCAACGCTCGCTTTCCTGGGGCCGGACGGCAGCGATCGCCTCGCAAGGTGGTCGGAGGATTCGACGACGCACCCGCGCCAACATCTCGCGAGGGCCGCGACCAGTCTCGAGGTATCGTGACCTCTCGGCGAGGTCAGGAGGCTCGAAGATGAAAGACATCCGGGCGCTACAGGAGCGGGCCAAGGAGCTCCGGTGCCTCTATGCAGTCGATGCCGTCGTCTCGGATCGTGGGCAGACACCAAGTCACGCCTTCCTCCGGGTCGTGCGCGAGATTCCGGCCGGTTGGCAGAACCCCGACACGACCGGCGCCTGCATCGTCTACCTCGGGCGCCACTACGTAGGACCTGGATTCTCCGCTGACGGTCGACAGCTCTCGGAAGCGATCACGTTGTGGGGCGTCGCCGTAGGTCAGATCTCGGTGAGCGACCACGGCGAGGAAGCGATGGGCTCTCAGAAGCCCTTCCTCGCCGAGGAAGAAGAGCTCCTGCGTCGCATCGCGTCGCGCTTGAGCGAGTATCTAGAGTGGAAGCACACCGAGCTCCTGGGCGAGCGGACAGCCGCCAAGCGAAACCACTGGGCGTGGCGTGAGCGCTTCGCCGCCGCCCTCGCCGATCAGATGGACCCGACGCGTTTCGGTGTCTCCCGGATTTTTCTAGGGGGCAGCACGGCGCGCGGTCACGCAGGCCCGGGGAGTGATATCGATCTGTACGTGGTCTTCGCAGGCTCCGAACCACAGAGGCACGAGCTGAGTGCCTGGCTGGAAGGCTGGAGCCTCTGCCTCGGTGAAGTCGCGCTCCAGCAGACCGGCCAACCGTTCCCGGGAGGAATCCTCAACGTCCAATGGCTCAAGCAGGAACCGGACATGAGGCAGCGCCTCGAGCTGCACGAACTGGCATTGAGGAGCCCCTCCGAGGCCTGACAAGAGCTCCGAAGGGGTCGCCGCAGACGTCCTGCGCGGAGACCGGACGACCTAACGTTCGACGATCGCCCCCTCAGTTGCTGTCCACCCCGGATCGCTGGACCAGGCGCCTGTTCGCCCGGTTCGTTCCAATCGGGTTGTCCTACTGCGACGCGGACTTGGCAGCGTGCCTCGCCCTCTCAAATTGCTCGCCGAGCGCCTCGAGACGCGAGGCTTCGATCTGGTGGGAAGCGAAGGCGAAGAGAACGCGCTCCTCCTTCTCGAAGTGGCTCCTTGCGACTCCGAGCACCCGGGTCAGAAGTGGACGCCATTCGGGGGCGGTGTCCTCCAGGCTCTCCAGTCGTGCCAGGCCGTCCTCGATTTCCGCATGCTCGGCCCGCATCACCGGAAGAGGACCGTTGTCGGTCGGCAGCTTCGCTTCCAGCTCGACGAACAGGAGGTCGTCCTCCAGCCGCGCGTGCAGCTCGAGCGCCCGCGCGAATGCTTCGGCCTCAGGCCAGCGCGAGCCGTTCCCGGCCAGACGAGCCATGGCGCTTCGCAGGTCGTCGTGTTCGCGAGTCAGAATGTCTACGATGTTCATGTCTTCCTCGTTCTCATCGTCGGCACTGGCCGCATTGCCAGGTGCTGGGTCTGCCATCATCCTCGTGGCAGGATCGGCCTGAGGAGATCGCACGATCGTGAAGAAACCAGCGGCCGAGCTCCCCGATGACGCTTCCGAACCGGCGAGCCGGAGCGGTGCGATCGCGTTGGCGAAGAATCGACTGCGCTCTGTCGCGCGGGCGCACCAGGAGTCCGTCGAGTCCGCGCGGCTTCGTGCCGTATCGACTCGCATCGCCGAGTCCGTCCTCGAGCTTCCCGAGATCGAAGGAGCCGAGGGAGTCCTCATCTGCCTCTCTTTCGGTCCCGAGGTCGATACCTGGGATTTGACCGACCGACTCCTCCAGAGCGGGAGGTCCGTGTTCGTTCCGAGAGCCGAACCGCGAGATCGCCAGCTTCACGTCCACCCCTACCCGTGCCAGCTTCGAACGTTGTCGTTCGGGCTGATGCAACCTCCTCGAGGTACTCACGAGCTCGTCGATTCGGAGATCGCTCAGAGAGTCGACGTCGCACTTGTTCTCGGCCTCGCGTTCGACCGACGCGGATACCGTCTCGGGCACGGGAGCGGCTACTTTGATCGGTTTCTGTCTCGTCATCGGGTTCTTGCCGTCGGCCTGACACCGGCTGATCTGCTGTACCAGGAGCTGCCAGTCTCCGCGCACGATCTCCCCATGTCGATCGTGGTGACCGAACGCGAAGTCGTCCGAACGGTAGCCAGAGCGTCCGGCGACCGGCATCCCTAGTCGTGGAGGTGTGAGTCTCCGGGCTCGCCGGAGTCTTCGCGGCCGCCACCATGGCCAACGGCCGCCGCATCGAGCGCTTCGACGTAGTGGGTGAACTCGACGTAGGCCGCGACGTACTCGCGTCCCGCGGCCACGGACTCCCTCGCATGCACCTTCGCCTCGCGGACGGTGGCAAGGCGCTGACGCACTCCGTTCGCAAGGGCGGCCTCCAGAGATTCAACGAGCCCATCGGTGGCACCCGAGTCGATCGCCCGGTCCGCCATGGCGATGATCGGTTCTACCGGCGTACCCGCCGGCGCAAGTCCGGTGTACGGGAAGCCTTCGCCTTCTCGATGAAGGCGAACCACGGTCTCGAAGAAGAACCGGTCCGCGAGCGTGCGGGCTTCGGGGGTCAGAGCCCGTACGGCGAGCGTCTGTCCGAAAGCATCCCGTACCGTCTGTTCATGACTCGGCTCGACCCAAGGCAGTACGGGTTCCACCTTCCCCGTCTCGAGCGCCTCTCGGGCCGCCGACACCACGGGCCCTTCCAGGGTGTCGCAGTGAGCGAGGGTGATCCTCGGCACCGACACGAGGGCGATCCACATCAAGCATGCGAGCCACATAGGTGAAGGAAAGCGAAGTCTAGGGGTGATGAGGTTCATACCGATCTCCTTGATTGCAGCGTTGCGCAGGCTGAGCTCTCGGGCCTTTGTCATGTTTAACGTGAGTATAAACTTGACAACTAGGAGCGTCAAGTCTACGCTTCGTACTCGCCGGGGGAGGCCGAGCGCCGCGCTGAACCCGGAGACTGGAGGCGAGAGATGCCCCACATCATCACCGAGCCCTGCATCGGCGTGAAGGACACCGCCTGCGTCGACGTCTGCCCGGTCGACTGCATCTACGGCAAGGACGAAGACTGGGAGATGCTCTTCATCCACCCGGAGGAGTGCATCGACTGCGGGCTCTGTGTCGACGCTTGCCCGGTACAGGCCATCTACCCACAAGAGGAGGTGCCGGAAAAGTGGCGCCACTTCATCGCGCGCAACTACGAACACTTCACCCTCACGGCGCCCTAGGATGGACTTGGAAGAAATGCAGCGGAGCTCACCCCAAAGCCCGAAATCGTTGAGCCGCGAGGACCTCGGTGATCGGCTCCTCGCTGGGACGCCCGAGGCGATCCTCGTTTGCGATCGGCTCGGCATCCTCCGCTTCTGGAACGTTGGGGCGGAGCGTCTCTTCGGATATCGCGCCGACGAGGCCATCGGCGCCTCGCTTGACCTCGTCATCCCGGAGCGGCTCCGAAGCCGGCACTGGGCCGGTTGGGCGGTTACGATGCGCTCCGGGCACACGCGGTACGGAGACGGGCGGCTCCTCGCCGTGCCTGCGCTCCACAAGGACGGCCGACAGTTGTCCATCGAGTTTTCGATCCAACTGCTCCCCGGACCTGGCCAACCGGTCGAGTGGGTCATCGCGATCGTTCGCGACGTATCCGAGCGCTTCGCTCGTGAGAAGGCGCTGCGACTGCGTGTGCGGGCGCTGGAGTCCGAACGCGGCGCTCCGCGCCCCGACGATGAACTCACGCACCGAAGCGATCCAGCAGCCTAGGAACACGGAGGAACGGCGATGCTTTACTACCCCTACCTGATCGTCGGCGGTGGCATGACAGCCGACGCCGCCGTACGTGGTATTCGCGAGCTCGACGACTCAGGTGCTATCGGCCTGATCGGAGCAGAAATGGACCCCCCATACGCCCGGCCGCCGCTCTCGAAGGGGCTCTGGAAGGACGAACCGCTCGAGGGAATCTGGCGCGGTACCGAGCATTCTGGCGTCGAGCTCCATCTCGGCCGCCGAGTCACGGCACTCGACCTTGCGGCCCAGACGGTGCTCGACGACCGGGGCACAGCCTACCGATTCGAGAAGCTCCTCCTCGCGACAGGTGGGAGGCCCCGCCGCCTGCCGTTCGGCGGCGACGGGGTCGTCTACTTTCGCAACCTCGCGGACTATCGCCGCTTGCGCGCGCTCGCCGACCGCGGCGCCCGTTTCGCGGTGATTGGTGGAGGCTTCATCGGCTCCGAGATAGCTTCAGCGCTGGCGTCGCAAGGACGGTCGGTGACCATGCTCTTCCCCGAGGAGGGGATCGGCTCACGCGTCTTTCCCGTCGACCTCGCCCGGTTCCTGGTGAGCTACTTCGGGGAGAAGGGCGTCGAGGTCCTCCCCGGTCGGAAGGTGACCGACTTGATCAAGAAGGGGGAGCATTACGAGCTCGAAGCCGGCGAGAATCTCCACCGAGAGGTGGATGCCGTCGTTGCAGGACTCGGAATCGTCCCCGAGACCGACCTCGCGGCCTCGGCCGGGCTCGAGGTCGACGACGGGATCGTGGTGGACGAGCGGCTGAGAACCAGCCATCCCGCAGTCTTCGCGGCGGGCGACGCCGCGCGCTTTCCCTCACCTGCGCTGGGGCACCGCATTCGCGTCGAGCATGAAGACAACGCCTTGTCGACGGGCCGTGCCGCGGGACGGGCCATGGCGGGTGACGAGTCGCCGTACAATCACCTGCCGTTCTTCTACTCCGACCTGTTCGACCTCGGCTACGAGGCCGTCGGGGAGCTCGACCCACGACACGAGATCGTCGCCGATTGGAAGGAGCCGTTCCGCGAGGGCGTCGTCTACTACCTGGCGAAAGGGCGCGTCCGCGGGGTGCTGCTATGGAACACGTGGGGTCAGGTCGACGCGGCGCGGTCTCTGATCGAAGCTCCTGGCCCCTTCCGTACGGCGAATCTCATCGGCCGCCTGCCGGGTTGACACTTTCGGCGCCAGCAAGGCCCGGCCCGCCAGGCACCACGCACGCCGCAGGCTGCGGTGGACCTCACGCTCCTGGACGGAGGAGCCCGATGCGCATCGTCGCGGGCGTCCAGCCCACCGGGAGGCTGCACCTGGGAAACTACCTGGGAGCCGTTCGTCAGTTTCTCGACCTCCAGAGCGAGCCCACCCACGACTGCTTCTTCTTCATCGCCGACCTCCATGCGCTGACGACGATACGTGATGGCGCACTCCTGCGCTCGCAGACCCTCGAGATCGCCATCGACTACCTCGCGCTCGGCCTCGACCCGGCTCGCGTGGCCGTCTACCGACAGTCGAGCCTGCCGCAGGTCACGGAGCTCGCCTGGATTCTGTCCACCGTGACTCCGATGGGGCTGCTGCGACGCGGCCACTCCTACAAGGACAAGGTCGCGCGTGGCTTGGCACCGACGCACGGCCTGTTCGCCTATCCGGTGCTCATGGCGGCCGACATCTTGAGTCTCGGTGCCGAACGTGTGCCGGTAGGACGAGACCAGGCGCAGCACCTCGAGATGACGCGCGACCTCGCTCTGGCCTTCAACCAGGCGCACGGCAAGAGCCTGCTACGTCTTCCCGAGCCGATTCTCCAACCCGGAGCGGACTTGGTGCCCGGGATCGACGGACGCAAGATGTCGAAGTCTCACGGCAACGTCATCGAGCCCTTCGCGCCGGAAGCCGAGTTGCATCGCTCCGTGATGTCGATCGTCACCGACTCGACGCCCCTCGACGCCCCCAAGCCGACACGGGGACCGCTCTTCTCGCTCCTCCATCTTCTGACCCCACCCGACGGATGGCCGGATACTCGCCGACTCTTCACCGAGGGAGGCCAGGGCTATGGCGCGCTCAAGAAGCGGCTGCTCGGGCTCATCCTCGACACGTTTCGTCTGGCCCGGCTACGCCGCGCGGAGCTCCTGCGCGATCTCGGCTTCGTCGAATCGGTTCTACACTCGGGCAGTCAGCGTGCGGCTGCTGAGGCGAAGGCCATCATGGAGGAGATCCGCCGGGCCTGCGGCCTCACGGCTTGAGCCGCACACTGCGCCCTCGTGCCGGTGCGAGACCTCGGCCCGCTGCCGGGCATCCAGGCACGTGCACAGCGAGCGCCCTCAGGCCTCGGCCTCGCGCAGCGGACGTTGCCAGCTCGATCCGGAGCGACTCGCTCGAGCTCGCAGCCTGCCACGATCGATGTGCCGAAGCCCTTCCGTCAATGAATCAGCCGCGATCCACGCTGCCACGTGAAATAGGACCAGACCCACTGGGAGAAGACGAGCAGGCGGTTGTTGAACAGAGCGAGCTGACCGAGATGGAGCGTCGCCCAGAGCAGCCAGGGCAACCAGCCGGCCAGTCGCACGCGACCGCGTTCGAAGAGCGCGAAGTTGCGGCCGACCACAGCCAGGTTGCCCAGGTCTCGATAGCGGAATGGACCCGGACTCCTGCGCCCAAGCTCGCGACTCGCGATCACCCGCGCGACGTAGCGCCCCCCTTGCAGCGCGACCTGCGCCACTCCGGGCAAGGGCCTTCCATCTTGGCTGTGAAATGCGAGGTCGCCGATCACGAAGATCTCGGGGCGATCGGGGACGGACAAGTCCTGTTCCACTCTGATTCGGCCCGCCCGATCGGTCTCGGCACCGATCCAGCCCCCGATCGAGGGTGCGGCGACGCCCGCGGTCCAAATCACGGCATCCGCGGCGATCCGCTCGCCGGCCGCCAGAACGCCTCGCTCATCCACGGACTCGACCGGCGCTGCATCGCGAATCTCGACTCCCATATGGACCAGGCGCTCGCTCGCGCGGCGCGCCAGGTCCCCGTCAAAAGTCGGAAGGATGCGGGGACCAGCCTCGAGAAGCAGGATCCGCACATGCTGTGGGTCGAACCGGCGGAACTCTCCCGCGAGCGTCTGACGGGTGAGCTCCGCGAGCGCGCCCGCCATCTCTACGCCCGTCGGGCCGGCACCAATCAGCACGAGCGTCAGGTCACCCCGGTCGATAGGAAGGACAGCGGCGGCTTCCGAGCGTTCGAGTACGGAGAGGATCCGGCTCCTGACGGATGTCGCGTCCTCCAGAGTCTTGAGTCCGGGGGCGAAGTGCTCGTAGCCGGGGTGTCCGAAGTAGCTGTGACGGACGCCGGTCGCGAGCACGAGGTAGTCGTATCGAATCCGTGACGGGCACGATCCGTCGATCTTGAGAAGAAGCTGGCGATCATCGGGATCGAGGCCGACGGCCTCCGCCATCACGACCGTCGCGTTGTCCTGGCGCTGAAGAACCTGACGCAGCGGCGATGCGATCTCCGCCGCAGAGAGCGCGGCGGTCGCCACCTGATACAACAGCGGCTGGAACAGATGATGGTTCGTGCGATCGACGAGGAGCACATCCACCGGCGCGTCGCGAAGGGCTCGGACTGTCGCGAGTCCACCAAAGCCTCCTCCGACCACGACGACTCTGGGCCTCGCGCGCGCGCCGGCCGCGCCTCCTGACGGCCGGGTTTCTTCCTCTCGCCACAGCTCGACAGTAGCTGGCCCCATCGAGTTCCCCTCAGGGTAGACCTCGAACCAAGAGCACCGCCAAGGCCAGGATGGCCAACGAAATCGCGAGCTCGCATCGGCCCAGAGTGGAGGCCTGCGCCCGCGCACGCGCTGACTCCTCACTCCCCGGATCGAGCGCGAGGAGGCGCGTCGCCCGTGGACCGAGCACGAAGTCATGAAGAGAATGGACGGCGATCAGGAGGGTGACCAGCCCGAGCTTCCATGCCAGGACGCGACCCCAGGGACTCGTCCAGAAGGCCGCAGCCGTCAACGCTTCCCAGGGAACCCCGCGCAGTCGCAAGTTGGAGAGTCCGGTGACCAGGAGGATCGCGAGCGAGAGCCAACCGACCAACCGGTACCTGAGTCCGACAACCGTGAGCAACCGGGTTCTCTGGGGCGCCAGGTCCGGCGCCCGAAGCGCCGGAACGAGCACCAGGCCAAAGAACGCAATCGACCCGATCCAAACCGTCGCCGCCAGCAGGTGGAATCCGACGGAGACGAGGTAGAGAGTGCGCATCCTGCTCACCGCCGAGAAGGTGTGAGCCTCCGGCTCATTCTGCCGAGGCCATCCGGCACGCAGCAGGTGCATTCAGAAGTCCACTTTCGCGGCAACCGGAGAAGCTCACGCAGATCGCTTCCCCACCGGATCCTTCCGGCTCGCCGGCCGGCGTTTCGCTCTGGCGCTCGAAATGGAGTAGACGCACGCGTGGCTTCCTTCCGGCATGAAGGCTTCGCGGGCGGGGCGATCTCCCACCAGGCCCTCGATCAACGCCAGTTCGAACCGGCAGGGAAGATCCGAGATCGCGACGAGATCTTGGATCGGGCAGTGACAGAGGCGCAATTGAGGCCCACTGGCCGTGTCGACGATCTCGGCCAGGAATCCGTCCTCGGAGAGGATGTCGGCGATCTTCTGCAGTCGCTCGCGGCCCTCGAGACCGGCGATCTCCGCCTCGGCCGCGCGGCGCTTCCGTGCGAGTCGCGCCGCGAAGAACTCCTCGAGCAGGTCGCGTTGCCCCTGGTCGAGAAGAAAACTCGCCAACTCCCGTAGCAACGCTCCCTCACGGCGCGGAAACAGCTCGTCCCCGGCCGCCGTCAGCCGGTAGAGCACATGAGGTCGCCCAGGACCCGCGCGCTGGACGCCGGACCGCTCGACCAGTCCCTGCGCGGCAAGAGACTTCAGGTGAATCCGGAGCGTCTCTCGGCTGAGCTCCATGCCCGCCTCGAGGTCCGCGAGGGTGCACTCTCCGGCGCGTTTCACGAGCTCGAGGAGCCTTCGCTGACTCTCACCGATCCCTGGACCGATGATCGGAAGTGCCTTGCTCATGGTCCCATTCCTTTCATTGTCGTGATTGCCGCGGCTTCGCGCCGTGCTCTCGAGGTGCGGCGCCGACCTCCGCCAGTCAAGGACCCACTCCGGGCATCAATAGGCAAGGGTCCTCCGCGCCGCCTCGAGAACTCGATCCACGTCGGGGAGGATCGCACGCTCCAGCACCCGGTGGAAGCCTACGGGAGTGAAGGCCGAACCGACCCTGTCGACCGGCGCGTCGAGGTAGGCGAACAGCTTCGAGGTGATCTGTGCTGCGATCTCCCCACCGAATCCCCCATGAACCTTGTCCTCGTGGACGACGAGTGCCCGCGAGGTCTTCCGCACGGACCTGGCGATCGCCTCCCAGTCGAGCGGAACCAGCGAGCGCAGGTCGAGGACCTCGACGCTCCGGCCTTCCTCGGCCAGGTGCTCGGCAGCTTCGAGCGCAAGATGAACAGCGGTGCCATAGGTGACGATCGTCAACTCGCTTCCAGCGCGGCGCCGCCGCGCCCTGCCGAATGGCACGCAGAAGCCGGGCGGAACGTGGGCTCGCGCCGTACGTGCGTTGTAGAGGAACTTCGGCTCGAGATAGACCGTGATTCCGCGGGAGCGGACGGCCGTCCGAAGCAATCCGGCTGCATCGTCGGCGAAGGCCGGCGTTACGATCCGGATCCCGGGCAGCGTGGCGAGCCACCCTTCGATGTTCTGCGAGTGATAGAGGCCACCTCCGATATATCCGCCCGAGGCGAGGCGGATGGTGACGTTGGGCACGAACTGGCCGCGGGTACGCCAGAATTCGTGCGACATCTCCACCATCTGCTCGGCCGCCGGCCAGAAGTAGTCCGCGAACTCCGCGCCCTCGACCACGACGCGGATGCGCTCGTCGAACCGCGAGAAGCCATCGGCGGTGCCGAGGATGTAGTCCTCGGCGATCGGGCCATTGAAGATTCGGCGCGCTCCGAACTCCTGCTGCAGCCCTTTGCTGACGTTGAAGATGCCACCCTTGTCCTTGTTCGCGACGTCTTGCCCCCACAGATAGGTGTCCGGGTTCTCGCGGAAGAGCTCTTTGAGCGTCGAGTTGAGTGCCTCGATGAACGACATCTCGGGCAGGGCCGTCCCCGCCGCCTCGGCAGGGGTCCAGTCGACCTCCGCGAGGCCATCGCCCTCGGGTTGCCAGGGATCCGGTACGACGAAATCGAGGACCGTTGCCGGATCAGGATCGAGCGCGCGGCGAACTCGATCGGCACACTCTTCGTAGATCCGGAAGTTCTCGCTCTCGATCGCCGCGACCTCGTCCTTGGTGGCCACTCCCTCCTCGATCACGCGCGCACGGAGCCGCGCGAGCGGATCCCGCGCTCGGGCTTTGTCGAGCTCCTCGCGACTGCGGTAGAGCTCGTGCCGATCCGAGTTCGAATGCGAGTGGATGCGCACGCACTCCGCGTGGACCAGGGCACACCCCGCACCGGAGGCGACATAGCGCACGGCAGCCCGCAAGGCGCGCATCGAGTCGACGAGATCGGTTCCGTCGCAGTGGAGAATCTCGAGGTTGAGGAAGCCGGCGAAGTTGTCCGAAGCGAAACGATTGGCAGTCTGGTCGCTTTTCGGAACGGAGATTCCGTAACCATTGTCCTGGACGACGAAGACCACCGGGAGCTTCTCGCGCGAGGCGCCGTTGACAGCCTCATAGAAGTAGCCCTCGGAAGTCGAGGACTCGCCCAGCGAGCAGAAAACGATCGCATCCGAGTCGTAGGTCACGATCGCGCGGCCCAGACCCGCAGCGTGCTGAGCGTGGTTGGCGACGCACGACGAGACGTTCTGGATTCCGATCGCGGGCTTCGCGAAGTGATTGGACATGTGCCGGCCGCCGGCGGCGACGTCATCGCGCTTCGATAGTCCGTTGAGCAGGATCTCCTCAACCGAAATTCCGGCCGCCAGACAGGTCGCGAGGTCGCGGTAGTAGGGGAACAGGTAGTCCTGGCCCTGCCGAAACGTGAGACCGAGCGCAATCTGGATTCCGTCGTGGCCAGCGCACGGCGCGTGGTACGACCAGCCGAGCCCCTGCTTCAGATAGTTCGGAGCCTTGTCGTCGAGGACTCTCGCCAAGTGCATGAGCGAGTATGCGTGCCGCAGATCCAGCGCCTCGGGAATGACCGACTTTGCATCTTGGCTCAGCGGGCCGGCGGGCTGCTCTTTCACCGCGGATCCTGGATCCTCCAGGCGGAAGGGGACGACAGTCATCCGGCGCCTCCCCCTCCGAGGAAAGCCCGTGGGCCACCCCTGGCGTCAGAACCAAGAGCGCCCCCTTCGTTCTCCCACCGATCCAACTGCCTTCGGTCGATGCCTACCGGCTGGCTCGCAGACCTGCCCGACCCTGGAATCGACGGGATCTCCCGACGCGGTGGAACGGAGACCGCGGGCCGGCGTGGGACGACATCTCGAGGTGAAACGCTGACTGGGGAGCTCATCGGCATCTTCGACCTTCCAACGAAAGCGTAGGCTTGACGGGCTTCATTGTCAAGCTTAAAATGCTGTTAATCATGACAACTGCCAAGAAGACAGCGGCCGTCACGATCGCGATCGAGCGCGTGTATGAGCGCTCCCCGCAGGCGCTTGGTCGTGCCTTCCTCGTCGACGGGCTCTGGCCGCGGGGTCTCCGTAAGTCCGACCTCGCAGGCGTGACCTGGTCCCCCGAGGTCGCACCGAGCCGGGAGCTGCGGCAATGGTTCGACCATCGCGCCGATCGGTGGCCCGCGTTCCGACAGCGCTACGAGCTCGAGCTTCGTGCTCGCCCGGAAGCCTGGGAACCGCTCCGTGCCGCGCTCCACGACCGGCCGATCACTCTCCTCTACGCCGCTCGCGACACGGAGCACAACAACGCGATCGTCCTGCGCGACTTCCTTCGCCGCCGGACGCACCGGAGCGCCGGTCCGCCCAGGCAGGGGCGAGCGGTTGTTCCGCGTCGATCCGGCTCGACTCCGGGCTCGGTCGACGGCTCCTCTCCGCAGCTGCCAGGAAGACGGGGCAAACCATGATCCAGCTTAAGGCCGCGCTCCTATCGCTCGTCCTTTCGCTCATCGTCATCGGCATCACGCTCTTCGTCATGCGGCGAGCCGCGTCACGGAAGGCGGACGCACCGGCGACCGTCTACCGCGTGCGGCGGTACTACGCCGTCGCGCTAATCGCCGGGCTCGCTCTCCTGCTCTTCCTGACGCTCGCGCGGACCCCCTATGTCCGCTCTGCCCTGGAGACGCCGGACAAGAAGATCGACGTCGTCGGCTGGATGTGGGCCTGGGATTTTCAGGCCGACGGCCAGAGCGTCGGGCATCCCCTGGTGCTCCCCGCGCGGAAGCTGGTTGAGTTCGCCGTCACGTCGAAGGACGTGAATCACGGCTTCGGTATCTACGACCCAGATGGCCGGCTCGTCGCCCAGACCCAGGCGATGCCCGGATACGTCAACCACCTGCGCGTTCGCTTCGAGGAGCCCGGGACGTACCACGTCCTCTGCCTCGAGTACTGCGGCGCCGCCCACACGATCATGATGGCGGAGATCTCTGTCCAATGAGCGCTCGAGCTGAAACGCGCGAACCCGCCGCTCGCGACCAACGGCTGGTCGCCACTTGGCTTACGACCATGCTGGCGGTCTTTCTCCTCATGGTGGTGCTGGGCATCACCATGCGCCTCTCCCAAGGCGCTGTCGTGTCGCTCTCTTTCCCGGACTTCTACGCGATCATGACGATGCACGGTCTCGGCATGGCCGGCTCGCTCTTCGCAGCGGGGATCGCAATGGTCTGGTTCGTCGCGGCGCGCTATGCCCGCCCGAGCCGTGCCGCGATGTGGATCGCCTATGCGCTGTTCGTCGCCGGCGCCGTGGCGCTCCTCGTCGCGACTCTGGTCGGGAAGTTTGCGGCGGGATGGTATGCCCTCTACCCGCTACCCTTCCTCAAGGCCACCTGGCCCTCCTGGGCCACGGGCGCCACGATCATTGCCCTGATGGCAATGGGCCTCGCCTGGCTCGTCGCCCAGCTCGACATCCTCCGGGCACTCGCGGCCGAGTACGGCATCGGCCGGATGTTCGCCTGGGATCGATTCCGGCGCCAGGATGGAGCACCCGTTCCGGCGGCCGTCCTCATCGCATCGGTCTGCGCCGTCGCCGGGATCTTGGGGACCATCGTCGGGGCCGCCACGCTCATGATGTACCTCTTCAAGTGGTTCGCACCCGCGACCGAGTTCGATCCCCTGCTGCTCAAGAACAGCATGTTCATGTTCGGCCACACCATCGTCAACGTCGCGATGTACTGCGGAATCTGTGTGATCTACGAGTTGATGCCCGGATTCACAGGCCGCCCCTGGAAGGTCACGAGAACGGTTGTTCTGGCTTGGAACGCGACGCTCCTGTTCATCCTCTTCGCCTACTTTCACCACCTCTACATGGACTTCGCGCAGCCGCTCGCTCTCCAGGTCCTCGGCCAGATCGCCTCCTACGGATCAGCGGTACCCGCCACCGCCGTGACCGTCTTCGGGCTCGGCAGTCAGATCCACCGCTCTGGACTGCGCTGGAGCTTCGTTCCGGCGGCGTTCACGCTGGGAATCCTCGGATGGGTCCTGGGCGGCATCACCGCGGTGGTGGACTCGACGATTGCCGTCAACCTGGTCTTCCACAACACGCTCTGGGTACCGGCGCACTTCCACACCTATTTCCTGGTCGGGTACGTCCTGATCCTGCTCGGCTTCCTCTTCCAGCTTCTGCGTTCCGGCGCCGAGCGACTCGCCAAGGTCGGTCTGGCGGTCATGGTCGCGGGGGGCTACACCTTCGTTCTCATGTTCTTTCTCGGTGGGATGGACTCCGTACCGCGCCGCTTCGCCACCTACCAGACCATCCCCTACCCCTGGCTCGTCGAGCGGGCAACCGAGCTCGCGAAGTGGGGGGCCGGAGCCGGTAGCGTCTTCCTAGTGGGAGCCCTGATCTTCTGCGTCTCACTCGTCCTCGGCCGCCGGCGGTCTGCGAACCCGGACGAATGAACTCCTTCTTATCCCGCCCAGGTTCCCGCAAGGCGGGGTCCTACCTGCCGGTGATTCTTGTCGCCGGAGCATGGATCGCCCTCGGGGCTTGGTGGACGCATGGTTTCTCCGTGGTCACGTCCTTCTCCGCGGCACGAGTGGCCCCCGGGCCGCTACCTCGACCGGCACCCCGATTCGAGGTCATCGACCAGGCGGGACGCGAATTCGACCTCGGTGCCGAGGAGGGAGGGTTTCGGCTCGTTCAGGCGATGTACCTGCGCTGCCCGGACGTCTGTCCGATCGCAATGTCCCGACTCCAGAGACTGGCAGCGGCACTCTCTGACATCCCACCGAGCCACCTGAGAGCCGTCAGCATCAGTGTCGATCGCGACACCCCCGACCGACTGCGAACCGTCTGGGAGGCCTACGGCGCCCCCTCCAACTGGTCGTTCGTGACCCCGGCAGATGGGACCCGCGACGACGAGCTCTTGCGCCAGCTCGGAATCTGGGTCTACCGACGCCCCGACGGCCTGATCAACCATGGAGTTGACATCTTCGTGATCGACCCGACCGGGAGTGTCGTGCGCATCCTGTCGGCGGACGAGGGCCTGGACCAGCTCGCCTCGAGCGTGCGCGGGATCGTTGGATGAGGCGCCTCGTCTGGATCGTCGCGTTCGCGCTCGCCTTGAGTCTTTCCCCGCTCGATCGATGGCTCGACGGGACCATGCCGCGACTCGTCCTGCTCGCCATTCCAGTGTGGGCCACGCTCGGAATCCTCGCGATCCACCGAACCGGTCGGGTCTGGTCCCTCGGCAACCCGCACGGCCTGACGGGGCTCGCCTGGGCGCTCGGCACCTTCGCCTTCTGGATGATCCCGCGCTCGGTCGACGCAATCCGCACCAGCGGCATCGCCGACCAGCTCATGCACGCCTCGCTATTCCTGGCCGGGGCCGCGCTCGCCGCGAGCTGGAGAGGCATGCCGTTCGTCATCCGCGGCGTGCTCGGGATCTACGGCGCCGCGATGACGATCGCGCTGGGGTTCGTCTACACGAGCTATTCAGCGCTCCTGTGCGGCACCTTCAATCTTGCGCAACAACGACTCACCGGATCCTGGCTCCTGCGAGTCTCGCCTGCGATCGTCCTGCTCGTCATCGTGACCGGCGTTCGATCGCTTCGCGCTGCGTCGCGACGTGGAGACTCGCGACGCGTCCGATCCGGACCGCCCGTACCCGGCACGGGTGCGGTGGCCCGCACCCCCCTCGAACAGGAGGTCTTGCCGTGACCGAGACTTGGCTTCCTTCCCTAATCACCGCGACGCCACAGGAGGGCTTCGAGCTCGCCATCACCCTCAGCCGACGCGGTGTCAAGTACACCCAACCCGACGTCGAGATCCTGAAACGACTGCGCCCGGACTACGCGAACTCGGCCGAAGCCCTGACCGCCGCCTCGCAGGTCGTGGCCATCAACTTCCACACCGTCGCCGCCGCCAACGATTACTGGCGGAAGTAGGCCAGAACCCCCCGAGGGTCTAGTAGGCGACATCCCGGGCGCCGATTCATGCGACCGAAGGGTGAGACGGGCGATTCCTGGGCCCCGAGATCAGTAGAACCAGCCAGTTCGGAACGAAACGCCAACGACAACGAAGAGGACCGAGACGGTCGTCACCGGGACGATGTGCCAAGCAAGTGCGGTCAGATTCTTCTCGGAGAGGTGCGGGATCACTCGCAGGCGCGCATCGAGCGCGAAGCCGACGGTGGTCGCAAGCAGCACGAGCTTCACACCGACGAGGGTCGCGACCGGGTCGGCGAAGGAGAGCCATCGCGAGAGCTCCGGCACCATCCTGTGCGCGAGCCAGAGGCCGGTGGCTACCTGCACGAGCAGCGCCGGCATGCCGATTCGCTCGTAAGCGGACTCGAAGTCGAGTAGCCGCGCCGGCGCCTGCTCGCGCAGCACCCTCGGCAGAATCGTGATTGCGAGGACCAGGTGGCCACCTGTCCACACCGTGGCGGCCAGAATGTGCAGTAGCAGGATGACTCCGTACACCGTCGTTCTCCTCCAGGAGAAGCGGGCGCGCTCAGCGGCCCTCGAAAACGCTACCCGACGCCTCGGCCATGACCGCCCTCGCCGTCGCGAGCGGACGGCTGGCGCGAGCGAGGCGCGGAACGATCCAGATTGCCCACCACGCGAGTCCCGAGACCTCGAGAAGGCCCGAGACACCGGCCGGGAGGAAGGCCGAGGGGGAAAGATCCGTGAGGACCTGTTGACTCACCCGCACGGCACAACCCAGATTGAGTAAGACGAAAGGTCCGAGCGGCATGGCGGCGCCCGCAGCGCCACTCCCAGTCGGTCGGGGTGCGATGCGGGATGCGACGCCAATCATCATCAGGCTGATGAACCCGACCGTGATCGCATGACGGGTTGCGCCATGCCAGGCGTGCGAAAAGGCGAGACCGAGCGCACGCGACCAGAACGGCCCGGCGACCAGCATGACGAGGGACACACCCAGCCAGATGTGGGCTGCGCGCACGAAAGCGAGCGGCGAAAGTCGTGGCAGGTCGTAGCGAGGGCGCAAGAGGGCTCGGAGATTCGATACTGCAACTAGCGTGACGATCGAGAAGACAACCGTCGCGATCCAGTAGAAGAGGAGGAACACCGGCTGCCTGGTCGCCATCGCGAGCGGGAAGAGCACCACTTCGCCGACGATGGCGAATTGGAGCGGCCAGAAGAGCCGGCCTGCCCGTGACTCGTCTGCCATCGGGGTGCCAAACAAGCCAGGCAAGACGCGCAGCGAGACGCCGAGGATCATCGACACGGCCAGGCCGTGGATCTGCAAGTCGCGCAGCGGCAGCTGCCATGTGGCGATCTCGGCGAGCAGCGCATCGCGCCCTGGGGCTCCGACGGTGTGAACGAGGTGATAGAGGTCCAGAGTGGCGGCCAGCAGGAACCAGACGAGTCCGGCCGCGAGAAAGCGATCGGCGACCCGCCAGCGCGATGTGCTTCGACGCGCTGTCGCTGAGAGAATCGCGACAAAGATCGCAATCACCGCAAGCTGAAGCGCTCCGGCTCCGATTGCCAGCTCGCCCCAGCGGCCTACTGGTCGGGCCTCAGTGACCGCGCGCACGAGGATCGCGAGCGTCATCACCAAGAGAAGGGCTCGCGCAAGCCGGGGTGCCGCGAGCTGCGCTCCCCAGAATGACGGGAACATCTGGAGCGCAAAGCCCAGGATGAACAGCCCCATCCAGCCGTAAATCTGCGCCTGGCCGTGGGCGTTGATCTCGAAGATGGAGGGCGCGGAGAAGTCTCGAGCCCGCGCGATACGCAGCAACAGCCAGGCGCCCCAGGTCGAGCCGGCGGTCAGCGTGATGCAGATCGCAACCAGGAAGAACCGAGGGTAGACCAAGCCGGGACCGCGGATTCCCGAAGGGCTCGAGACATGGCTATCATTTATCATGCTTGTTGTGACTTTATACTTGACAATATCTCCCGTCAACCACATGATCGGCGTGCGGGTGGCCGCGCTTCAGCCACCACCGGACCACCAAGGAGAGCCACGCCATGAACCTAAGCCCTCAGTCCCGAGTCGGCGACATCGCCGCCCACCATCCCCTCGCAACCCGCGTCTTCGCCCGCCATGGCATCGACTTCTGCTGCGGAGGCGGCGTGGCGCTCGCCGACGCCTGCGCGAAGCGCAACGTCGACACCACGGAGGTCCTCGAGGAGATCGAGCGCGAGATCACTTCACCCGCCGCCTCCTCCGTGACCGCACCCTGGAACGAGGCGCCCCTCGCCGAGCTGGTCGCTCACATCGTCGAGCGGTATCACGAGCCCCTTCGCGAAGAGCTCCCCCGACTCGAATCGATGGCACGCAAGGTCTTCCGCGTTCACGGGGACAAGGACCCAGAACGTCTCGGCGCGTTGCTCGAGAGCTTTCTTCGGCTCAAGGGCGAGCTCGATCAGCACCTGACTGAGGAAGAGCAGTCGCTCTTTCCTGCCCTTCTTCGCGCCGCTTCCGATGGGACCTCGGACGTGCAGGCGTTCGTCGACGATCACACCCGTGTCGGCCAGGAACTTCACCGTATCCGCGAGCTGACCGACGAGTTCCGCGTCCCCGCGGGCGCCTGCAACACGTGGAACGCGCTCTGGCACGGGCTCGCCGCGCTCGAGACGGACTTGCACGAGCACATTCACCTGGAGAACAACGTCCTGTTTCGACGCGCCGCCTGACCGCTCACTAAGCCAAGCCCGGTCAGGCCCTACCGGCGACGGGCTCCGGTCGAACTGTAACGATGGTCCAAGGAGAATCCATGAAACGCACTGAGAGAGTCGGTCGTCTTGCCGCCGGATTCGCTCTGGCCGCAACCTTCGGACTTCTTGCCATGGCGCACGCAGAAACGCCACGGGTGATCAAGCTCAAGGGTACGGACACGATGAAGTTCGACGTAACCCGCATCACTGCCAAGGCCGGCGAGCTGCTCCAGGTCGAGCTGACGACCGCGAGCAGCGTCTCGAAAGAGCAGATGGCGCACAATTTCGTGCTGCTGGCCAAGGACACGCAGGCCGACTCGTTCGTGATGGCCGCCTCGATGGCGCGCGACAGCGGTTACATCCCGCCTTCGCAGAAGCAGTACATCCTGGCCCATACCGAGTTGGCGGGCGGTGGCGAGACGGTCAAGGTGACCTTCAATGCCCCGAAAGAGCCGGGCGAGTACCTCTACATCTGTACCTTTCCGGGGCATTACCTCGCGGGGATGAAGGGTACGCTGGTCGTCAAGTAGATGGTCAGGTTCGAACCGTTCGCAAGGGCCGTGTCTGCGAAGCCCCTGCCTTCCGGAGGTCAGGTCTCGGCGCAAGGCGGGGGCACAGTGCTGGGAGAGAGAGCGTCGTACTGTCCCAGCGCATCGCTGCGGTCTGTTCGCCCTTGCGTCTCGAGCCGTCCGCGCCAAGGCGCTCTCTTCGCCACGTGATGGCTACTCCCGCAGCCCGGAGGCCCCGATGCCTGCAGAATCCGTGACCGTTCAGGAAGTTCGCGCCAACTCCGCGCTGCTCAAGCTCGATCTCTACTGCAAGGGCCTGCGCATGGACGACTCCTGCTTTATCGAACAGGACGGCGGACGAAAGGTCCTACGCACCAGAGCAGGGCTCGGGAGCGGCCTCGAGCTCGTCCTGCCGGGAGGGCTCTGGACCAACGTACCGGTCTCCGAGAGCTTCGCGCAGCGGTCGCCCTACACGCTCCACCGCGAGCATGGCCGGTATCGGCTGCGTCATAGCGGTGAGCCCGTCACAGAGGTCGCGCTCTCGCCACGCCCCGAGTGGTACGACGCGAAGCTCGCAAACGGGAAGCCGATGACCCGTATCGGGACGCTCCAGGGGACCTACCTCGGTATCTACCAGGCAAAGGTCTGCGAGTACTGGACTCAGAAGCCGACCAAGATGAACTGCAAGTTCTGCTCGGTCGGCCTGAACCTGGGCGTCGATGATGCCGACGAGAAGTCCGTCGAGGAGGTGATGGAGGTGATCCACGCGGCGCGGCGCGAGAGCGGCATCACCTATGTGGACTTCAATACCGGACACTACGACGGCGATACCTACCTCGACATTCTCGAGCCCTACATCCTGCGCATCAAGAAGGAGCTCGGGCTCCTGGTGGGTGTCCAGACACCACCACATCGGGACCTTCGCCGCTACGACCACCTGCGCGCGATCGGCGTCAATCGGGTCTCGTTCTGCTTCGAGATCTTCGACCGGCGCCTCTTCGAGGAGATCTGCCCCGGGAAACACGCTGAATACGGTCTCGACTACTACCTCGAGGCGACGCGCTACTGCGCGACGCTCGGCGCCAAGGGACCGGCCGACGAACCCTGGGTGACGAACGGCGAAATCATCGCCGGGCTCGAGCCTCCGGAGTCGTCGATCGCCGCGATCGACTGGATCACCTCGGTGGGTGCGATTCCGACCGTGTGCGTCTTCCGGCCGCTGGTCGGCACCGATCTCGAGGATGCCGAGCCACCGAGAACCGAAGAGCTGATTCCGGTCTTCCGCCGCCTCTACGAATCGACGATGGAGGCTGGCCTCCCGATCGGTTGCGCCCCGAACATCCACGTTTCGCTCGTCATGCTTCCCGAGGAGTGCCGCGCCCTCTCCCCGAAACGCTACCCCTGGCAGAGGGCGAAGCTGGGGGTCATGAAACGCGTCTTCGGCAGCAGGTTTGCCCGGCGCCTGCGAAAGATGGAAACTGCGAACGCCGCATGAGCCGAGTGCTCCTCGAGCGGGCGGGCAGTGTCGATTCGGCTGGCGTCAAGGTACCATCCTGAGAGCACACGAGAGAAGGTTCTTCGGATGAGGACTCGAGATCCAACGATGCGTGAGACGGCCGGACCGATCGCTTGGGGCATCGCGACCACGACTGCGCTCGGGGCGCTGATCGTCGCCGGATCGCGGAACCTCGCGCACTTCGACGCTGCGCTGGTCGCGTACACGTTCTCGGTACTGTTCGCCACCTTCGGCCTGACCTACCGCTATGCGATGTGGCTCAAACGGCCACCGACCGACTTCTATTGGCGCCGCGGGTGG
This sequence comes from Holophagales bacterium, assembly GCA_016699405.1. Taxonomy (NCBI): domain Bacteria; kingdom Pseudomonadati; phylum Acidobacteriota; class Holophagae; order Holophagales; species Holophagales bacterium. The sequence goes on along the minus strand of CP064972.1, from coordinate 64,782 downwards.
CAGGTCTTCTTTCGGCCGGGCCGAAGAGCCCGGCACCTTGGTGGACTTGCCTGGCACGCGGTGTCGGACATTGCCCTCAACCGCTTCATCTGGGCGCGCGGCCGCCTGCGCGGGCTGACTCACCTGCTGATTCTCTGGGGGTGCGTCCTCGCGGTCGCAATCACCTTTCCTCTCGTCTTCGGCTGGCTCACCTTCGAGTCGGTACCCGGTTCGCCCGCCACCTATCGGGTGATCGCTTTCGGCTTCCCGGCATTCTCGTTCCCGAGCGGCTCTTTCGTTGGCTTCCTGCTCTTTCACGGTCTGGTGTGGGCGTCCTTCCTGGTCATCGCTGGCGTCATGCTCGCGATGCGGCGACGCATGCGCGAGGAGGGCGCCGCGGCGCTCCAGAGCTTCGCCGAGGACTTCCTGCCCCTGATCCTGCTCTTCGCCGTCAGCCTGACCGGTCTGATGCTCACGGCGAGCTACACGTGGATGCACGGCTATGCCTACGACTTCCTCGCGATCTTGCACGCGGTGACGGTGATCTTCACGTTCCTCTGGCTCCCCTTCGGAAAGTTCTTCCACGTCTTCCAGCGACCCGCGCAGATCGCCGTACGTTTCTACAAGGAGACCGGGCGCGACTCCGAACCCGAGCACTGCGTCCGCTGCGGCCACGCATTCACTTCACGCATGCACGCCGACGACCTGATCGAGGTCGAGCGCCAGCTCGGCTTCGACTACCGGCTCAGCGGTCCCGCACGCCACTACCAGCAGGTCTGTCCACCTTGTCGGCGGGCGCTGCTCGCCGCGGCCCAGGGCGCGGCATGGCGAGGAGTGCGCGGCGGCCTCTTGGTCGCGCCCGGCACAACCCCCGAGCACGTCAACCCGGGCATCGGCGAGGGGCCTCTAGGCATATCCGACGCGGAGAACTTCCATGGCTGAGCACGACTCATTCAGCGGTCTCGCGAGCCGGCGCCACACGCCGCTCGATCCCGAGCCGGCGGACCCCTACGGTCCACACCCGGCTTGTCCGAGCGGTTTGCGGCTCGACACCGGTGTCGAGCCCGATCGCGTGGTCGACACCCATTGTTGCTTCTGCGGCCAGCAGTGCGGCATCCGCCTCAAGGTCAAGGACGAACAGGTGATCGGCTTCGAGCCGCGCTACGACTTTCCGTTCAACCGCGGCATGCTCTGCCCGAAAGGGATCAAGCGTTACCTCCAGGGAGCGCATCCGGATCGGCTGCTATCGGCGCTGGAGCGCGACGAGTCCGCGCCGGGGGGATTCCGGCCACTTCCGTACGAGAGCGCCATCGAACGCGCTGCCGATTCGATGCGTCGCATCCAGGAGGAGCATGGTCGAGATTCGATGGCCGTCCTCTCTGGGGCAAGTCTGACCACCGAGAAGGCGTACCTCATGGGCAAGTTCGCCCATATGGCGCTGGCAACGTCGAACATCGACTACAACGGGCGGCTCTGCATGGTTTCGGCCGGCGCCGGCAACTCCAAGGCCTTCGGCATCGACCGCGCCGCCAATCCCTGGAGCGACATCCTCGGCGCCGAGGTCATCTGGATCTCCGGCGCCAATGTCGCCGAATGCGCGCCGATCACCACCGACTACGTCTGGCAGGCGCGTGAGCACGGCGCTCGCGTGATCGTCGTCGATCCGCGGCTGACGCCGATCGCCCGCACCTGCGATCTCTTCCTCCCGATCCGACCGGGAACCGACGTGGCGCTGTTCAACGGCGTGTTGCACCTGATGATCGAGAACGGGTGGGTCGACCGTCGGTTCATCGAGCAGTCGACGGTCGGCTTCGAGGACCTGGAAAAGTCCGTCGCGGAGTGGACGCCCGCGCGCACCGCACGCACCACCGGAATCGCGGAAGCCGCGATCCGAAGGGCCGCGGAGTGGTGGGGAACGGCGAAGACCAGCTTCCTGATGCACGCCCGCGGCATCGAGCACTCGAGCCATGGCGTCCAGAACGTCCTGGGCGCCATCAACATCGTGCTTGCCTCGGGTCGTATCGGCCGCGAATTCTGTGGCTACGCCACGATCACCGGCCAGGGCAATGGTCAAGGGGGCCGTGAGCACGGCCAGAAGTGCGACCAACTTCCCGGTGGGCGGAAGCTCGCCGATCCGGAAGCCCGCGCCTACGTCGCTGGTGTTTGGGGCATCACCCCCGACGAGCTCCCCCAGCCTGGCGTTGACGCCTACGAGATCTTCCGCAAGATCGAGCGTGGCGAGATCAAGGGCCTGCTCTCCATCTGCTTCAATCCCCTCGTCTCGCTTCCCGACAGCGACTTCGTCCGCGCCATGCTCGGCCGCCTCGACTTCTACGTCGCGATCGACTTCTTCCTCAACGAGACGGCGCGACATGCGGACCTCGTGCTGCCGGGCTCTCTGCACGAGGAAGACGAAGGTACCGTCACGACCGCAGAGGGGCGTGTCATCAAGATCAACAAAGCCGTCGAATGTCCGGGGGAGGCCAGGCAGGATTGGCGGATCATCCAGGATCTGGCGCGAGGACTCGGGCGCGAGAAGGGATTCACGTTCTCGGGAACGCGCGAGATCTTCGAGGAGCTGCGAGTTGCCTCCAAGGGGGGGGTCGCGGACTATTCCGGCATCTCGTGGGACAAGATCGAACGCCAGCAAGGCGTCTTCTGGCCCTGCCCTTCGGAAGAACACCTCGGAACACCGCGCCTTTTCGAGCCCGGATCGTGGAATGTAGTGGCTCAGGGCGCAGGCCCCTTCTATTTCTCCGACGGACGGGCACGTTTCAACGTAGCCACATTTGCCCCACCGACCGAGACCCCGGACGAGGAGTACCCGTTGATCCTCACTTCCGGGCGCCTCATCAGCCAGTTCCTCTCCGGAACTCAGACCCGCCGGATCGGCCCGTTGCTCGACATGGACCCCGAGCCGTTCATCGAGCTCCACCCGCACCTGGCTGACCATCTGGGAATCGGCGACGGCACCTGGGCCACCGCCGAGACGCGCCGCGGCGCGTTGACGCTACGCGCGAAGGTCGTCGCGACGATTCGGCCCGACACGATCTTCGTTCCCTATCACTGGCCGGGGCGCCGCAGCGTCAATCGCCTGACCATTTCGGCGCAAGATCCGATCTCGAAGATTCCCGAGTTCAAGGCCTGCGCGGTGCGACTGCGGCCCGCGACTGCTGCCGAATCCAAGGCAGCGGCTGGCGTCTCGACCCCTTCGCGCCGGGCCACACTACCCTTGGCGGGGAACTGACGAGATCCACGATGCCGGTACCCGCCGACCGTCACTTCTATCTCGACCCCGCGCGCTGCATCGGCTGCAACGCATGCGTCCAAGCGTGTTCGGAGTGCGACACGCATAAGGGCGTGTCGATGATTCAACTGGACTTCGTCGATCGGGCGCGCTCCACCCAGACGGTGCCGGTCGTGTGCATGCACTGCGACCAGCCGACCTGTGCGGAGGTCTGCCCCGCCGACGCAATCAAGCGCACTGAGGACGGCGTGGTGCAGACCGCGCGCAAGGCGCGCTGCATCGCCTGCAACAACTGCGTACTGGCCTGCCCTTTCGGCGTGCCCAAGATGCACGACGAAGCCAATCTGATGATGAAGTGCGATATGTGCTACGACCGGACGTCACGGGGCCTGAAACCGATGTGCGCCTCGGTCTGTCCGAGCCAGGCGCTCTTTTTCGGCACCCGCGAGGAGATCGAAGCGCTGCGGCCCGCCTCGCGGCCGGTCGATCGCTTCCGTTTCGGAGCCCAGGTGGTTTCGACGCGCGTGCGCATGCTCGTGCCCAAGGCGTTCGCCGAGCCGTTCCTCGCCGTCACCGAGCCGCTCGAATCCGGAGCTGCGGCGGCACCGCCCGATCCGCTATTGGCGAACCTCTTTCAGGAGAGCGACACGTGAGCGCCCGCGACCCCGATGAGCTGACGATTCCACCCGACGGGCGACCCGCTTCCGAGCAACCGAAGTGGCGCCGCGACTTCCCGATCGATGTGCCCCAGGATCAGTTCGTCGCGCGGCGTGAATTCACCAAGTTTCTCGTGCTGACGAGCTTCGCCTTCGTCGCTGGGCAGGCATGGATCCTCGCCAAGAGCTGGATCGGACGAAGGCCGACGACTCCCGAGCTCGCGATCGGCCGGCTCGACGACCTGCCGATCGGCGGCTTCCGTCAGTTCGACTACCCAGGCCCGGGCCAACCGAAGCTCCTCGTTCGCCTCGGCGAAAGCGAGGTCGTCGCCTTCGACCAGCGCTGCACCCACCTTTCGTGCCCCGTCCTGCCTCAGGTAGATCGTGGGCGATTCCATTGCCCCTGTCACGAGGGAAACTTCGATCTCGCCACGGGCCGCCCGCTCTCCGGGCCGCCACGCCGACCGCTGCCGAGAGTCGAGCTCGAGATTCGCAGCGGAGTCGTCTGGGCGGTGGGTGTCACGGAGCGCACGTCATGAACGGTCTTCGCCGGTTCTCACGCGACCAGCGCCTGCGCATCCTCGCGGGCATCGTCTCGATCGTCGTACTGATCGTCGTTCTGCAGCTCTGGCTCCTCACGGCGACGATGAACGCCTACCTGGGCGGAGATCACGGCGTCGCTCTTCCGGCGGGGATGGCGAGCCTCGTCTGTTTCCTGCTCAACCTCGGCCTGCTGCGCTATGTCTACAGGCTCGAGCGCTGAGATGGCCCTGGAGTCGAAGGAACACGTCCAAGACAAAGGGGACCGGTTCTGGACGACGGTAGTTGCGGATCTGTTCCCCGGCTACTTCGCGGCAGTGATGGCCACTGGAATCGTCTCGATCGCTGGCCAGCTTCTCGAGTGGACCCATCTGGCTCGAGTGCTCCTTTACCTCAACGTGCCGGTTTATGTCGCCCTCGCGTTCCTGACATTGGCTCGCCTCGTTCGGTTTCCGCGACGTCTTAGCGCCGACTTCGCCGATCATGCGCGCGGCTCGGGCTTCTTCACGACAGTCGCCGGAACGTGTGTCCTCGGCAGCCAGTGTCTGCTCGTGGGCGAGCGACGCGACGCTGCCGAAATTCTCTTCGCCATCGGGCTCGCGCTCTGGCTCTTCGTGATGTACGGCTTCTTCACCACGGTCATCGTGCGCGAGACGAAGCCGACGCTCGAGCAAGGGATCAACGGCGCCTGGTTGATCGCCACGGTAGCCACGCAATCCGTCGCCCTGCTCGCGCTCGCCGTGCGTGGTCCGTTCGGTTGGCCGGAGGAAGCGGTCGCCTTCGGCGCGCTCGTCTTCTTCCTCATCGGCTGCATGCTCTACCTGGCGATCATCACGCTCATCTTCTACCGCTTCACGTTTCTGCCGCTGGCGACGGCCGCGCTCACTCCACCCTACTGGATCAACATGGGAGCGGTCGCCATCAGTACGCTGGCCGGCTCCACCCTCCTTCTCGCCCAGGAGCGCTCGCCACTGCTCGCTTCTTTCGCCCCGTTTCTCAAGGGATTCACTTTGTTCTTCTGGGCTGCCGGCACGTGGTGGATCCCGCTCCTCGTTCTCCTGGGGGTATGGCGCCACGTAGTTCGCCGCCATCCGTTCGCCTATGACCCGCAGTACTGGGGGATGGTCTTCCCACTCGGCATGTACACAGCGGCGACGTTCCGCCTATCTCAGGCCTTGCCGTACCCCCCACTCGCTGCGATCGCGAAAGGGTTCTACCCATTGGCGCTCGTCGCCTGGTTCGCTACCGCGCTGGGATGGGCAACGAGCCTCGCGATCCGCAAGCGCAAGGGTGCGAGCAGCGTCGCCTCCCAGATCAACTGAAGCCTCTCGGGCCAGGGCCCGAGCGCGGTCGCTCCAGATCACGCCGACACGAGGTCCTCCCATCGCTTGGCAGCCTTCGACCTCGACTCAGTCTCCAGAACGACCCACGGCCGCCCTGACCTGCGATCTCGGTGCGAGTTTCCATCCAGGCTGGAGTGTCTCTGCCTCCAGTTGCTCCCGTCTCGCCTGCAGCACGTCGGATCGGGTGCAGATCCCGACCAGCCGACCGTGATCGAGCACGGGCAAGTGCTCCACATCTTCGCTCAGCATCCGATCCAGCGCGGTCAAGAGGTTGTCCTCAGTAGCGACCGAGACGACCTGCCGGCTGGCGATCGACAGTACCGGGCCGTCGGAGCTCGCCGTCGGATTCCCGAGCAAATCGGTACGCGAAACGATGCCGCACAACACGCCGTGCTCATCGATGATCGGGTAGGCGCCGTGTCGCCCGATCGCGAAGCGTGCTCGTGCTGCACCCACCGTCGTCTCGACCGGCAATGTCTCGACCTGGCGGCTCATCACGGAGGCGACGCGAACCTGCCGGAAGGGATTAACCTCGTACTCGGCGGTGACCCGCAGGCCCCGACGTGCGAGCTTCTCGGTCATCAGGCTCTCCCGGGCCAGGAATGCGGCGACCAGGTCCGCAAGCACTGCGGCTACCAGAAGCGGGAGCACGATGCCGTAGTCGCGAGTCAGCTCGAAGAGGAAGACGATCGAGGTGAACGTCGCCCTGGTGGCGGCTCCGAATGTCGCCGCCATCGCCACGAGTGCGAAGGCGCCCGGGTCGACATGGAGCCCTGGAAAGCTCAGGCTAAGGAGCTTTCCGATCACGGCGCCAAAACTGCCGCTGATCAGCAGTACCGGAGCCAGCGTTCCGCCCGAGGTTCCGGATCCGAGCGCGACCCACCACGCGACGAGCTTGACGGCGAGAAGCGTGAGAAGCGCCCCGATGGCAAGCCTGCCAGCCAGCACATCCGAAATGGCGTCGTAGCCGACGCCGAGGGCACGAGGCTCCAGGAGTCCGACCGTGGCGAACACTCCCGCTCCGACAACTGGATGCCAGATCTCGTCCAGCGGTAGGCGGCGGAAGCTCGCCTCGACCAAGAACAACCCCCGGCTCACGACCACCGCCAGTCCCCCACAGGCAATTCCCAAAATCGCGAAGAAGGGCAAGGTTTCGAGACCAGTGAAGTCATGTGGCGGCACCGCAAACAGCGGGCCGGGCCCCAGGAGCCAAGCGTGGATGCCCGCAGCAATCGATGCCGCGACGGCCAGGGGAACGAAGGCACGAGTCGAGAACTCGAACAGCAGAAGCTCGAAAGCCAGCAGAATCGACGCCAGCGGTGCTCCGAAGGTCGCCGCCATTCCCGCGGCGGCACCGGCCGCTAGCAGGATCTTGCGCTCCGCCGGAGAGACCTCGAGCACTTGGCCGAGGAGAGAACCCAAGGCGCCTCCCGTGACGATGATCGGCCCCTCGGCTCCGAAGGGGCCGCCGGTACCGATCGCGATGGCTGCCGACAACGGCTTCGCGACCGCCGTGCTGGGTGCGATGCGACTCTGTCGCGTCAGCACCACCTCCATTGCCTCGGGAATGCCGTGCCCGCGAATAGCAGGCGACCACCGGGCCAGTACGGAAACCGCCAGCCCCCCCACCACGGCGGCAGCAACGACGCCGGGTCCGGCGTGGAGTTGGCTAAAGGACGGGATGTCGACGCCAAGTCGGTGGAACAGAAACAGGTTGGTCATCAGGCCAATGAGCTTCAACAGGAGGAAGCCCGCCAAGCCGCTGGCGACGCCGAGGACTACGGCACAGATGCTCATAAGCGCAATGCGTCGGGGGTGCGATAGCTGGCTCACTTCGCGATAATATCGCGCCACGATATGACCAACGCGACCATCCCCTACGACCAGCTGCTCGCGCTTCGCGTGGGCCTCCGCCGCTTCGTGAAGTGGAGCGAGCAGCGAGCTAGAGCCGCGGGTCTGACCCCTGCCCAGCATCAGCTCCTCCTCGCGGTTCGTGGCCACACCGACCCGATGGGACCGACTCTCGGTGAGGTCTCGGAGTACCTGATGGTCCGTCACCACAGCGTCGTCGGCCTCGTCGACAGGGCTGTCGCGGCCGGCTTGATTCGACGCGTCGCGGACGCCGCAGACCATCGCGCAGTCCGCCTTCGCCTCACTCGCCGTAGTGAGAACCGACTCGCCGTGCTCTCCGGTCTCCACCTCGAGGAGCTCCGTCGCCTGCGTGGCTCCTTCGAACGTCTTTGGGAGGGTCTCGAAGGACAGTCCCAGGCTAGGCGCGGCGCGGACGGCGATGCGCTTGGTGCGACAATGAAGCGGGGTGGCGACGCCGGCGGATCGGCCCGCAGATAGTAGGTCTGCGAACCGCAGATCTCGTGCGGCGTCACCTTCCAGAGCCCGTTTGTCTCGCGTTCGCGGGAGTACAATGCGCCATGGACTCGTTGCGGGAGATCTGGCCTCATTGGCCGACGCTCGCGCGCATCGCACTCGCGCTCGTCATCGGTCTGTTCGTCGGCATCGAGCGAGAACGAAGCGGCAAGGAAGCCGGGCTTCGAACGTTCGCCTTCGCGGCGCTACTGGGTTGCGTTGGCGGACTGCTCGGCCCCCCGTACGGTGTGGTGTCGATCGCGCTCCTCGGCGTGCTGATCGTGTTGCTGAACCTGGAGACGATTCGCAGCGGAGAGGGCGCGGAGCTGACGACGTCAATCGCCCTGCTGCTTGTGGGCTTCGCGGGTCTGCTCGCCGGGAGGGGTCATCAGTTCACGCCGACTGTGCTCGGCGTCGTCACGGCCGGGCTCCTGGCGTGGAAGCAACCGCTTTCCGGCTTCAGCAAGAGCCTCACGGTGTCGGAGTTCCGATCCGCCGTCCAGCTCGCGATCATCGCGTTCGTCGTTTATCCAGCCTTACCGGAAGGCGCGATCGACCCTTGGGGGCTCGTCGACGCGCGCGACGCATGGATCGCGGTCATCCTAATTGCCGCGCTGGGCTTCGCGAACTACGTTCTTCTCAAGACCTACGGCGCCCGCGGCATCGAGCTGACCGGCTTTCTGGGCGGGCTGATCAACAGCACCGTCACGGTCACCGAGTTGGCTCGCCGAGTTCACGATGCCCCGTCGAGCTTTCGAGTTCATGCAGAAAAGGGTGTCGCTCTGGCGACTGCGGCAATGCTCCTACGGAATGCGCTCATCTTGGCCCTCCTGTCGCCGACCGTGTTCCGGATCTGCGCCCTGCCATTGGCACTTGCAGTCGTCGGCACCGCGATGTCACGCCTGACGCTTCGACGAGCAAGGGGCCCCGGGGCCGATGCCGCAGATCAGGTCACGTCTCCGCCTCCGCTCGACGCGCTGGCGTCGCCCTTCTCGCCCCTCGCGGCGTTGAAGCTCGGAGGCCTCTTCCTCGCGATCGAAGTGGCCGGGACGCTCGCGCAACGCTACATAGGCGCCGTCGGCCTGTACGGCGTCAGCCTGATCGGTGGCGTCGTCTCGAGCTCGAGTGCCGTCGCTGCCGCTGCGAGTATCGCCAAGGCGTCATCCGAAATAGACGCAGCCGCCTTGGCAGCGCTCCTCGCGTGCGCAACCAGTGCACTCGTCAACCTCCCCCTCGTCGCTCGGATCGGCCGGGACCGGAAACTGACACGCAATGTCGCGCTGATGCTTGGTGCCTGCGTGCTGCTCGGCTTCGTCGGAGCGGTGCTTCAGAGCAACCTCCGCTAGCCCCGCCGACTGGTCGTACCAGGCCCTACACATCGCCTTGCTCGCATCTGGAACGCCGAGCTTTCCGACCGCTCGGCGGCTCGGGCGGCCGGGAGCCTCTTGGGCGACCAACGCCCTGGCCATACTCAAAACGCGCCTCTCTGGCGCAACGAGACGAAGGCTGGAGCCTCGCCCACGATGATGTGGTCAACGAGCCGTATCCCGACGACCTCGCCGGCCTCCGCCATGCGGCGGGTGAAGGCCAGATCCTCCGAGCTCGGCGACGGATCGCCCGAGGGGTGGTTGTGGAAGAGGAGGATGCCGGCGGCGTTGGCGAGTAGCGCGGCGGTCAGGATGCCCCGCGGCTCGACTGCGGCCCGGGTCAGCGTGCCGATGTAGGCGAACTGGTGCCCGATCGCGCGGTTGCGCGTGTCGAGGAAGAGCGCGCCCATGACCTCGCGGTCCCAGGACGACAGGATCGTGTGGAGGAACTTGGCGGCTGCGGCGGGGTCGCCGCAGTGCTCGGGCGACTCGTACGGTGTGGCCTCTTCGCGGACCAGGGCCACGCGGTAGCGGGCGATGGTCTCCGGTTCGAAGCCCGGCTCACCGGGCTCGACGAGGTTGAGGCGGTTCTGGGGCTGGGGATCTCGGTTCTCGCGGTTGGGTGTCGTTCGGCGCATGCCCACCCGAGATGAAGCCGCGCAGCGGCGCGACAAGGCTGGCCGCAGGCCACCCGCAGGGCTCGGCCTTGCGCGCCGCGAGCAGCGGAATCGAATGTGGGGCGCCGATGAAACGACACCGGCCGTGAGAGCGGAACACCTGCGAACCGATACAGGCCTAGCTCGACCGCTGTGTCAAACCTCTCGGCCCGGTCGCCGCGCGTGGAGTTAGTCGCGAGAATTCCACCAGCTGCCCACGACTGCTTGGTTCGGAGGAAGGGGCTACACCGTTGGCGGCGAGGAGTGCTTCTACTAGAGCGGTCGGGTACCCGAGGGTGTCAGCGAAGGCCTTCGCGTCTCCGTGGTAGACGGCATCGAACATCCGTGCGAACAGGCGAGGCTTCTCGGGAGCAAGTCCTTCGCTCCCCGGTTCGATCTGCCGCCACCCCAGCTTGCCGAGCTTGATGAACAGGCGCTTCTGCTGATCGACAGAGATCCGGTTCAGATGACGCGCCCGCTGAATCAATGCCGCTATGGAGACTCCCCATCGGCGTTTCAGGCGAAGGAGTTCGCTGACGGTGATCGGCAAGGTCAGCTCAGAAAGAACCTCCTCGCTGGGCAGAAGCACCTCGCCAGCAACCTCATAAGCTTCCGCTTCCACCTCCTGTGGGCCTAGCTGTGCAGAGCCGTGCAGGGCGAGATGCCCCGCCTCGTGAGCTACGCTCATCCTGACTCGGTCAGTCGGCCGGAACGCGTGGTACGCGATCACGGGAGTCTCTTGTGCAGCCAGAGCACTGAATGCGTCGAAGTCTGCGCAGTCATCCCCGAGAGGCAGTGCCAAGCAGATCACGCCACTCGCTTCAAGACGCTGAATCAGCCGCTCGACAGGTGCACCCGGCTTCACTCCAAGAGCGTTGCGGATCAGGCCGGCGGCGTCCTTGGCGCTTGAATCACAGAGGACAGGGAACGTCGTCGCAATCGGTTTGAACCGTCGACGCAGCTCGACCACCGCGGTCAAAGCCAGCTGCGACAAGTTGTAGATCTGCTCCTGATCAGCCTTGGAGAGCTTTGCCTTCTTGCGATAAAGGAGTAGCGAGCCCTCGGGAAGCTCTACCGAATCGCTACCCAGCAGAAACGCCACCGGGAAGCCGATCTGGAGAGTCAATCTCTCAAGGAGATCTGCAGACGCCTCCAACTGGCCGCTTTCTAGCTTCGCGATAGTTGCCTGACTAGTAGCAGCACGCTCGGCGAGCTGAGTTTGCGTCAGCCGACGGAGGCCGCGAGCCAGACGAAGTCGATAGCCATTCATCAGCCCACCTTATTCTCATCGATACCGTCCTCGATGAGATCGATCGCGATGAGCTCCTCTTCAACTTCCACTTCGACGGGCTGTTGGTGCGGGACCGGTTGCGGAATCACCACCGTCCATTCGCTCGGGAGCCACAAGTGGAGCGCCCCCAGAGAATGAGTCTCACTGTCGAACTTCCAGAGCAGCACGAGCTTCAGCGCGCCGGGCGACAGGAATCCCTCAGTTCCTTCCGGGAGTAGCGGTAGCTGCTCGCAATATCCCTGAAATGCGGCCGAGCGACCTTGGTCTGGTACTCCACCCTCTTCGTCCATCTTCAACAGGCGAAGGTGGTACCCGCCGTATTCGACCATTACCCCATTGTTGCTCAGGGCTGCGACACGGCATCCTTGGAGACCGCCCTCCTTCATTCGCCAGAAGAACTCGTTGCGAACGCCGCTTGCGAGGTGGAAAGGCTCCACCGGTCGTTGGCGTCGCTGAAAGTCCTCCACAGCCGTTGCGACGGCGGCTTCGAGGCAGTCGAACAGCGTGGGCCAGAGACCATCTAGGTCCCCGATGACAGTCTGGGCAGGAGAGGTCGAGTTGTGCTCCATGGAAGAGAATAATATTCCTCGATTTGGTGCGCGTCAAGTTGGGCGAGCACCGAACAGCGAGATTCATGAGAGTAGGGCCAGCAGATCCGCCACCAAACTGCCGTCGTCTGTGGGTGGCTCCCCTCCCAAGCGCCGGACAAGCTCTCGGATCTGCCGCGCCGACAGGTGCAGATCGAACATCGGTTCTTCGTTGACCCGCCGGGGGCGGACCGCCTGGTCCTCGTACTCGCGAGCTGCGAGGCTAGGCGCAGAAGCGGGATCCGCTCCCGGCGGCCTATTGCCACGGTCAAGGCGCAGTACCTCTAGATGGGAGATTGGGTCCGACGTCTTGCGAGCACGGCGCAAGAGTCTCTCCTGCTGCTTAGAGTCGAGCCGACCGAACATCCGCGCCGTCTCAGGATTTCCGAGGAGCCCTTCGTCCAGGGCCGCTCGGAACGGCCCTTCCGCCTTCAGGAGCGCCAGGTACTTCGACACCCAGGACTTCGACTTGCCCAGCTCCTTCGCCAGCTCCGCCTGGCCGAGGCCGGTCTCGTCGAGGCAGCGCTTGAGGGCGTTCGCGACGTCGAGGAGTTTGAGGTTCGAGCGCTGGAGGTTCTCGGAGAGCTGGGTGAGCGTGTTGCGGCCGGTGTCGTGCTCGGCGCCGGCGGCGACGAGGCAGGGGACGGTCTCGAGACCGGCGATGCCTGCGGCGCGCCAGCGGCGCTCGCCGGAGATGATGACGTAGCCGCCGTCCGGGTCGGGCCGCACGTGGATCGGGTTGTGGATGCCGATCGCGGCGATGTTCCGGGCGAGGCCTTCCAGATCCTCCTGGTCCTCGGCGCTCAGGACGTCGGCGACGAAGTCGCTGCGGACCTGGCGCGGGTCGGGGTGGACTTCGCCGATCGGCAGATCGACCACGCGCCGCTTGCCGCCCGCCTGGCGGCGCTCGGTCTCCTCCTTCAGCTCGCGCAGCCGGTCGAGCGAGCTCATCCCCAGGGTCGCTTCAGCCATCGATCAGCCCTCCACAGAGCTCCATCCAGGTCTCCCGCGTCTCGCGGTCGGCGCGGCGGAAGCGCCAGACCGGGACTCCTTCGTCGAGCGCGTCCGAGACCGCTACGCGCAGCGTGAGAAACGGCCGCGTCAGCGGCACGTGCTCGCCCAGCAGCGCGATGTAGCGGTTCTGCTGGCCGGAAGAGCGTGTGAAGCGGTTGATCAGGACACGGTTCTCGAGCCCCGGCCGGATGGCGCGGATCTCCTCGATCGTCGCAAGCGTCTGTCCGAGGGCGAGCAGCGAGAAGCTGTTCGGCTCGAGCGGCGTCACCACGAGATCGGCCCAGACTTGCGGGCCGAGGTGGCGCAGGCCGATCGCCGGCGGCGTGTCGATCACCACCAGGTCGTAGGGCAGCGCCCGCAGCCGGTCGCGGACTCGCGTCGCGTCGGCGAGACCGACCCGTTGGTCGACCTCGTCGAGGCGCTGGTGGCCGTGGAGCAAGTGAAGGCCGCCTTCGGTGACCGAGGGCGCGATGGGACCGTCGGCGAAGAGCGCGGCGGCGCCGCCGGCCTGGCGGGCTACTGCCGCGTCCCGCGCCAGCATCGTGCTGGCGTTGCCCTGGGTGTCGAGGTCGACGACGAGCGTACGCAGCCCGCGCTCGACGCCGGCGAGCGCAAGGTGGCAGACGAGCGTCGTCTTCCCCACTCCCCCCTTCTGGTTGGTCACCGTAACGATACGCATCACGCAGGTCTCAGCGTGCGTCCGCCGTCTGCTCGTAGGGGAAAGGAAGATCGAGGTCGGAGGTGACCTCGACGTTCAGCTCGTAGCCGGGCCGGACCTCGATCGTTGGGCGAACGTCGAGGTTGCGGCGCAGGTATTCCGTCGCGACCCGGCCGAGCTCCTGGCCGACCGCCGCCGCCGCGAGCTGCGACGGGGTCGGGTTCGTGCCGAAGCCGCCGTTCTCCTCGGGCTGTGAGAGCTGGACGCCGGCCGAGACGGCGGCGAGCAGGAGCGCGCTTCCGAACGTGCGGACGAAGTGGTTGTCGACGCGGTCGCGGAGACCCGCCGCCGCGGCGAGATCGACGCCCTGCATGCCCGCCAGGTCGAGCGAGCGACCATCCGGGAAGATGACGCGATTCCAGGCCACGAGCACCCGCTTCTGGCCGAACGCGACGCGGCTGTCGTACTCGCCGACCAGCCGGCTCCCCTGCGGAATGAGGAGGAAGCGCCCCGACTGGCTGTCGTAGACGTTGCGACGGACAAGCGCGGTCGTTTGCCCAGGAAGGTCGGAGTTGATGCCCGCGGTGAGGACCGCCGGAATCAGCGTACCGGCCGAGATCCGGAAGGGCGACCCGGCGGGGTGCAGGGCACCGGCGACCGGCTTCGGCGCGGCGGAAGGCTGCGGCTCGACCTTCGCCTGGACCGCGCGCACCAGCTCGGCGCGTAGGGACGCGAGGTCGGGCGGCGCTGCGGGCGCACCGTCGCCCAGTTCATTCTCGGTTCGATCGGCGCGAGAGGAGCCGGACCGGGGACCGCCGGAGCGAAAGGCCACCGGCACGAGGTCGGAGTCGAGGGCGCGCTGGAGCTCCGTGCGACCGGGCGAAGTACCTCCCCTGCCACTTGGCGGCTGCTCGTGGCCGTAGGTCGCCGCCGGCGGCCCAGCGGCGAGGGGCTGATCCCGCTTCGCGAGGAGCTGCTCGAATCCCGGCGGTAGATCGGCCGGGGTCTGGAGCTTCCGGCCTCGCTCGGCGGCGGCCTGCTCCGCAGCAACCTTCGCCTCTCTCTCGGCCGCTCGCTGGATTCGCTCGGCGAGGTCTTCCACCGGCGGCGGGACGGACGCGACGCGGTGGTCCTGATTGGGTCGACGCGCTTTCGAGCTGACGAGATAGCCGACGAGCCAGAGCACCGCGACGGCGAAGATCGCCGCGATCCAGACGATGGCGGAGCTGAGCTTCTTGATCCGAGGCTGCGGCGTCAGCTCGAGCCCGGCCTCCTTGGGCTCCACCGGCGGGGTACCCGTCTCCATCAGCGGGCTCCGGCCGAGCGCACGAACGCGCGGTTGGTGATCTTCACGGACTTGCGCGCGCGCCCGACGCCGCTGAGCAGCTCGCCGCGCTCGAAGAGCCCGTCGACGATGATCCACGACCCGTTCATGCGGTAGTTGAGGATCGCTTCGTCGCCCGACTCGGTGCGAGCGAGGAAGGCCGGCGCGTCGGCGGACGCGGTGGCGGCCGGGAGCTGAATGTAGGTGTGATGCCCGTCGTCGAAGATCGATGTCGGCCGGAAGCCGGTGAAGTGCAGGCCCGAGATCGAATAATCGAAGTTCATCCGGCCGGGATCGATCGCGCCGGTGAGGCTCGCGATGGTCGAATCGCTCTGGCGCTTCGCACGCGCTGCCTCGAGCTGCGCCGCGTCGGACCACTGCTCGACGACGTCGCCCGGGTAGTAGAAACGTACCCGGCGCTCGTAGGTGCCCTGCACCTCGCCCGTCTTCCCCTTGGCGGGTGCGACGAGGTTGAGGTGGTAGGTCCGGCGCGTGGTGGTCACGATCATGTTGGTGCTGATGCCGTACTCTCGGGGCTTCACCACGACGTGAGGGACCAGCGCGCTCGGATCGCCCGAGAAGAGCGGGCTGGAGATCCAGCGCTCGGTGTCGCCCAGCGCGACCCCGTGAACGACCTCACCGGCCTCGAGCTCGACGTCGCAAGCGCGGAGCGGCGTGCATTGGAGAACGGGCTGACTCTCCCCGAACGGGTAGATCACCGAATCGCCCTCCTCGAGGACCGGCGCCTTCCCGGTCGTCGCGAACTGCTGCGTCGCGTCGCGGACCGCCGAATCGGACTTCGAAGGCGGCTGCGCGGCCTTGGCCGCGACGCCGCCGAGCCAAGCGATGACAAGGGCAGAGAGCAGCAGGTACTGCGAACGGATCAGCGAGCGTCGAAACATCGAAGTCTCCTCAGAGGACCTGGGTCCAGTTGATCTCGGTGACGTAGAGGCCGAGAGGGTTGACCAGCAGGAGGTCGGTGGTCTCCGGCGGCGTCAGCTCGACGCCGAGCACGGCCTGCCAGGCGGTCTCCTGACCGACCCGTCCGCCCGCCGCGATGGGCGTCTCGCGCCATTGCACCTGCCAGCTCGAGGGCGACAGTCGGAGCACCGACTGCACCTGTACCGTGACGGTGCCCTCGGCCTCCCGCAGGAACGGGTTGCTCTTCTTGAAGTAGTCGTTGAGGAAGCCGAGCGCGGCGTCCTTCGAGCAACCGTAGGCGCGGTTGATGACGGTCTTCTGCACCTCGGCGTCCGAGAAGACGGAACGGACGTCGCGGATGAAGAGGTTGAGCTGGTAGCGGATCAACCGCTCGTCGGTCTTCCGCAGCTGCTCCGCCGGCCCGAAGGCGACCGCTTGGCCGAGTCGGTCGACCTCGACGACGAACGGTGAGACTCGGCTCTGGGTGGCCAGGTGAATGAGGCCGCCGGTGAGCAGGCCGTCGATCGCGAGGAGCCCGAGCGCGGCGAGCTGCCAGTTGCGCTTGCCGCGGGCGAGACCGGAGTAGCGATCGTCCCACTCGCGACGGCCGCGCGCCGGCGGGCCGGCGGTGGCCTCCGGCTCGCGCTCTTGATGCCGAAACGGGCGGCTGAGCCTCATGAACCCTCCACGAACAGCGAGCGCAGGCTGAAGCCCGACCCGGCGCCCAGCATCTGGCTGGCGAAGAGCGGCACCTTGGTGGTGACGAGCGCCAGCACGACGGCGCCGCCGAGCACCTCGAAGAGCGGCCCCGGGTTGTCGAGCGCGACACTGTTGAGCATCCCCGCCCACTGGGCGGCCAGCGACCCGGCGACGCCGAGAACGAGGTAGGAGACGAAGAGCTTGACGCCGACCCGGAAGACGTAGACCAGGTAGCCGTCGGCGAGACCGGCGGTGAAGCGCGAGCCGCCGAAGCCGAGGAGCACCACGCCACCGCCGAGCACGATGTAGCTCTCGACGAGGTAGACCAGGAGCACGCCGGCCATCCAGGCGTAGCAGAGGATGAGCGTGAGGCACGTGAACAGGATCATCGGCCCGGTGATCGGGTTGAGCAGACCCCAGTTGTTGAGGCCGTCGAGCAGCCCGAGAGCCAGCAAGAAACCGTCGGAGAAGACCGAAGACGGGTTGATCCCGTCGATGCCGCCGGCCGCGGCGCCGGCCTGCTCGAACGAGCCGATCACCGTCGGGACCCAGATCGGCGAGAAGACGAGGATGGTGTAGAGGATCGAGAGGACGAAGACCTGACGCAGGATGTGAACGAGCACCTGCTCCCCGCCTTCGCGTCGCCCGATCGTCGACCAGATGCCGACCCAGGCGATCTGGATCACCATCAGCGCGAAGAAGAGGTTCTGCGCGATCGGAAAGAGCGTCGTGAACCAGGTCTGCGTCGCGAGCTCGAACGTCTGGACGATCCCGTCCAGGATTCCCAGGACTGGCATGGCGCCTCAGTTCGATCCGCCGGGAGCCAGGCCGGGGCGGCTCCCCGGAGGCGCGAGGTGTTTGCTCTGCTCGAGGAGGATCTGGAGCTGGCGCTTGGCCGCCTTGGCCGCCTGCTCGAGCTCGAGCGTCGAGAGCACCAGGCCGACGGTCTGGCAGTTGGGTGCGGCGGAGTTTCCCGGCGTTCGGCAGTAAGCAACCGCGTCCTGCCAGAGAGCGGTCGACTGGATCGCCTCCCGATTCCAGAAGGCGCCGTCATAGCGCGCCGAGCGCACCGGCGACCGGAGCGAGGCGAGCGGATCGTCGCCGTTGGCGAGCGCCTCGGCGCTCGGCTTGCCGCAGCCGGCGGAGACGAGCGCCAACGCGACGACGGCGAGGATCGGCTTGAGCGGGAGCCTCATCGCGACCCCCGGACGGCCGCGCGAGCGCAGCCGAAGCAGGCCCACGGCCAGTCGGCGGGAACGCCCCGGGCGCCACGGCTGCCGTCGTACGGCGGCACGTCGCCGACGCCGTTAGCGATCCACTGGCTGGCGGTAGCGCGATCGGCCGCCTCGCGGTCCACCTGGTAGGCCCAGTAGACCGCCTGGACGTTGGCCTGGAGCGAGAGCTGCTGGCTGATCTTCCCGAGCTGGCTCGCCTGCTGATGGAGGAACTCGTTCGCGGCCTGGAGCGCTTTGAGGTTGCCGTCGGCGCCCTGAGCGTCGGCGGCGAGGCCGGCCAGGATGTCCTGCGAGGGGATCGCGTCTTCGGAGATCTGCTTGAGCGCGTCCAGCGAATAGCGGAGGGTGTCGAGGGTCCGACGATTCCGGTGCTCGAAGACCTCGAGCCAGTCGTCCTCCAGAATCGGCTCGTAGCCCGGGAAGGTCTCCGCGAACTGAGCGTCGATGTCGTAGAGCGTGTGACCGAGCGACTCGCCGTATTGGATCACCTCGTTGACCGCCGCCGCGAGGCCGACCAGGTTGCGGAACGACATCTCGTCGAAGCGGTCGAGATTCTTCACCATCGTCGCGTAGCGCTGGTAGTCGTTCACGAGCTGCTGGTACCGCTGGTAGATCTCGTAGACCTGCTGGATCACCTGCGTCGCGTTCTCCACCCAGTTGACGGCGTCGTAGACCAGCCACTGCGCCTTAGCCGGGCGAGGGGCGACGACGCCCGAGACGAGACAGAGCAGGACTCCCGCGAGGACCGTGTGCTTCAGCCGGCGCATGCAAGGCTCCTTTCGTTGGGATCAGTGGCCCGGGCGGCCATCCGGTCGGCCCACCGGTCGAGCCCGCGCTGGCGGACCCAGGCGCGGGGCCAGTCCGGACCATAGGTGGCGCGGAGCTCGCGGATCGCGCGCAAGTCCTCACGCCCGGTGGCGCCGACGAAGGCGAGCGCCAACGGACCGAGCGTCAGATCCATGAGCCGGTTGCCGAGCGGCGAGGTGTAGTAGTAGTCGCGCTTCTTGGCGCCCTGGGCGACGATCTCGATCTCGCGCTCGTTGAGGCCAATGGCGCGGTAGATCGCTGCCCCCTGCTCGGAGCCCGCCTCGCTGTTCGGGAGCAGGATCTTCGTCGGGCAGCTCTCGTAGATGACGTGGCGCTTCGGCGAGGCGTGGATGTCCGCGAGGCTCTGGGTGACGAAGACGACCGCGGCGTTGTACTTGCGGAGCTCCTTCAACCAGAGCTGGATCCTCTCCGCGAAGAGCTCGTGGAGCAGGTAGGTCCACGCCTCCTCGAGGAGGATCAGCGTCGGTCGTCCGTCGAGGCGCTGCTCGATCCGGTGAAAGAGGTAGAGCAGCGCCGGGATCACGATCCGGTCGCCGAGCTCCATCAGGTGGGACATCTCGAAGACCTGGAAGCGCCCGTTGCGCAGGCCGTCGCTCTGGGCGTCGAGGAGGGCGCCGAAGTTGCCCTTCAGGGTGTAGGGCCGCAACGCCTGGCGTAGGTTCGGGTCCTGGAGCTTGACCTGGAGATCCGTCAGCGTGCGCGACGGCGACGCGGCGAGGAGACCGAGCGCGTGGTCGATCGCGCCGCGATGGGCGGGCGTGACGACCACGCCCTGGAGCGTCATCAGCGTCTCCACCCACTCGGCGGCCCAGGTCCGCTCCGCCGACCGGTCGATCTCGGCGAGCGGATAGAAGGCGAGCCCCTCGAGTGACTCGGCCGCGATGTCGTAGTGGTGGCCTCCGCACGCCGAGACCAGGGGGAACGACGAGTAGCCCTTGTCGAAGGTGAAGACCTGGGCGTCCGGATAGCGGAAGAACTGCGCCTGGATCAGTCCGAGCAAAGTGCTTTTCCCGGCTCCGGTCGGGCCGAGGACGAGGGTATGCCCGACGTCCGAGACGTGGAGGTTGAGCCGGAACGGCGTCGAGCCGCTCGTCGCCGCCCACAGGAGCGCCGGGCTGCCCGCCGGGTAGTAGCCGCACGGATTGGACGGCAGCCCAGGCCAGACGCTCGTCGTCGGCAGGAGATCCGCCAAGTTGAGCGTGCTGATGAGCGGCCGGCGGACGTTCGGATGGGCATGAGAGGGCAGACTCGAGCGGAAGGCCTCGAGCGCGTTGACCCGCTCGATCCGCGCCGCGAAGCCGCGGTTGTGGATCTCCTTGAGGACGAGGCGCGCCGACGATTCGACCTCGTTTTCGTCCTCGGCCATGAGGACGAGCATCGTGGTGTAGAAGCCGTAGCGGACGGCACCGCCGAGGCACTCGGCGAGCGCCTCGTCGGCGTCCTCGGCCATCCGGACCGCGTCCCGGTTCACGAACTTCGGCTCGGCGGCCTTCTCCTCAGTGGTGATCGCCTCCTTGATCAGACCTCCGAGGCCCTTGCGCTTCTGCCACCAGTTCCGCCGGTAGAGCCGGATGTGCTTCGCCGCCGACTCGGGGTCGAGCGGCAGGAAGCGGTGCGACAGCCGGTACTCCATCGGGATCCGGTGGAGGAAGTCGAACATCGCCGGGTGCGACTCGTGCGGGAAGCCGGTTATCGACACCGCTCGGAGGTGGCGGTCGCCGACCCGCGGGCTGAATCCACCGTAGAGGTCCTGCGACGCGAGGAGCACGTCGAGGTAGCACGGCGTCTCGGGAACCGCCACGCGGTGGTAGAGGCCGGTGAGGCAGGTGTGGAGATGCGTGAGCAACGCCTCGGAGCTGAGCCGGGTCAGTGCCAACGAAGCCGAGAGGCGGTCCTCGATGTCCTCGAGCCGGTCGACGAAGGTATCGACCTGCGCCCGCCAGTCCGGTCCCTTGCGGTCCTCGCCGCTGACGAACCAGCGGGCGAGGCTCGACTGCAGCTCGTCTGGGGGTAGCCACGAGACGCACAGCGCGTAGGTCGTCTCGTAGTTGCGGCGGCCCGACTCGTACTGCTCGCGCCGCTCTTCGTCGAGAAGCTCGGACACTGGGTCGGGGAATGGCCCCGGCGGCGGGTAGTCGCGGCTCGGCCGGCGGATGGCATCCGCGTTGAGGATCCACTCGTCGCCGAGCGGCAGGAGCGCCTGGTTGAAGTGCTGCGAGAGAAGCGCCAGCTCTTCGGCCGTCGCGGCGTCGAGGTCCGGTCCCGTGTAGCTCCAGCCGGCGAGGAAGGAGCCGTCCTTGTTGACGACGATTCCTTCTCCGACGAGGGCCGCCCAGTTGAGGAGGTCGGCGAGCCCCTGGGGCTTCCTCCGATGCTCGCGCAGGATCATCGGGTGTCGCCCCGGAAGGCCGGCACGCGCGCGAGCGGCGCCCCGAGCGCCGCAACCGCCGGGTAGAACGGCTGATAGAGGCGGTGCCGGGCGAAGACTCGGGTGGCCTGCGGGTCCTGGCGACCGATCCAGACCAGGATGCGATGGCCCACCGTGCCGAGCAGCAGAGCGAGGGCGAGGCTCGCGAAGCGGAAGCCGACACCGAAGAGCAGCGCCGCGATCAGGCTCACCTCGATGATCACGAGATCCCGCTCGGCGCCGCCCAGCAGGATCGGCCGGGTCAGCGAGCTGTGGAGCGGCACCGTACGGAGCGACCGCCGCTTCACGGTGCTCAAAGAACGGCTCCGGAAAACCCGAGCGCGGTGACGAAGCTGACGGCACCGAGGGCGACGCCGGCGCCGAAGATGACCTGCGACACGCGGCGCATGCCGGTGCCGTGATCGGAGAGAGCCCACATCACGCCGGCCAGGGCGACGGCGATGATGATGATCGCGCTCGCGACCGGACCGGTGAGGTTCTCCTGGATGCGGATCAACGGCTCGTCCCAGGGCATCGACGTGCCGCCGGTCGTGGCGAAAGCCGCCGGCGACCCGAGCGCCCAGAGCGCGGCGAGCGCCCCCAACTTCGTTGCCTTCTCCCTCCACTGGTTCATGGCGTGTCACTCCTCCTCGGTAGGCCGAGCCGCGGGCGGCTCGAGTTGGAAGCTGCCGTCGCCGGCGAGGCCGGCGACGCGAACGAGCTCGGAGACGCGGCGCCCGCGGCTCCCTCCCTCGATGTGGACGACGAGGCCGACAGTGTCGGCGATCAGGGCGCGCTGAGAGGGCACACCGGCCTCCTGCGCGAGCTGGTCGAGGCGGGAGAGCGCCGCGACCGCGTTGTTGGCGTGCACCGTGGTGCAGCCGCCCGGGTGGCCGGTGTTCCAGGCCTTGAGAAGGTCGAGCGCCTCGCGCCCGCGAACCTCACCGATGATGATCCGGTCGGGATTGAGGCGCATCGTCGCCTTGACGAGCGTCGCGAGGTCGACGTGGCGCGTCGTGCGGAGCGCGGTGTGGTTCTCGGCGGTGCACTGGAGCTCGACCGTGTCCTCGAGCAGGATGAAGCGCTCGCTCGGCTCGCCGAGGCGCACCATCTCGTCGAGGATCGCGTTGACGAGCGTCGTCTTGCCGGAGCCGGTGCCTCCAGAGACGAGGATGTTCCGCCGCTCGGCGATGGCCGAGCGCAGGAGCTCGGCCTGCTCCACGGTCATCGAGCCCGATTCGATGTAGTGCGAGAGCGGGAAGACCCGCGTCGCCCGCTTGCGGATCGCGAAGCACGGGCGCGCGACGAGCGGCGGCACCATGCCCTCGATCCGGCTCCCGTCGAGCGGCAGCTCGGCCTCGATGATCGGATGCTCGGAGTCGATCTGGGTCCCGAGCATCCCGGCGATCGAGGCGAGGATCGCCTCCGCCTCCTGCGGCAGGAACCGAGCGCCGGAGTCGTACATCCCCTCCGTGCGCGAGTCGAGCCAGATCCGCCCGTCCGGGTTGAGGAGCACCTCGACCACGTCCTCGTCGCCGAGGGCGCGGACGATGGTCTCCCCCAGCTCCCGGATCAGCCCTTCAGTCCACCGCTGCCGCTGCTCGTCGTGTGCCCCGTGCCGCATGGGTCGGGACACTACACAAGCGTTGAGTTGATGTCAACGTCCGTTGAGTTCGTCCCGCCTCGCACCAGCCCTAGCGCTCGATCAGAGCACTCCTACCGATGTTGGATAGGATCCCCTAGGTGCTCCGAGCGGCAGCCCTGTACACGCTCACCAGGCGTCGTGGTACCCGATGAGGATCTTTCTCTCAGGTACTGATGACGTCTTTGACGTGCTGACCTATCTGTGTGATCAGCTAGAGGACCAAGGCCACACGCCTCTCTGGTTCCATCGACCAGACTTTCCGCATCTCAGCGCCAACGCGATGGACAACTGCCTCGAGGTCGTCAAGACGGCCAATCGATTCGCTCTTGTGCTGCACCGGCGCTACGGTCTCCCGCACGTGTCCGGTGTGTCCATCACGGAAGCGGAGTACAACGTCGCTTTCGACCTTGGACTTCCTTGCCTTGTCTTCGTCAGGAGCAGCACTTGGTACGAATCTGACACCTATCACAGGGCCAAGAAGCCGGGCATCAACCTCGCCGACGAGGTCTTAGCGCAGATCCTGCACGCCGACGTGGCGCTGCTACAGTTCATTGACCGCCTGCAACATCAGAGGAGGTCGGGGAGGCCCGAGGTTCCTTGGATCACGGCCTTCGATCACGCCAAGACGGTCGGCGAGTGCCTTCAAAAAAAGTGGGCGACTTAGATTCGAACAAGGTCGCAGACCCGAGCTAGCTCAGTAGGCGAGGCGATTGACTGCCGCGACGCTCTTCTGAATCTCGCGCAGTTTCGACAGTGAGATTGTCCGCTGGCCATTCTTGCGACGAGGGCTCAGGTGGCTGAGCAGGAGACGGCCGGGCCCATTGAACTCGTGGTGCATCTCCCCGTCCGGAGAGATCCGGAGTACCAAGACATGCACGTCACCAGGATCTTCGCTGAACGCAATCCTGGTTGCCCCACCACGCTTCCCACTCGTCGCTTTGAGCTCGACGGCTCTACCGTCTTCAGCGTGAGCGTCCCGACCCATCTTGGATGGTGACTCGAGGCGGAGGCCGTAGTGAGCGGCTGCCAGAACCTCACCGATGGAGCCCATCGTATGTCCATCTGGAGTGAAGGGCCGTCCGGGGAACAACGCCTCAAGATCAGCGCAGGTTCGGAATAGCCGCTGGATCAGCTCCCTCACTCTTGCTGCCTTCTCGTCGTCCACGATCGTCCTCCCGACTCAATCCTTGCGTCCGTTTCTCTCGCTGGCTCGGCTACCCGCGGTCCAGTCCCCGATGGTGCTCAGCCCCGAGATCCCTCCCGAGGTCCCGTAGTTCACCTTCGATGCACTCGGTGTCCGCGACCACCTCTGAGGGACATTGGCGCGTTGTCCATGCCTTGGCCAGCGACGCCACGTAGTCCGAGGCTCCCGGGGCCATAATCGTAGCTCTCTCGGAGAAGCGGGCGTCGTCAAAGTACCGCAGCTTCTCCGCGTAGATTGGCTGCCGCCCCGCCACGAAGACAACCTCGTGATCGGCGTCCAGGCGCATCGCCTCGTCGGGGGTGAGCAGCCGGCGCCGGATCTCCTGCTGGGTGATGCTGCGGTCGGGGACCAAACCGCCTCCGCGGTAGGAGACCTGCTTATGCCGGACCGTCGTGTCGCCCGCCATCTGGGAGAGGAGCTCGGCGGTCTCGGGCTTGTTGGCGGCGAAGGCAATCCGGACGTGGCAGTTGGCGGTGATCGACTCCTGCCTGCCGTAGACGCCCTGGTGTTGCGACAGGTCCTGCGTAATGAGCATCGCCCGGATGCCGTAGCCGGCGAGGTAGGCCAGGGACTCCTGGAAGAACTGGAGCTTGCCGAGGGCCGGGAACTCGTCGAGCATGAGGAGGAGCGGGTGCTTGCCCGCTCCCCTGCCCCGGCCCTCCGAAAAGTCCATCCGCTCCGTCAGCCGCCGGCACGCCTGGTTGAGGAGCAGCCGGACCAGAGGGCGCGTTCGACTCAGGTCCGAAGGTGGGACTGTGAGGTAGAGGCTCACCGGCCGGTCGTGGTCGACGAGGTCCTCGAGCGCGAAGTCCGAGACCGCCGTGTTCTGCGCCAGGATCGGGTCTCGGTAAAGATCGAGGAAGCTGAGCGCGGTCGAGAGGACCCCCGACCGTTCGTTGGGCGACTTGTCCATGAGGGCGCGCGCCGCGGCGGCGATCGTGGGGTGCGTGCGGAGCCACTCGCCCGTCACCGGGTCGCGCCAGCCGGGATGCCCCGGCGGCGCGTGCTCGGTGCCGAGCATCGCCTCGAGGCTCAGGTCGATCGGCCGGTCGGGTCGCGCCAGGAAGTGTGCGCAGCCGGCGAGGGTCTTCTCCTTCTCGGCGTAGAGCACGTGCAGGATGAGCCCCACCAGGAGCGAGTGCGCCGTGCGGTCCCAGTGGTCGCGGATCCGGTCGCCGTTCGGGTCGACGAGGATGTCCGCGACGTTCTGCGCGTCGCGAACCTCCTGATCGCCCATCCGGATCTCGAGGAGCGGGTTGTAGCGCGCGCCCGAGCCGTCCGAGCAGGTGGGATCGAACTTGAGGCAGAGGCTGCCGAGCTCGCGGCTCCGCCAGCCGGCCGAGAGCACCCAGTTCTCCCCCTTCATATCGTGGACGAGCACCGAGTGCGGCCAGGTGAGGAGATTCGGCACGACGAGCGAGACGCCCTTGCCGCTCCGCGTCGGGGCGAAGACGAAGACGTGTTCCGGGCCGTCGTGGCGGAGGACGCGGCCGCCACGCCCCGGCCACTGACCGAGAATCAGGCCCTGCTCGGCGAACAGGCCCGCCTCGCGCGCTTCCCGCTCCGTCGCCCAACGCGCCGAGCCGTGGAGGTCGGACTGCGGCCGGAGCCGCCGAAGAACGATCGCGACGACCACGGCAGACACCAACGCGGCGATGCCCGTCGCAAGTCCGAGAATCCGAAAGTCGGCCCGCCAGAACTCCCGCGCCGCGGGTGTGGCGTTCAAGCGCCGCGCCCACACCAGGAAGTGAAACGGCGTGTAGATCGGGCCCAGCGACCAGGCGAAGGCGCCGGCGCCGAGGGCCGCGACGATTGGCGTCAACAGGCGGGTCCGTCTCGGGACGAGCAGCAGAAGGGCGGCGCCCCAGAGCCCCCAGGCCACGAGATTCAGGATCTCCTCGCGGCCAGTCAATGCCGGGAGCCAGGGCTGGCCGAGCGCGGAGTGGAAACCGAGCCGCTGCGCCGCGTGCTGCGTGAGTCCCCAGGTCGTCAGCACGCCGATCGCGACGACGGCGCCGATCCCGCGCGCGATGACGCCCTTCGGCGTCAGCTCGGCTCGCGCCGTCAGACGATAGCCAGGCTGGCCGCTCATTGAATCGTCATCACCGGCACGACGACGGCCTTCACGCACTCGAGCGGCACTGGACCGAAGTAGCGACTGTCCCAGCTGCGGTCCTCGAACGGTGAGTGGAGCCAGAGCTCCCCCGGCCGAAGCCTCTGAGCCAAGCCAGGAAAGGCGGCGAGTGGGCGGCCACCTCGGTCTCGTTCGAGAGGAACGCTGTGCGGAAGAAGGTCGCCATTGACGGCGACTCCCGCCCGCATCACCTCGACGAGATCACCGGCGGTCGCGACCACGGCCTTGAGCACTGGCTCGACTCCGTCCGCACACGAGCCGGCCCCGAGATAGCCGCGCTCGAGGCCGAACCTCGCGATCTCGCTCGGCAGGCAGACCGCCACCCAGGCACCGGTCGTGACCCTGCCGTCGACCGAGCGGTAGAGCCCGCGCGGCATACTCGTCGAAAGGTTCAGCCGGAGTCCGGCGAACTGCGGCACCGCGTAGACGAGCATGAAGAGGGCAACGGCGACGAGTGGAGCACGCGTCCGCCACCGGCTCATCGACCCCGCTCCTGCGACAGCTCCCGCGCGATCGTGCGGATGATCAAGAGCGCCTTGACCACGGCGATCGGCGCCTTGACGGCGGTCGCGAGCGCCTGGACGGTGAGCGAGACAGTCTTCTCGACCGCCCGGCCAGGCTGAACCGTGGCGAGGGCGCGTGCCACGACTCGCGTGCCGTGGGCGAGCGTCGCCTCCTTCGAGGCCGTCGCTCTCGCGCCGCGCTCCGCCACCTCGCGCAGCACCACGTGAGGCTCGACTCCGCGCCGGAGCGCCGCCGTCGCCCAGGCGGTGTCGGCTCGCTCGAGATTCGGCGCGTAGGCCGGGTGGCGGTGATAGGTCGAGAGCTCGGGCGTCCCGGTCCTTCGCAACGATTCGCGGAGAGCGGCGGCGGCTAGTCGCTCGTCGGTGGCGCTTCCTCCCAGAGCGACTTCAGGACCGCGAGCCGCTCGGACTCCTCCATTCGCTGAAGGTAGAGGTAGAGCCTCTCCCCGAGCAGCAGCTCCGCGCGCTGGCGCGGCCCCAGCGCCCAGTCGGGCCGGACCAGCGTGATCAGGACGAGCGTCAGGAGTGCGGCTCCCAGTGCCCACACCGCGACCGACGTCAGCCGAGCCCGGCGCGCGCTCGACCGTGTCTCGTGGGCGGTGGGCGGGAGGACCCGGCTCGCTCGCTCGAGCGCTTCGAGCCTCCGGTTCGTCTCCGTGAGCGCGGCCAGGAGCGCGGCCAGGTCGCCCTGGCCCGTCGGGCTCGGTGGCGCCGCCGCGCTCAGCACTTGGTCGTTCGCGGATCGCGCGGAGGCGAGGAAGGTCTCTCGTCGGCTCATAGCTGACTCCCAGGCGCTGCTGGACTCCCGTCCAGGTGAACGCCGGTCCGAGGTCCTGGCCCGGGATCACCTCGTTGCCGAGCCGGTAGGCGATGGCTCGCACCTCGCCGCTGCGCCCGACGAGCGGGAGCGGTCGCACGCCGGCCGCCTCGAGACGGTCGAGGAACCGACTCATCGACGGGCCTCCGGTCGCTGCCGCCCTCACGTAGGCGGCGGTGACGCTCCGCGAGAGAGGTGTCGGGCCGTCGGAGCGCGCCAGAGCAGGCAGCGCCAACCGACCGGCCGAGGTCGCGAGCCGTGCCCCGTAGAGGAGCAAGCCGAGCGGCGACCGAGCGGCGCTCGCGAGATCGAGAACCGGCGCCACGACGGAGAGCCCCGGGGCGTGACGGACCGCGAGTCGCGCCGCCGCTCGCGGCGAGCGGAGAGCGTGCGCGAGGTGAGCGGCGTCGGCCGCGCTGGCGAGTGCCCCCCCGTGACGACGGCTGAGCTCCGAGGCCGCCCGCGCGACCACACTGCGCCGACCGTTCGTGGGAAGCGCTCGAAGCTCCTTCTGCAGTGCCTCGAGGCTTGACGGCGACCAGGGTGACGAGGACCGTGACGACTCCAAACTCGCGCCGGCAGCCACGCGGACGGCGGCGAGATCGCGATCGGGGCGGTAGTCGACCCCGAGACGCTCCTGGAGGCCCCGCCAGGAGTAGGGACGGCCGAGCGCCGAGCCGCGGAAGGAGACGCCGTCCAATCCGTAGGAGATCCCCGAGACGTGCCCGGTGGTGGCGACGCGCGGCACCGCTTCGACGCCGGCCGCGCGGAGTCGCTCGAGGAAGGTGCTCATCGTCGGCCGGTCGGCGGCGGCGCGATCGAGAAGGTCCTGGAGCCGAAGACGCACGCTCACCTCGCCGGTGCGCTCGAGGTGCCGGACCTCCCCGGCTCGCAGGGCGGACTTTTCGACCTCGTGCGCGGACTTGACCTGGGTCAGGCCGTACTCGCGCTCGAGCTGGCGGAGGACTTCCTCGCCGCGGCGATAGTCGTGCGAGTCGGAGACGGCCCGTCCGTCGGCGCCGATGCGCGCCGCGACGATGTGGACGTGATCGTGGTCGGTGTCGCGGTGCCGAACGACGACGAAGGGCGAGCGCCCATAGCCGAGGTGCTCGAGGTACCGCTCCACGACGTCGCGCCACTGCGCGTCGGTGAGCTCCTCGCGCCCACCGGGGCCGTGAGGCAGTGAGAGCGACGAGTGGAAGACCGCGCGCGTCAGACCGGGTCGCAGCTCGCGCCACTCCCCGAACTCCTGCGCGAGCGCTCGGGGATCGGTGCCGTACATGTTGCCGCCGACGAGCTCCGGCGACTTCGCGCGGCCGAAGACGTAGTTCAGGACTCCTCGAAATCCCTTCCCCTTGTGAATGCTCTGGATCACGCGGCCCCCGCCCGGCCGACGAGCGCTTGGCGGACCTCGTGGAGCAGTCGACGAAGCTCCTCGACGATACCGGCCGGAACGCCTTCGGCCTGGCCGCGGTTGATGGCCCGCTGGAGCTGGTTCAGGTTGGCGGCGAGCCGGCCAAGCTCGACCCACTGGTCGGAGGCGATCGGGTCGGGTTGGTGCCGTCGCGGTAGCGGGCGGCCGAGGGAAGCCTCGCGCAGCAACTCGGCGACGGTGATGCCGAGGACGCGGGCCCGCTCGCGCAGTTGGCCGTCCTCGGCGGGAGTAAAGTGCGCGCCGTTCTTGACGACGCGGGCACGCGCCGGGTCCTTGCGCGGGCGACCCCGGCGACTCATCGCCACCTCCCGAGGAGTCCGCCGAGCCGCGAGTTGCAGATTTGCAACTCCGTCCCGTCGAACCTGCCCGCGAGCCCAAGCGAGCGGCGGCCAGACGTTGCCCGCCCGGCGAAAGCCCGGCGCCCGCGGAGGCGGCGACGGGGTTTCCCGGGCCGGGAAACATGGCTGGCTCCGAACCAGCAGTCGTGGTGCCGCTGAACCTCCGGGAGCGGTCGAAGCGGGGAACAGGAAGGGCCGCCGGGGTCCCACGAAGCCGCTCGCCCCCTCGACCGCCGGAGAGTCGCCCGGCCGTCGCTCGCGTCAAGGGTTCGCTGGCGCCGGTCTGTCGACCGCCCTTGACCCGACCGCCTGCGCCGGGCCCTCGACGACTCACGGGCGAGGGGGACGGATGGGCTCAGGGTCCGGATGGGTGTCACCGTGCGGACCTACAGGAAGAGGGTGCTGCGACCGGCCCGCTCGGCGAATCCCACGACCGCTTGGTGAACCGGGAGCGCCGCACGACCTTTGGCGGTCAGTACGACGCGCTCGCGTTGAACGATCCAGCCCGAGCGTCGCCACCGTCGGAGAGTCGCCCGGCTCACCGCGTCGGGGCAGAGCAGCACGTCACCCACCCGCGCCGGCCGACCCAGACCGAGACAGCGATAGAGCCGCTCTCCGGTCGCGAGCGTCATCGCCCCGCAGCCATCCGTCGCGGGCTCGGACTCAGAATCGCGGGCGGACCCGGGAAGCCGCGAGCGCCCCACCCACGACCGCGCCGAGGACGACGAGCGGGAGGGTGAGAAGGACGAGGAGGATGCGGGCCGCGAGTCGCGAGCCGCTTCCGAGATCACGCTTCCATTCATGTCGCACATTGCGCCTCCTGGCGAGAACGACCCCCGACTCGAGGCGAGACGGGGGCGATGTTGGCGGGTGGAGCACGAGCCGACGGAGAGCACACCTCCCCGCCGCCGATCGCGCTCGCCTACGCGGCGGCTTCGCTGGTCCCCGGCGCCCGAGTGAGGGCCTGCCAGGTCTCCGCGACTACTTCGGTGCGGAAGTGCTTGCCGCTCTCGTCTTCCCAGGAGCGCGTCTGGATCCGGCCCTCGACGTAGACGAGCCGGCCCTTCGCCAGGACCGAGGCCACGTTCTCGGCGGTCTTCCCCCAGAAGACGACGCGATGCCACTCCGTCTCCTCCTGGCGGTTGCCTTCGTCGTCGCGCCAGTAGCGAGTCGTCGCCAGGCGAAGGTCCGCGACCTTCGTCCCCTGCGGCGTCGCGCGGACCTCGGGGTCCTGTCCGACGTGACCGATGAGCTGCACTTTGTTCAGCATGGGGTCTCCTCTTGTAGCGTCATTATCAACGTTTGTTGACATCCTGACGCTACCGGGCCACCCCCGCCGAGTCAAGCGGCGGCTTCGTCGGTCGCGACCGCTTCTTCAGAAGCGGCCACCTCCTCGGGCCCTCGCGAAGCGCGTCCGAGGATGTAGTCCGCTGCGCGCTGGGCCTGCTGCGCGGCGGTGATCACCAGCCGCGAATGGCGCGAGAGGTGCTGCCGCCAGTGGTCGATGTAGGCCGCGGAGTTCGGGATGTCGGGTGCGATCCCCGCCTCGCCGCAGAGGAACGCGGCGCCGAGCTCGGCGACGAGCTCCTCGCGTGCGTACGGCTCCGACCCGAACGGCGCCGCGTGGTTCTTGTCGAAGCTCGGTCTGGCGAGCCGCTTGACGTGGCCGGTCGCGTGGGTCAGCTCGTGGAAGAGCGTCGAGTAGTAGCCCTGGGTGCGGTCGAAGGCGGCGCGTGGGGGCATCGTCACGCTGTCGGTCGCTGGACGGTAGAAAGCGCGCGGCTGCGCGCGATGCTCGATGGTCGGCGGATCCGGGAAGCTAGCGACGATCGCCTCGGCAGTCGGCACCTCCGCGATCGCGCAGGCCTCGGTGCACGGCACCTTCGCCGGGTCGATTCCCTCGGTCTGGTCGAGATTGAAGACCGAGTAGTACCGCAGGACCGGGATGCGGTCACCGCGCCGCCCGCCATCGTGGGCGCCGGCATCTTCCCCTTCGACCTCGCGTCCCCGCCGGTCGATCCAGCGCCAGAAGATCACCGGGGTCGACCTCTCGCCGGCACGAACCGCTCCGCCGAGAGCCTTCGCCTGCCGAAACGTCAGCCACCAGGGAGTCGGCGCCGCGCGGAAGCCGAGCAGGAAGACGTTGATCCCGCGGTATGGCCGCCGCGAAACCAGGTTCGACGGCGCCAGCCCATCCACCTTCCACGGCCGCGCCCACGGGACCACGCCCCGCTCCAACTGCTCCACGATCTGGCCGGTGATCACCTCGTACACCTTGGACATCGCCGCGCTCCTCTCGGTGCCGTTCTCGGTAAATTCCGAGAACCCTGAGGGCTTCCCCTCAACGCACCTGAAGAGCCAGTCAGGCCGCGAGGAAGCGTCAAGGCTGGCCGCAGGCCACCCGGAGGGCTCGGCCTTGACGCCCCGCAGCGGCCGATGAGACTGCTCGTGCGTTGAGGGGAAGAGCGCAGCGGGAGGTGGAATCCAGGTTTGCCGGTCCCGGGTTCTGGAGCCGCGATTTCCGCAGCCGATCGCCGGCTACTACTGGAGAGCTACAGGGCTTCTCTACAGGGAACTACAGGAGGGGCGCGCAAACGACGCAGGCCCAGTGGGTTGGCCCCCGGTGGCGTCGCCGAATCATCGGTGCGGCGTCACCGCTTCATCGGCCCGCGCCGCGGGCGCGTCACAGTTTCATCGGTGAGGGCGTCACCGTTTCATCTGGACAACTCGGACGATTCCCCAGCGTTCTCCGCAGAGAAGCCGAGGCGGGCGCCGTCACAGTTTCATCGGTTACCGGCGCCGCCGGCTTCGTCGAGGCCAGGGCGCGGCTCCGGTTCGACGTCGCCCTACAGGATCAGTTCGATTGCCTGAGGATGGTCGTGGCCAGCCTGCCGAGCGACGCAAGCACAGCGCTCGCTGCACCAGACTCGCTTCGAGCCGCGATCCTCGGGCTCGAGGTGGTAGTCGCCGACGCGGAGCGGGTGTCGGCACTGCGAGCAGACGGTCTCCTGCGAGGGTCGATAGATCCGAACGAGTCGGTGGCGCTTCAAGGTGTCCTCCCTTCCGTGTCGCTGTCGTCCACGGCGAGGGAGGGACCGGCGAAGAGAGACGAGCCGTCAAGGGCGCGAAGCGCCGACAGGGAACCCTTGACGGCCGGCTCGCCGGTCTAGGGTGAAGCCAGGGGATCGAGGAGACAGGGAGGGGAGGAGCGCCGACCGGACTCGGGGAGTCCAACTACGACATCGGAACCGGCAGGAAGCGGATCCGACGAGTAACCCAGCTTCAGGCGGCGTCGCTGCGCGGCCCGAATCTCATGAGCTTCGTGCCGAGGTCAAGCCCTACGAGCAAACGTTGGCATCGCACGATCCTGAGAGAAAGCCACGACCTACCGGCCGACCGCGCTCTCACAAGAGACTGCGCTGGGTCGCCTCTAGTCGGCCAGCGCCGCGACACGGTCGTCCCCGGCGACAGTGAGAGCATCCACGATCCGATGCCACGCACTTAGTAACGCCGGAGCCGATAGGTGCGGCCGGATTTTCTCGAGCCACCCGGGAAGCTGGAAGCTGCGATTCGCAATCCCCTTAGGGTAGTACATGACGAGCTGCTCGATCCAAGCCAAACCAACCTCAGGCTGGCGCTTCAAGGGGACTCGATCGATCAGCTGCACAAGCGCATCGAGAGGCTCACGGTGACCAGCGGCGAAAGGGATCCACCGCTGAATCTGCGGTGTCAGCGCTACCGGATCTGCCCACAGAATCGGTTCGCCCTCGTACTCGCGATGAAGGTAGCCCGACTCGTACGACGGCGTTGGGATCACTGCGGCAAGAGGGGCTCGGCCATAGTGGTGGTCGTCGGTCGGGCAGGCGCCTGACACCACAAGGTCGACAACTCGCTCGAGAATGAACGGCCAGAGCCTTGACACCGCTGCTGCTCGGAGCTGCGTCTCTTCACCCGCCGCGACAAGCGCATGAAGGAACTCGCTGAGCAGCCGCGGATTCTTTGCGTAGTCATCAATGAACGCCATTAGAAGCCCGTCGTTCCCAACAGCTGAAAGTTCGAGAACAGCGCGCGCAGCTACTGCGGCATCATCGGCACTGTGGAAATATCCGCTCTCGATTTCATGCATACCACGGCGGTGTGCCGTGAGGAGAGCTTCGAGCAGCTGCAACGCATCGGCACGACAACAAGCGCCCGACACTGCCGAGGCCGCGGCGCCGCGAATCGCGGCACTCAGCCTCGGCACGAGGACTCGGTCTTGCTCCGCTTGCCCGAGCTCTGGAGCGACGGGTCCATCGATGTGAAGCCGCCCTCTCCGCTGCAGATTCGGGTCCCACGGACCGATGAGGCAATCGCGAGCAATGTCCTCGATGATGCGAAGAGAGGCGACGTGGTGGCATCCGTCCCCCGCCGCGCCGCATGAGGTGTTCCAGAGTTCGTCGAAGCCGCGCGCGAGAAACAGCCGCGACTCGTTCGCGCCCTTCTCGATGAGCCATCCGACAGCGCGCGCGACAGCAGCCTCGTCAAGCCCTTCTTCGGCCGCCAGGCGTTCCCTTAGGTAGCTCGCTTCCGGCAGCCAGAGCATCGGGAGCCCCCGCGCAGCGGAACGGTCGGCTCCATGTCCGAAAACGGAGTAGTCCTCTTCTGAGACATCCTGTTCCGCGAGGATATTCAGCAGGGCAACCAGGAGGCCCGCTGCCCAGGCGAGATCGTCCTCCGGCACGCCCCAGCCAAGCCGGAACTTCGCCTCTAGGGCAGCTGCAGCCACAGCGGCGGGAGCGTCATAGGGGCGGCCCGGCGCGGCTTTGGGCGGGTCACTTACGAGACTCTGGGCTGTAGCGATGTCGGCGACGAGTTCGTCGAACGTGCCGGGGGTCCTCTTTGCGATGTGCTCGAAGCGGTCCCCGTACCGAAGCATCAGCCTGGTGGCTTCCTGGCCGCGGGCAAGGTCGGTGTTCGATGAAGCCAAGCGAGCGACGATTTGCTCGTTCGGAACCTGCTCGACAAGCACGCCTTGCTCGGTTCTTGAAAACTTGAAGTTGCGGCGGTCGAAGCTGGCCGCCCAACCGTGCACAGCGGCCAAGTTCTCTGACATGGGCTCGCCTTGGGCTCTATCGCCTTCCAGTTCCGTCGCACGCGCAACGAGCCTCCGACCGACGGCCTCTAGAACCTTGCCACGATCGGAGTCGGCGCTGAGAGTGAGCCACATCGCGGCCTCTCTCAGAGTCCACGTGCGACGGTCAGGCGCAGCGATCCCTTCTGTACGAGCCGACAGACCGGAGTGTTCGTGGACCCTTCGGACGAACTCGAGGCGCCAGATGACCGGCTCGGCAAGAAATGGATCGATAGCGGTACGTGCATCCTCAATGTGGCGGACCAGCATGCCAACTACAAGGGCTGGCATCGCCAGGTTCTCGCACGAGTGCAACATGAGCCGGACTAGCCTGTCGATCGGAACGCCGGCGCGAATGTACTCGTCGCAGATCAGCTCTAGCGCTTGGAGCGCGCTCATGCATGGGTATGGACCGACGCCAGTGCCTCGGTACCACAACCACACGTGCTCGTCGCCGACAAAGCGACGTCGCTCGCCCGTGACGTCCAGCTCCACAGCGAATCGGTCGGCCAGCTCTGGCGCGCTACGCTGGCCGAAGCTCCCGAGAATCCGGGCTCGGCCTCGCGCCGCGTGATTCAACAGTCGGTTCAAGCAAGCCACGCCGACGCGCAGGTCGGCGCGGAACAGTGCCAGAAAGGGACCGCGGTAGAACGCCGCCAAGGGCGCGTTGAAACCGCCATGCTGATGGTGACGTATGCCGTCACGCGCAATCCCGTCGTACCCGTCGTCGTCGTAGTCGTCGATGTAGTAGGCCTCAACCAGGTCGCCGAGGAGCCGAGCATCGTAGAGAGCCAGGCTGTGTCCGGTTAGCAGCCCCTCGACGGCCGGGGCAAGGTGATGCGGAGCGTCCGAAGCTACCCGCCGCAACAGCGCCTCTCCCTCGTCGCCAAGATCGGCTCCGAGCAGGGCGAGTTGCTCCAACAGCTCATCTTCGATCAGCTCATGCGGCACGTCCGGTCGTTGCGCGCGGCGGCGCCGACTGCCGAGCGAGCCAAGGGAGAACGCAGCACGAGCTCGTTCCTCGTCCTTGGCGATCTGCTCTGGCGTCCGCGCCGCGAGCCGCTCCGCCTCCAACCGGCGACTCTCAGCGAGGCTACGATCGCCAGCCGCGACGTGAGCTGCCAGCTTCTCCCGTAGAACCTTGCGAAGCGGATGGCCCTTGGGTTCACCAGCTACCACCAAACCGCGCAACCAGCCGCGCAGCAGCTCGCTGACGTCATCCTGCAGCTTCGACGGCCACCCGTGAACGAGAAGGAGGTCGACCAACGGCTCAGCAACAAGCCTGTCGACGATTCCGGACCGGCCGTGTCGTTGTTGGACCACCCGCAGCAGTCGTCGCCGGCCTGAACCATCACCAGCGGTTAAAGCTGCCCAAGCTTCGGTTAAGACGTCGCGGGCGTTCGGAAGAACAAGCACTGCCTCGGCAGGAAGGTCGGCCCATCGGTCACCATGGCCCGCTGCCGCAAGGCGATCGATCGCTGTCTGCAGTCGGACAAGCCGATCAGCTA
This sequence comes from Holophagales bacterium, assembly GCA_016699405.1. Classification (NCBI taxonomy): domain Bacteria; kingdom Pseudomonadati; phylum Acidobacteriota; class Holophagae; order Holophagales; species Holophagales bacterium. Next base: position 28,951 of record CP064972.1, on the reverse strand, counting down.
AGGGAGTGTCGAGCGTGTCCGGCGCGCTGAGTTGCACCTGAAGCGCCAGGCGGGTGGCCGGAAGCGCCCACCGGGGCACCCCGCTCGCTATGAGCGTGCCGACAGGATCCGCAGACGAGAGCAGCACTCGCGCGACAGCGTAGGTGCGGAGAAGCTCGTGAGCGAAGGTGGGCAGCGAATTCCAGCGGTCGACAGGCCGCAGTAACCCGTCGTGCTGCAATCCGGCGACTGCAGCCGGGTCGAGAGACGGGTAGGTCGTCGGTGCGTCAATCTGGCGCAGCTGGTTTGCAGCAAGCTGGCGCATTACCTGGTCCCTGGCATCTGGAAGCCCCGACAGGGTGCGCTCGTCCTTGCGGATCAGCTTCGTCCAGACAATGTCGAACGCGTCGGCGTCGCTGAGTGGCAGGCCGTGACTGCCAGAACGGACGAACAGATCCAGGATTGCCGGCCTGCGGAGCAGTGCCTTTGCTCGGGGCTCGTCAAGGAGCCGCCTTAGCTGAGGGAAGGCCCCTGCGACCTGCTCCAATTCGGCGTCTTCGAGCCCGCTGATGGTCAGCTCGCGAAATGACCCGGCATCTTGCTGCATCACGGCATGCACAGCGCCGCGGCCGTCCGTAGCGGACACGACCCACGGCATGACACATGCCGTTCGGGCTGCGCGGAGAAGCTGCCCGAGCAGCTGGTCGCCGCGTTCGAGCGTGACGTCTGCGGCGTCGATTGCCAGTACGCGCGTGGGTGCGGACATCTCGGCGAGGAGGTCTTCCAGCGGTGCGCCGAGGGCACTACGGAGCTCAGCCATCGTCGGCGGCAAGAGTCGGAGGTTAAGACAGACGACTTCATACTGCTCCGGATCCGACCTGGCCACGCCGGCAAGCTCGCCCAGTACCAGCGCGGACTTCCCTATTCCAGACTCGCCGGAAACGAGAACCCCACTACTCGGAGACAACTCGCTACGCACCTTCGCGGCGAGGGCCAATCGCGGGAGTTGCACGGGAGCAGCGACCGCGCCTACACCGAGCGCGCTGCTTACCGCACTCCGAGCGTCGGCGTCGAGGCGGAACAGCTCCCTCCACGCAACTGCGCGACGGCGTTGCTCGAGGTGCAGTACCTCATGTGCATCCCGCCGCAAGATCGCCAGGCCGACGTCTGCAGCCGCTGGCGCGTAGGAGGCAGCCAGCGATTCAAGGCGATCTCGCAATGCTGCGGCCCCGGATTTCGTCTGATCTCGGGACCATGGTTCGAGGCGGTTGAGCAGCTCGGACCAGTCCGACTCGTCCGGTGTCTCGAGCCGGGGCATGAGGATATGGAGGCGGCTGAGTAGCTGCCAGGTCGCAGCCTCTACCGCTTCGATGGACGTGCCCTCGCCGTTCCCAGAGAGGTTCGCCTTCACCAAGTTGACGAGGTGCTGGAGCCGGGCGCGCACACTCTTTGACAATCGGCTGGGCGTGCGAATCAGGGTGAAGAGTCCTTGGGCACTGGCCTGCTGGCGAGCGTGTCCCGCGAGCTGCTCGACCTCCCGCGCCGCCGGCTGCGGGCCGGCAACACAGATGGCCACGCGCCGGTCTGCATTCCCGGCCGTGGCCAGTCGAATCGAGGCAAGCAGCTTGCCGACGAGGTGCTCAGTGTCCGCGTCGCTCGTGGTGAACGCAGGCGCTCTTCGAACGGCGACCTCGAGCGTCAAAGGATCGGTCCCACACTCTCGTGAAGCTGCGATGACCAGATCGTCGACGGGGTGTTCCGGAGCCTGCTGAAACGACACCCGCTCGACGTAGCGGCCGTCCAGCTCACCAGAGGTGTCACCCGTAAGGAGTCGCGCGAGGTAGGTCACCGCAACACGACGCTCGAAGGTGAAACCACCTCCGCCCGTCGCGTAAGGGCTTTCCCCGCGACGGCCCGATTCGGGCGTTGTCCGTTCCGGGCGAGAGGGATCAGACAATCAACACCTCGCGTCGCGGCGGACTGGGCTCTGGGTTTCTGTCACAACCATCTCCAGTCTCCCGGGTTCCAAGTGGAAACTGTGTCCGACCGAAGCAGCGGGTCCAGGAATGATGAGACAGCCTGTCCGACTCGCTCGAGCGTTGGCCACGGTAGAGCGTCCGTCACTGCCATCGCGGCGTACGGCGCCTCCCAGGACTCTGGCGGATCCGGCAACGCCGCCGGGACCGCGTGCGTGCTCCGAAACTCGAACGTCCTATTGATGGCCTGTCGAAGCAGGCTCCCGTCGATCTCGCCGGTCGTTGCGAGCAGCGCGATGTCCGGAAGATCTCGCACTCTGGTGTTCGGGCGCAGTCGCGGCATCGTAAGCGCGTGGAGTTTCTCGGCGATGTGAGTAACGACGGGATAGAGGCGGATCGCCGGCGGAGCGATGCCGGCGAAGGCAAGCGTGTCTTCCGCAGTGATGACGTCTGGGGCACCGATCAGCGGATCACCGAAGGCCACGTCGACGCCGAACGGGCGGCCGTAGATCATTCCGGCCAGCCGACACTCGGCTCGGTAGCGGTAGCCCTCGTAGCGCATCCCCTCGTTCTGGATCTCGGGGTGCTCGCCGTCCGGCTGAATCTCGAACCTCATGTGCTCGCCGAGGTCGAGTCGGCCGGCCTCCTGGAGGAGCTCCAGCACGTCCGCCGGCGACCCCATCATTCGCAGGTCGACGTCCTTCGTCGTGCGAGCGCGCTCGAGGCGCAGCTCGAGCACGAGCCCGCCCTTGAGCGCCACCGCATCGCCAGCGACCCTTCCGAGTCGCGCGAGGAAACGGTCGAACACGAGCAGCTGCCGGCGTCGGCCGAAGTCCGTGCCGGTCGCCGACGACGACCTGAGCCGCTGTTCCAGCGCCTGCTTGAAGGCGAGGGGCGTCGCATACTGGCGTACCGTCATCGCGACTCCGCCCGGCGTCCGCTTCGCTGGCTGCGAAGGCGAGCCTCATCGGCAGCCGAGATCAGCCCTCGACGGCGCGCCTGGCTTATCGCCTGGTCGAGGAGCTCGGGCGCGAGATCAGCCTCGATGCAGTCGCTGAGGGTCCGAAGTGGTGCCGTTACCGGAACGGCTCCGAAGCTCGCGCGATCCCGCTCGCCGATGTCGGCGAAATGGAGCACGAGACCCGCGGGCACACGCAGGCGCCGACGACCCCACGCCGCCGGCAGCGTGAGGTGCGCCTTGCTCGGCAGAGCGTCCGAGAGGTCGTGGAGCGCCAGAGCCGTGTCGTGCGAGAACACTCCCGCCTGCTCGCTCCAGAGCCAAAGGACAACAAGGTCCTCCCGGTCGCTGGCCGGGAAATGCACGACCCGATAGACACCACGCCGTGCGCGCACGATCTTCCTGCCGGCCAGGTGCTTGTGCAGGAGGGGGCGCGAGTACCCCGATTGCGCCGCTTGGGCCGTCGTGAAGTAGCCATCCTGGCCCTGGGCCACTTCGAAGAGGGAGTCCCAGTCAGGCGACCGGCGAATTCGAGCAGGGGACGTCATCGCACGAATGTTAACCCTGGGTTAACTTTCGCGCAAGCGCCAGTCCGGACACGAGGGCGGTTCTGCCCTGTTCGATTACCCTCCCCTGGAGATGGCCTCGACCTCCAATCAGCCTCGTGCTGTGTCGTTCGTCGACCCGAGGACGAACCCTTCGCCCGGTGACCCACGACGTCCAGCGCGACTCACCGCCGCGCCGGGAGACCTCGCGGAGCTCCTCGAGCTCTGCCGATCCGGCCGGCTCTACGACGTGGAGCGCTGGATTCAGGCCGGGCGACCGCTGCAGCTCGCGGCTGGATCTCCGGAGCGTCGGCGGCAAGGTACGGCGCTCGGAATCGCGTTGGAGCGCCAAGACCAAGCCCTGACTCTGCTGCTCCTGGCCAACGGCTACGATCTCACCCTCGAACCGAAGAATCCGCTCGATACGGCGCTGTCGATGCGCCGACAGGATCTGCTCGAATTGCTCCTGGCCTGGGGCGCCAACCCGCGCTCCGTCTGCGTCGACACTCTCCTCGCGACCTACGACTCGCAGCTCTTCGAGCGCTTTCTCGGCCTCGGGCTGGACCTCACGAAGGATCACGCCATCGCTCACGCGCTCGGCGAGCACACGAGCAACAAACCGCTCTTCGGCTTCGTCAAGCGGCATCGGACCGGCGACCCCAGATTGCAGGCGGAACTGGACATCGCCCTTGCCCACCACGCGGGAGAAGGGCACGAGAAGGGCGTGATGCTCTGCCTCTGGGCCGGCGCGGACCCGCACGCCCACGTACCGTGGCTTAGCTACCTGGAATACGTCGACAACGAGCCGGAAGACGAGGATCGACACAGCGCGATCGAGGCCGCCTGCGGCAGTGGGCACGCGGTGATCCTCGAGAAGCTCGAGCCGGATCCGACCTTGGACGACTTCGACGAGCTGTACCGCTCGGCGGCCAACGAGAATGTGGTCGCGATCCTGCTCCGCCAGAAACCACCGACCGACGCCGGTGCGGTCATCGCGATCCAGTTGGCTCGCATTCAGTACCGCTTCCGCGAGCATCGACCGATCGAGGCGCTCCGAGTGCTGTTCGCCACGGGCGTCCGATGGCAGGCGGCGTCCCCTGGCGTGATCGCGAGCGCACGGCGAGACCTTCTCCGTTGCAGCGACTGGGAGTTCACCGACGTGATGCGGCTGCTCGCGACCGACGACCACTGCTCGAAGGAGGTTCTCTCGGAGCTGGCCAGGACGGGGAGCATCCGGAACCGCATGAAGAAGGTCGGCCTGATACCGGAAAGCCGACTCGCTCGGAGCGCGTTCGATCGCTCCCGTCCGACCCGAGCACGGGAGATGCTCGACAAACTGGACATCGAGCGCCCGAAGCCAACCGCCACCAAAGCGGCAGCGATCCTCTACCGCACCGAGCGCATTGGCAACTGGCGCTCCGGCGCGATCGAGGTCCGCCTCGACCGCCAGAAGCTGTTCGAACGCGTGTGGGCGGTGCCGGTGGAGACGTTGGCCACCGAGTGGGGACTGTCCGGCCGCGGACTCGCCAAGGCCTGCAAGCGTCTTCGAATCCCCGTCCCCCCACGCGGCTACTGGGCCAGGGTCGCGGCAGGGCAGCGGCCGAGCCGACCCCGACTACCGGGCCTCCCCGCCGGACAGGCTGAGGAGGTCATCGTCTACACGCCTCTGCCGGCGGATGCCGACTAGGCTGGTTCCATCGGCGGCGTCACACTTTCATCGGTTGCAGATCTGGCTGGAGGGCGCCAAGATGGCTCGGCAGCCCAGCTTGCCGAAGGCGTGGAGGAGATTCAATGAACTCGCCGATACCCCCTCGCTCGTCCTCACGGTACTCCGGGCAATACGCCGGGACCTTCGACGCTCAGCGCATGCTCGAGATCTTCACTGATTCCCTCAACATCGCACTCTCGTCGAAGAACCCGGAGACTGCTACGGCACGCTACGAGCTGGCGATCGAGGCGTACCACCAGGCAGCGGCGATGGGACTCCCCGCCTATACGAGGCAATCGCTCAGGGTCTCCATGGAGGGGCTTGCCGAATCCTTTCCGACGCAGGTGCTCGTCAACGAGGCCGTTGGATTGTCCGAGAAGGCGGCCAAACTCAAGACCCCGAAGAAGCGGCTCGAGTTGCTTGAGCGCGCTATGTCCGTGATCGAGCAGGGGCTGCAGAGGTATCCCGAGAATCCGCGACTTCGAGCGGTCCAAGAGGGGCTTCGGACTGAGCTGGCAAAGGTAGCAGGGCCGCCATCCAATTGACCGCCGAGACCACAGCGTTCGCCTTGGACCGCCACGATGAGGGCTCATGCTGCGCTTCCTGAAGGATCTCTTCGGTCGCAGTGGGTCACCAAACCCGGGCGCCTCGCGCCAGTCGGCTGCGATCGACGCGCAACCGGAACGGCCTGTCTTCGACAGCCAATCCGCTGCCACACAAGGTGCCGCTGGAAGCACACCCTACTTCGAGACCATGGGGCGAATGCTCGAGGCGGTGTCGGCCCGCGACTACGCGACGGCCGCAACTCTCGCGAGAAAGAACCTGAACCAGCTGCCAGCGCTGGTCCGCAGCACGAAGCGCGAATACGGCTCGTTCGACCTCCAGGGAATCCCAGGCCTCGAACAGGGCGGGATCATGCTCGCCCTCGCAGGAGATCGCGACGCGCTCGCGGAGATGAAGAGGATCGTCGAGTCGGTTCCGGAGCTCGCCCCATGGAAGGACGAGCCGCAGCGTCACCTCGAGAACCTGGACCTCTTCGGCAAGATCTCTAAGGCGATCGAAGCTCGTCCCGGGTGCCCGCAGACCAGCATCAAGGTACTCGTCGGATTCGACGACGGGAGAAGACTCGCGACCTTGATCTCCTGGCTCGAGAAGGCGGGACGCATCCGAAGAGTGAGGCAGGGATCGACCTACGCACTGTACATGGCGAATGCTGCGGAGGCTCCAGCGCCCCAGCCTGCCAGGGAGGTGCGTTCCCACCGAGTCGACCGCGCGCCCTTGAGACTCGTCGAGATCGACACCAGCAGGATCCCGCTCGTGCCCCTGCCGCGGGCGCCTCTTCGCTGGGAGGAGGCAGCCCAGGGGCGTGTGGCGACAGCGATCGAGATCCCAGACGAAGCCTTCGAGGTACGGGAAGCGCCGACCTGGAGGATCACCACAACCGAGAAGATCCCGACGGCTGAACGGCCCGATCCGGCCTTTCGGAAGTTCCATTCGATCAACCAAGGCCTCCTCCTGCTCGACGATCTCGGCAAGGCAGCCGCCTTTCCCAATGCCAGGGCCTCAGCCGTTCGCTACGGTCCAAGGGGGGAGACTTCTGCCTCTGCTCCGTTGCTTCACGATGTCTATCGCGTTGCCACGAATCCTCTCGGGAACGGCCTCATCGCGCTCTCGCGTGAGTGTGTGCTTCATGCCTACGACGCCGACCTTCGCCCGTTCATCGAGACGCCGATGTCGGGCGATCTCGAGGTCGAGAGGCTCTGCAAGAGGCTGGATCTCGATCGAACGAGACTCAAGAACTGCCTGCGGTCCGTCGCTCTGTCCTGCGACAACTCCCGCTACATCGTCTCCGGTGTGGACGAGGCCTGGTGCCTGACGGCCGACGGGCGCGGGCTATGGGGCCTGAAGTTCCCCATCAAGGAGGAGTGGCGCCCAGTCTCAGGAGAGGCAGCCCAAGTTGGCACCAGCGACGAGGTTTCCAAGGCACTCGCAGTCATGGACCTCCAGCTTCCGTTCTCACAGGACGAGTTCAAGAGCCGGTACCGGGAGCTGGCGCGGCGGTGGCATCCAGATCTCAACCCCGGAGATCCCAAGTCCGAAGAGCGCATGAAGGAGATCACGAGCGCTGCTGAGTTGCTCACGGGCCTCGACCTGGCGTCCTTGTCGGCGTACACGGGCGTCAAGTACGAGAAGAGACTCGGCCAGACGAGCGTGCAGGTGGGCGGGCAGAACCTCTCGATCAGCTTCAGCATGCAGGTGAGCGAGCTGCACGCCTCTGACTGGATCAACGCGGCGGCGTTCGCGGGCAGATCGAACGAGGCGTTCCTCGCGAGCGCTTCCGGACAAATCGTCCAGGTGAGTCCGTCTGGAAATCCACTGCGCGTCTTCCAGACTGGAACTGCCCCACATCGCATTGCTGACACCGGGGACTTCCTGTACTTCCTCACCGACACGCGCTTGTACGTTCTTCGAGGGGAGACGCTCCACGCCGTGGTGGACACAACCGATGGCGGAGACCTCATCGTCGCGCAAACGGGAATCGGGCTCTTGGAGAAGAACCGGTTCCGCTGGTTGAACGAGGATGGAAGCTATGTGGGCTCCGTGCTCTCGAGAGACCCTATCCGTCGGGTGTACTGGACGCCGAGTGGCCTGATTGTTGAGAGCCGGCAGAAGCGCGCCACCATCGCCGGCCCAACCAGTTGGTGGGACTAGATCGACTCGCGGCCCCGCAATCCGATGCCTATCCCGGCTGCATGCGCTCTGGGCCGCCGCGACACCTGCGGTTCGACATGGGTTGGCGATGGCCTGAGCAGGAGCCCACTCGAGGCGCTCTCGAGTCGAATCTCGGGGTAGTAGTCGATGACGCTCCGCAGGTAGCCCAGGAACCGCTTCTTGAAGTGCCGCGGGTTCGCGTACCCCGACCCGAACTGGAGCGCCAGGGACGCCCACGGGATCGTCACCGGCCTGCGGAGCCGGAAGAAGCGCCATGTCAGCCAGACGTAGATGTCGATCTCAAAGGGCGACCGCAGGGCGCGAAGCACCCGGAGGTCGAGTGGCACCGGCGCCTCGGTCGCCTCCCGGTAGAACCGGTCGGAAAGGACGACGTGGGAGCCCCAGGCGGCCTCGCCCTTGCCGGGCCGAGGGTCCCACCAGAGCTCCCGCTTCTCGGCGATCAGGAAGCCGTCGCCGGCGTGCCGCCCCTGGCTCTCGTCGTGGAAGATGCACTGGAAGGTCGAGGCGAAGAGTCGCTGGAGCTGATCCCGGAGCATCGGTAGCGAGCCTCGCGGGCCGGTCGTCGGCGGAATGCCAAGGGCGGCGCAGAAGTGGGAGAAGTGGCTGCCGAGCTCGACGTCGGGGCTCTTGCGACGCACCGCCTCGGTCGTGAGGTAGGCGAGGACCAGGCGCGGGTAGCGGCCGTAGGGCAGCCCTACGTCCTTCGGGGCCAGGATCGAGAGCGTGAAATGCCCGTTGCGCCGGACGAACTCGTTGGCCTTCGGGTCGCTGTGGGGGAGCGTCGCCTGGACGAGCGCCCGGGCCAGGAAGCCGACCTCGCCGGCGGCGTAGGCGTCCTCCTGGTCGAGGTAGAGCGCCTGCCGGATCAGGCTGCCGGAGCGCCTGGCCTTGCGCGATCCGATCTCAACATCTGTAGAATGAAACTGTGACGCTGGAACGCCAGGGAGCACCAACGAGAGCTGCGGGGTCGCGGACTTCCAAGCGGTACTTCCAGCCATTGGGCCCCTCCGCACCGCTGCCGGGCAGCGGATACCAGAGAGGGACGCCGGCCCCGAGGCGGCGCCCTTGCGGGCTCCTCCGGGGACGGCGTACGGGAACCGGAGGCAGGCCCACGATCATGCGGCCTGCCTCAGCGCCGCGACTTCCCGAAGCCAGGAAACCAGGGTGTTCGAATCTCCAGGGGTGTTCGAACTCGGAGTGAGTTGGTCCACCAATTCCCTTTTCGATCCAACGGTCTGGCGGGTCTCGGATTCAGCGACTGTGCTTCCGGCGCTCGAGCTCGCGCTCGAACTCCGCGAAGCGAACGGCGTGCCCCTCGACTCGACTCCAACGCCGGATCCGCGCGAGGTCGACGTCGTGCCGATGGGCGATCTCGACCGCGACGGCGAGACTCTGGCGATCGGACCAGTGAAAGAAGGCCGCGAGACGATTGCGGCAGGAATCCGTCGGCGAGAGCGCCAGCGTCGTCCGACGGGACGACCGCAGCGGCACCGGCCGCACGTCCAGGTCGGTGCCTACGCCGAGCGGCCCGCGGGGAAACTCGACCCAGAAGGGCGACCGAGGATGCACGTAGCGGTTTCCCTTTCGAGCGAATTCGAGAGTGGCCATCGCGTCATCGAGGCGCGTGAGATCGACGTGGCCGGCGAGGACGAAATCCACGTCTTGCGAGGAGAAGAGTCCTCCGGAGTAGATCCCGGCGCAGGCCCCACCCGTCAGGACCGCACGGATCCCGTGGCTGGCGAGCGCTTCACCGACCGCGACGGCCACCTTCTCGAGCGGAGTGCTCGCCGTGATCTTCAAGGCGGTTTGCCCGTCGCGCGGGGCCGGCGGCGCAGCTGGCTCACGCCCGATCGCAATTCCGGCTCCGCGTCGGCGAGTCTCGCGAGGTACGACGCGAGCTCCCGACGAGCAAAGTAGCCCGGATCGAGGCGAACCAGACGGGTTTTGCCGACGAGGCGGCCGGCCACGAGACCGTCGCGCTCGAGGCTGGCGAGCGCCTGCCGGACGCCGGACACCGGGGCGGCCAGCAGACGCGCCAGCTCGCGCGGAAAGCTGGTCTCGAGCAGGCTCAACGCCACCAGCACGCGGGTGCGCGTGCGACCGCCGAACGGGCTCGCGCTCATGAGCTTCATGAGCGCTCATATGAGCGCTCTATTTGCTCGTTATCAAGCCGGACGAGAATCTCCAGCCTCTGCGTGCCCACCGACTGCGGCCCGTCGTGCCGGCAGAAAGTGCCAGCCGATTCGCGGTCCCTCGGATGGGCCCACCTTGCCTGGCACCACCCCAGAAGCCACCAGAAAGTCGGCTGGCACCTGCTCGGCAGAGCGGGGCCGTGACAGGCACGGTGCCGAAGTTCGTACGATCCGGCTCAGCGACGTCGGCGAAATGGAGCAGGAGTCCCGAGGGAACGCGGAGCCGCCGAATGCGCCACGTCGCCGGCAGCGTCAGGTGGACTTTGCCCGGCAGTGCATCCGAGAGGTCGTGGAGGGCCAGCGCCGTGTCGTGGGAGGACACTCCTGCCTGCTCGCTCCACAGCCAGAGGACGACGAGGTCTTCGTGGTCCGAGGTCGGGTCGTGGACGAGACGGTGGACTCGCCCGGCGAGTGCGCGTCACCTTCTTGTCCCCGAGGTATGTGAGGAGCTGTGGCGAGTAGCCGGCCTGCTGCGGCAGTTTCGAAAGCGGATCGGGCGGGTCGCCTGTTCCGGACGCCACTTTGCCTCCTGAGGGCCAGGGCGAACAGGCGTGTGGCGAAGTCCGCTCGCGGTCGGCCGCGAGCTTTGCTAATCTCCCGCCGTTTCCAGCAAGCCAGGTTCCGCCCGCCGGGTGATCCGGCCGGGATGCTCTTTTGCGAAGGAGAGGAGTCCTATGTCCAGGAGACTCGGAAGAAACGGAATTCTGTCTTGCTTCCTGCTGGTGGCCCTCGCAGGGGCGAGTGCGGCAAGCGCCGCTCTCGGCAAGGGCGCGCTCGAGCAGGAGCTCATCAAGCGGTACGAGGAGGCCAAGTCGAAGCCGGCCGTCCTGGCGCTCGATCCGGGGCTTTCCGGCCGGATGAACGACAAGGTGGCGCTCGACGCCTTCCTCGCCGCAATGCCGCTGTCGCCGCTCGAATACCTGAAGGTCGACATGAAGCTCAACCGCTACGAGATCGCGATTCCGCAGTTCCTCCAGCGGTCGCACGAGCGCTGGGTCGCTCTCCACGAGGCGACTGCGCGCACCCTCTACGGCGACGAGGAGGTCGACACCATCCTTTCCGGGTGGCCCGTCGACACCGGTGCGGACGTGGTCGGTAGCGGCGTCGACGCGGCTTCGGTGACTACCAACCGCAATGTGGCTTCGACCGACGTTCCGGCGCCGGACGCTTACGACGGCGAGATCCAGATTGCGGTCAACCACCGGAACCCGAACCAGATGGTTGCGTCGGCCAACACCTGGGGCACCGCCGGCGCCGCCTGCAACAACGACTCGACGCTCTCGGTCTTCTACTCGAACGACGGCGGGGCGACCTGGAACTTCACCTGTGCGCCGTCGAACAACGTCATGGCGCTCGGCACCTGCACGGCGACCGTCTTCGGCTCCGACCCGGCGCTCTACTGGAACGACAACAACGAGGTCTTCCTCAACTACATGCTGCTCTGCGCCTCGCAGACGACCACCAAGTACGCCATGGTCGTCGCCCGGTCGGCCGACGGCGGCGCGACCTGGGTCAAGCAGGGCGTGATCAAGAACTCCTGGGCGACCACCTCGCTCGAGGACAAGAACTTCTACGCCATCGACAACACGGCGACGTCGCCGTTCTATGGCCGCCACTACACCTGCTGGGACCGCGGCAACAACGAGAAGTTCGCCTACTCGTCCAACAACGGTGCCTCCTGGACGGAGGTCGACCTGCCGACCGCCCTTTCGGGCGGCCTCGACCTCGGTTGCGAGATCGCGGTGCAGAAGAACGGCAACGTCCACGTCGTCTTCGACACGCTGACCTGCGGGGTTTCCACCTGCTCGAACGAGCAGATGTACTACACGCGCTCGACCAACGGCGGCGTCTCGTGGTCGACGCCCATCCTGGTCAAGGACTTCAACCTGGTCAGCTTCTCGAGCAACAGCTCGCCGCAGGTGCAGGCGGACCGCGGCATCAACCCCTTCGGGGCAGTCGCCGTCGACAACTCCGGCGGGGCCTGCGACGGGACGCTCTACGCGGTCTACAGCGACTTCGCCTCGGGCTCGGCGGCGGACAACGACGTTTGGCTCACCCGCTCGACCAACGGCGGCACCACCTGGAACGCCGCGATCAAGGTCAACGACGACGGCCTCGCCGGGCGCACTCAGTTCCATCCGTTCGTACAGGTCGACCAGTCGACCGGGCACGTCGTCGTCGCCTGGCACGACGCGCGCAACGACGCCAACAACCGCAAGGTCGAGATCTACGCCGCCCGCTCGACCAACTGCGGTGTCTCGGTCGAGGCGAACGTCAAGGCGAGCCTGCCGTCGGTCGAGTTCAACAACAGCGGCATCGCCTACACCGACGAGAACACCACCGACAACCCGAACGGCAATCCGAACCAGTTCGGCGAGTACATGGGGCTCGATGTCGTCGCCGGCAAGGCGTACGTCGCCTGGACCGACACCCGGCACTTCTATCCGGGCTCCTCGACCAACGCGCAGAAGGAGAACGTCGGCTTCACGACGATCGACTTCGGCGCCACCGGCGGTGCGGTCTGCGGCAACAACCTCGTCGAGTCGCCGGAGGTGTGCGACGGGACCAATCTCGCCGGTCAGACCTGCGTGTCGCAGGGCTTCACCGGCGGTACCCTGTCCTGCAACGCGACCTGCTCGGCGTTCGTGACCACCGCCTGCACGACCGGTTCGACGCAGGCCACCTTCACCTCGGATGCGGCGACCGACGGCTACGTGCGTGAGTCGACCGAGACGTCCGGGACCGGCAATACCTCGAGCGCCACGACCGCGACGTCGACCGCGATTCGCGCCGGCGACGACGCGAGCGACCGCCAGTACCGCGGCATCGTCTCGTTCAACACGGCGTCGCTGCCGGATGGCGCGGTCATCCAGTCGGTCGAGCTTCGCCTCCGGCGCGGCACGGTGTCCGGGACGAATCCGTTCGGCACCCACGGCTCGTTGCTCGCCGACATGTCGCCGGCCTTCGGTGGGAACACGGCGCTCGCCAGCGCCGACTTCCAGAACGCAGCCTCGGCGACCGCGGTCTGCACGCTTTCGGCCGCCAACGCCAACGGCGACTGGTCCACCTGCCTGCTCAACGCCGCCGGCCTCGCGGCGGTCAACAAGACCGGCTTCACGCAGTTCCGCGTCGCCTTCTCGCTCGACGACAACGACGACACCGGCGCCGACTACGTCGGCTTCTACTCCGGGGACAACGCCACCGCGGCCAACCGTCCGGTGTTGGTCGTGACCTACCAGTAGTCGCCGCTGCTCACTCGGCCGGACCGACGCCCGGGGCGCTCCGCGCCTCGGGCGTTTTTCGTCGAGCTGGTCAGCGAGAGCGGAAACTCGCGAAGTCGCTTGCCAGACTGGGATCCCGCCGCGAGCTCGGCTCGGGTTCGTCCACGCCCTGTGCCTGCCCCCCGCGGAGCCGAGGGGGCGTGTAACGACAACGGGCCGTTGGAGGAGCTCGCATGATCCGAGGAAGCCTCGGCCGGCCCCGCCGGCCATCGCTCGTTGCGTTGCTGTTCGCTGGTTTCGCCGGCGCTGGCTTGGCTGCCGACGGCGATCTCGACCTGACCTTTCACACCGCCGCCGGCGGGGCCTTCCACCTCGGCTCACCGAACGACGCCGCGATCGTTCAAGCCATCCCGGCTCCCGACGGCACGACGCTGATGTTGGTGGCGCGATCGGAAGGTGTTCACGACCTCGGCATCTGGCTCCGCGTGAGCGCGAACGACGCCTCGTCGCCGTGTGCGCCTACGACTGCCAGCCGCCCCGACTTCGTTCCAGACGCAGCAACCTTCGACTCTTCCGGTCGTCTCCTGGTCTTGGGGACTTCCTCGCCAGGGGAGCTCGTGGTCGTCGAGCGGTTCCTCTATCCGAGCTGCACGCTCGATCCCGACTTCGACGGCAACGGTGTGGCGAGCTACCTCCCGAGTGAGCTCCCACTCCCGACCACGATTCTCGTCCTGCCGGTCGGGTAGCCGCCGCTCATCTCCGATCGCTATGACCTCGTGGCGACGAGGTTGAACCCGACCACCGAGGTGGTCTTGTTGCGCCTCCAGACCACCGGAGCGGTCGACGCGACCCGGGGCTGTGGCGACGGTCTGGTCGAGCTCGCCACGCCGGGCGCCTGCTTCAGCGGAGCGGAGGACGCCGTCGTCGACGCGGCGGGGCGAATCGTCATCGCGGGCTTCGCGCGGTTCCCGGACGGACCGGGTGGTCACCTGCGACGCATCACGGTCTGCCGCTTGTCGGCGTCCGGCTCGCTCGTCGTCGCCGGCACGTCGAGGCTCTTCGCCACGCCGCCCGACTACGACGACAGCTTTGTCGTGTGGCTGCGTCCTGACGACAGCCTCGACCCAGGGTTCGGTGGCAACGGCTTCAGCTTTCAACGGTCGAGCAGGTGGCGGATGGCGACGACGCCGCCCGAGCGCTCGCGCTCGTCGCCGGCGATCGCCTCGCCGGCGGGTCCCTGAACTTCCCCTTCACTCTGTGGTCGAGCGTCCAGACACTCCCTCCAAGGGCTCGTGCCTCGGCGGTCCCGGCCCTCCACGGCATCGGGTCTGCGGAGGACTGGGACTCATGCCCGAAGCCTCGAGATGACCTCGCGACCCTCCGGTCACACCGCCTCCGGTGAGACGCCGGACCCGATCGCGGCCTCACCTCTGGCTGCCTTCTCGAGGACCGCGGCCGAAGCCCGGTCGCGCGCCACGAGCATGTAGATTGACGGCACGACGAAGAGGGTGAAGGCGGTGCCGATGATCATGCCGGAGACGAGCATGATGCCGATCGAGTTGCGCGCTCCAGCGCCGGGGCCGGAGGCGAAGACGAGCGGCAGGTGGCCGACGACGGTGGCGGCGGTGGTCATCAGGATCGGGCGCAGGCGGGTGCCGGCGGCCTCGATCAGCGCGGTGAGCTTCTCGCGGCCGGTCTCCTGGAGGTGGTTGGCGAACTGCACGATCAGGATGCCGTTCTTCGACACCAGGCCGACGAGCGTGATGAGGCCGACCTGGCTGTAGACGTTGAGCGTCGTCAGGCCGAGGAACGAGAAGAGCAGTGCGCCGGCGATGGCGAGCGGAACCGAGCCGGCGAGGATGATGAAGGGATCGCGGAAGCTCTCGAACTGCGCCGCGAGCACGAGGTAGATGAGGATCGCCGAGAGCAGGAAGGTCGCGAGGAACTTGCTTCCCTCGGTGCGTAGCTGGCGCGATTGCCCGGCGTAGTCGACGGTGAAGCCGGGGGGGAGGAGCTTCGCCGCCTCGTCCTCGAGGAAGGCGAGCGCCTTGTCGAGCGGCACACCGGGCGGGATGACCCCCTGGATGCGCACCGCGTTGAGCTGCTGGAAGCGCTTGAGCTCGCGCGGTTGCGTGGACGTTCGGAGCGTCGCCACGGTCGACAACGGCACCAGCTTCCCGTTCGGCCCGGTGATGTGGATGTCGGCGAGCTGCTCGGGGGTCAGCCGCTCGCCACGCTTGATCTGCGGGATGACCTTGTAGCTGCGTCCCTGGATACTGAAGCGGTTGACGTAGTTGCCGCCCAGCATGATCGAGAGGTCGCGGCCGGCTTGCGCCAGATCGACGCCCTGCGAGCGCACGAGGTCGCGGTTGAAGACGACTTCGGCCTGCGGCTGGTCGAACTTGAGGTCGGCGTCGGCGAACATGAAGAGGCCGCTCGCGAAGGCCTTGCCGACCAGTTGCCCGGCGAGCTCGAGGAGCTGCTGCGGCTCGGCGGTCGAAGCGATCACGAAGTCCACCGGGAAGTCGCCGCCACCGGGCAGCGCCGGCGGGACCAGCGGGATCACCCGCACGCCCGGGATCTTGGCGAGCTCGGCCGCCGACTCGCCCTGCAGCTCGAGCGTGCTCTTCTCGCGTTCGGACCAGGGCTTGGTCACCATGCCCGCGAAGCCGCTCGTCGGGCCGACGATCTGGAACGTCGCGCGGGTTTCCGGAAACGACCGATAGACCTCGTTGACTCGCGAGGAGAAGAGCTTGGTCTGATCGAGGGTGGCATTGGGTGCCGCCTGGACGATGCCGAAGACCACGCTCTGGTCCTCGTTGGGAGCCAGCTCCTGCATCGAGAACAGGTAGAAGGGGATGATCAGCAGCAGCACCGCGATCCACAGCACGAGCACCGCCGAGCGATTCTCGAGCGTGGTGGCGAGCCAGCGCTGGTAGGTGGCGCGCACGATCTCGAAATGACGGTGGATCATGCCGGCGAAGCCGCGCTCGCTGTCGCCCTGGCGCAGGAGCTTGGCGCCCATCATCGGCGAGAGCGTCAAGGCCACCACGCCGGAGACGACGACCGCGCCGGCGAGCGTGAAGGCGAACTCGCGGAAGAGCGCACCGGTCAGGCCGCCCTGGATCGCCACCGGCGTGTAGACCGCGGCGAGCGTGATCGTCATCGCGACGATCGGGCCGACCAGCTCGCGCGCGGCGAGGAGCGCCGCCTCGAACGGCGGCGACCCGGCGTGGAGGTGCCGTTCGACGTTCTCGACCATGACGATCGCGTCGTCCACCACCAGGCCGACGGCCAGCACGATCGCCAGCAGGGTGAGCAGATTGATGGTGAATCCTGCCACCAGCATGAGGAAGATCGCGCCCACGAGCGAAATCGGAATCGCGACCACGGGGATGATCAGCGAGCGGATGGAGCCGAGGAAGAGGAAGATCACCACCACGACGATGAGCAGGGTCTCGGCGAGCGTCGAGACGACCTCGTCGATCGCCGAGCGGATGTACTCGGTCGAGTCGTAGGGGATGCCGCCCGTCATGCCGGCCGGCAGCTGCGCCTGCACCTCCTTCATCGCTTCGCGGACGCGCGAGATCACCTCCAGCGAATTGGCGCTCGGCAGCACCCAGATGCCCATGAAGGTCGCCGTCTGCCCGTTGAAGCGAACGTCCTCGTCGTAGTTCTCGGCGCCCAGCACGACGTCGGCGATCTCGCCCAGACGAACCACCGTGCCCTGCTCCTGCTTGACCACCAGCTGGCGGAACTCCTCGGCCGTGCGCAGGTCGGTGTTGGCGATCAGGTTGACCGAGACCATCGAGCCCTTGGTGCGCCCGAGCGCCGACAGGTAGTTGTTGCGCGTGAGCGCCTCCTGCACCTGCGACGGAGTGATGCCGAGCGCCGCCATCTTGTCGGCCTTGAGCCAGATGCGCATGGCGAACGTGCGGTCGCCGAGGATGTCGGCGCGCTGCACGCCGGCCACCGCGGAAAGCTTCGGCTGCACCACCCGCGTCAGGTAGTCGGTGATCTGGTTCTGGTCGAGCTCGTCGGAGGCGAAGCCGAGGTACATCGCCGCGAACTGGGCGTCGGCGGTCTCGAGCTCGATCACCGGCGCCTCGGCCTCGGGCGGCAGATCGTTGCGCACCTGCGCGACCTTGGCCTGGATCTGGGTGAGCGCGGCGTTGGTGTCGTAGTTGAGCGCGAGGTGGGCGGTGATCGTGCTCACCCCCTGCGCGCTCGACGACTCGAGGTAGTCGATGCCGTCGGCCGAGGCGATCACCCGCTCGAGCGGCGTGGTGATGAAGCCGCGGACGAGATCGGCGTCGGCGCCGATGTAGGCGGTGGTCACGCGGACGACGGCGATGTCGCTCTTCGGGTACTGGCGCACCGAGAGCGAGCGGATCGCCTGGAGGCCGGCGATCAGGATGACGAGATTGACGACGACCGCGAGGACCGGTCGGCGAACGAAGATGTCCGTCAGTTTCATCAACTGTCCTCCGGCTTGGGCGCCGCGTCGTTGCCGGGCTGGGTGCGGTTGTCCACCAGCACCGCGGCGCCGTTGCGCAGCTTGAAGACGCCCGAGGAGACGACCTCGGCTCCCGGCGCGAGGCCCGACAGCACGGCGACCTGGTCGCCGCGGCCGGGTCCGAGCTTGACGAACTGCTGGCGAACTCCTCGATACGGCTTGCCGTCGGGCCCTTCGAGGTCAGCCACCACGAAGACCGAATCGCCGTACGGGGCGTAGGCGATCGCCGAGGCGGGAATGGGGATCACGCGCTCGCTCTCGCCGTCGGCGAGCCGCGTCTCGACGAACATTCCGGGTCGCAGCAACCCTTCGCCGTTGGCGAGCGTCGCCTGCACGCGGACGTTGCGGGTCGCCGGGTCGAGCACCGAGTCGATCGCGGTCACCTGCCCGGCGAGCTCGCTCGCCAACCCCGCGGCCGTCACCAGGATCTTGCCGCCGACCGCGAGCGAGGAGATCGCCTGCTGCGGGACGTCGAAGTCGACGTGGATCGGATCGAGCGTCTGCAAGGGGGCGATCGGGTCCCCGGCCCGCACGTACTGGCCGACGTTGATCTGGCGAATGCCGAGCCGTCCGGCGAACGGCGCCCGCATCGTCTTGCGTTCGATCACCGCCCGGATCTCGCCGACCCTCGCCTCGGCCTGTTCGGCCTCGGCCCGAGCCTGGTCGAGCTCGGCCTGCGCCGCGACCCGCTTCTCCCGCAGCCCGACGAAGCGCTCGAGGCGGATCTTCGCGAGCTTGAGCGCCGACTCCGCCGCCGCGAGCTGCGCGCGCTCCTGACTCGCATCGAGCTCGACGAGGAGCGCGCCCTTGGCGACCTGAGCGCCCGATTCGAAGGCGATGCGCGCCACGATGCCGGGCAGATCGGCGCTCACCAGGACGCCTTGCGCGGCCGACACCGTGCCGATCGAATGGAGCGTGGCCGGCCAGGCGGCCTCGGCGACCACCACGGTGGTCACCGCTTCGGGTGGCGGCTGGAAGCCGGCGTACTTGGCCATCGCGGCCCGGACCTGGAAGAACTTCACCGTTCCGAGCGCGGCGACCACGAGGGCCACCGCGCCGACCATCTTGAGCGTTCTCGACTGCATGCGTTCCCCCTCAGCGGGTCTCCGAGCTCGAATTGGAAGAGACATCGATGCCGCGATCCACGAGCAGCGTCCCGGTCACCCGGGCGAGCTCGGTGTCGGCGCGGCGATAGTCGGTCTGGGCGGCGATCTCGTCGAGCCGCGCCCGCGAGAGATCGTTCTGGCGGGTGAGCACCAGGAAGTTGGTCGAGAGCCCGGCGCCGTAGCGGGCGCGCTCCGACTCCAGCTGGACCTCGGCGGCCTCGCGCGCGGAGCGCGCGGCGGCGATGCGCTGCGCCGCGGTTTCGAGCGCCGCGGCGGCATCGAGCACCTCGGCGCGGATCGCCTTGCGGGCGCGCGCGAGCACCGCTGCCGCCTGCCGCTCCGCGCTTGCCGCTCGCGTGGCTTCCGCGCGGGCCGCGCGATTGCCGAGCGGCAACGAGAAGCGCAGCCCCACCCGGGCGTCGGAGAAGTCGCCGGCGGCCAGCCCGTCGAGCGAATCGGAGAGCCCGCCGTGCAGGCGATTGCTGCCGCCCGAGGGCTGGGCGGCGGGATTCGCCCGGCCGGCGAGCCCGTAGCGGTCGTAGGAGAGCACCGCGTCGAGCGCGGGGAGCACGGCGTCGCGAGCGAGAGCGCTCTCGACGCGCCGGCGTTCGAGCTCGGCCGTCAGAGCGTCGAGCTCGGATCGCTCGGCGAGCGCGCGTCCCATGGCCGCGGTGAGGTCGACGGGACGAGAAGCGACTTCGAGCGACTCCTCGGGCACCAGCCGATCGGTCCAGAGCTCCGGCTCGTCGTCGCTCAGGATCAGACGCTTGAGCGTGCTCTCGGCCCGCACGGCTGCTTCGCGCGAGGCGAAGAGCTCCCCCTGGCGCCGCTCGAGCTCGGCGCGGGGCTGGGCGATCTCGCTCTCGGGGTTGGCTCCGGTCTCGATCCGGACCTGGGTCTCCGCGAGCTGCTCGGCGGCGAGCCGTACTGCTTCTTCGCGCACGGAGATCTCACGGCGCGCGGCGACGAGGGTCCAGTAGCTGCTCTCCACGCCGGCCACGGTCGCGGCCAACGTCGCCTGGAGCTCCCGTCGGTCGAGGCTCGTTCCCCCGCGGCGATGACGCCGACCGAGGCGCCGGTGGGCAACAACTGGTCGAGGCGGAAGGTGGCCGCCGAGCTCTTGTCCTGCGGCGCGAGCTCTCCCGCGGGCGCACCCGAGAAGGTGGAGTTGGCGGGCGGTTGCTGCTCCAGCCAGGCCGCCTCGGCCGAGAGCTGGGGGTCGTAGGCGCCGAGGGCGCCGTCGACGCCCGCCTGGCTCGAGGCCAAGGCCTCGCGTTGAATCGCGATCGTCTCGTCGTGCTCGAGCGCCATGCGGAGCGCCTCCTCGAGCCGGAGTGGGCGCTCGCCGCCGCGCATCTCGGCGGAGGAGCCGAGCAGCGTCGCCGCGACGAGGGTCTTGGTGAGAATGGTCGGCACCTTCAACCTCTTCCTCCCTTCAGGTCGCTCTTCTGGATACAGGGGTCGAGACTGGCGGCGAAGCGTTCGAGCTCGTCGCGCCCAATGGTGAGCAGGGCTCGGCGCTCGCAGGGATTGAAGTCGCTTCCGCTCGCCACCAGCTCGGCGAGCGTTGCTGCCGGGTCGTGCCACCAGTGACGACGAAAGGCCTCGTCACTCACGAGCCGCCCGAGGAGCTGCTCCACGTTGCGTTGACTCATTGCCGACTCTCCTGGTCGAGAGACCCGATCGGGAGCTCGCGACGAACGGCGCGTGGCGAAATCGACAACGCGTCCAGGTGGAGCCGCGCAGGTATCAAGAGGCGTGCCAGCATTCGCGTCCGTCGAAGGACGGAGCGCGCCTCTCGCCGGAAGCGGGTGCGTCGCGAGGCGAAGGACGAGATCCCGGGAGCGCCGGTGGGACCGCAGATGACGGAGAAGACAATCCTTCGCGGCTCGGCCGCCCATCGGCTCGGATGCGGACATGCAGCCAACGATGCCTTGCGGCTCCTGACAGCGTGGTGTCAGGAGCGTCGCGACTCCGTCGCAGGATGGGTGTCGCCTTTTCGACAGGGTGTCTGCAATTCCGCAGGTCGACTGGCGCGCGGCGATCGGCTCGCGCGGCGAGGCGTCGCCGAATGGACGCGCTTCAGCCGCTGAGGCCGTGCTTCTCGAGTCGCGAGTAGAGCTGGGCGCGGGTGAGGCCCAGGAGGCGAGCGGCTTTCGACTTGTTTCCCCGCGCGTCGCGGAGTGCCCGCTCCACGAGGGTGCGTTCGACCTCCTCGAGATCGACGCCTCCCGGCGGGAGGGGAGCCTGGGGGTCGAGCGTCGCACTGCCGGTCGACGGGCGCGCAGCATCGGGGCGCGCAACCGGAGTCGGCAGGTGCTCGCGTGCGATGAGGCCGCCATCGCAGAGCAGGATCGCCCGTTCGATCGCGTTGCGCAGCTCGCGTACGTTGCCCGGCCAATGGTAGGAGAGCAGCCACTCGTGCGCGTCGCGCGAGATTCCCGCCGCCGGCCTCCCCGTCGTGCGGCCGAGCTCCTCGAGGAACGACTCGGCCAGAATCGGCACGTCCTCGATCCGCTCGCGCAAGGGCGGAATGTGGATCTCGAAGACGTTCAGCCGGTAGAAGAGATCTTCCCGGAAACTGCCCCGCGCCATCGCTGCCGCGAGGTCGCGATTGGTGGCGGCGATCACGCGCACGTCAGCCTTGAGCACGCGGGTGCCGCCCAGGCGCTGGAACTCTCGCTCCTGCAGAACGCGAAGGAACTTGGCCTGGACGAGCGGGCTCATCTCGCCGACCTCGTCGAGGAAGAGCGTTCCCCGTTGTGCTTGCTCGAGCCGGCCGATCTTGGTCTGGGCCGCGCCGGTGAAGGCTCCCTTCTCGTGACCGAAGAGCTCCGATTCGAGCAGTTGCTCGGGGAGAGCCGCACAGTTGACGGCGACGAACGGCTTCGCCGCGCGGGGCGAGCCCTGGCGAATCAGGTCGGCGACGATCTCTTTTCCGGTTCCCGACTCGCCGGTGATCAGGACCGTCGTCTCCGAGGAAGCCACGCGGCCGATCTGGACGAGCACGTCGTGCCAGCCGGGAGAAACGCCGGTGATCCGGATGCGCCGCCGACCCTCGAGCTCGCGCGAGAGCGTCTCGACGGTCGCCTCGAGGCGCTCGGCGCGTTCGCGTGCCTCGGCGACGAGACGAGCCTCTTCGGCGAGCTTCTGATGGGAGAGCACGAGGCCGACGCGGTCCGCCAGGCGCGCCGCGACCTCGACGTCGGGCTCCCCGTAGAGCGCTGCGGTGCGCGAGAAGATGCCAAGGCCTCCTCGCACCTCGTCGCCGGTCCAGATCGGAACCCGCAGCCACGAGCGCATCCCGGAGGCGAGCAGTGCGCGCTCGCGCTCGTTGTCGCCGGAGATCTCGGCCGGGATGTCGCGCAGGATCAGGCTCTCGCGGGTGCGTTCGTCGAGCTCGGCGGCGGACAAGGAGATCGGGCCCTCGGGCACCGGCATGTCCGCGGTGCCGGCGCTCGCCACGATGCGGAGCGTGCGGCGCCGCAGGTCGAGCTCGGTCATTACCAGCAGGTCGTGGGGCAGGACCTCCCGGACCGCTGCGGAGATGTTGGCGAGAACTTCGCGCGGGTCGAGCGACGAAGCGAAGGACTCCATCAGCGCATCGAGTCGATCGAGCCGCGCGCGCCGCCTCCGGTCGACGTCCCAGAGCCGCCAGTGCTCGACGGCCGAGCCGAGCAGCGCGGCGATCGCGCGCAGAGACTCCTGGTGCGAGTCGTCGAAAGCGCGCGGCGCGTAGGAGCAGAGCCAGACGCCGCCGTAGCTCTCCCCGAGGCGGAAAGGCTGCCAGAGGCCGGAGCGCATGCCGGCGCCGAGCACCGCGGCGTCGCTCGCGAAGCTCGCGTCGAGCTCGCGCACGGCGTCGTCGATGCGCGGGATCGGCCCCGGCCGCGGCCGGAACCGTGGAGACCAGGCGGCGATCGGCTGCGGCTCGTGGCAATCCGGCTCGCACGGGCCGCAGGGTGCGGTGGTGGCGTGGGTGACCGCCCAACGGTCGTCGAGGACGCGGATCACCCCCATGTTGTCGAAGGGGATCAGGCGGCGAATCGCGGTCGCGACGCGGTCGAAGACCTCGCGCAACTCGAGGGTCTCGGCGGCGGCCTCGGCGATCTCGACGAGGATCTCGGGAAGGGAGGCGTCGGAGTCCACGACCACCCCCCGTGCCGCTGGGCGATGGAACGGTGTCGCCATGGAGCGCGGAGGATAGCACCTGGCGACGTGAGTGGCGATCGAGTGTTGCGATCGTGGTTCGACGCTTCCTTCGCTCGAGGAGCGCTCGCTCGGACTCGCTGCGCTGCGGACGCGTCGATGCGCACGTGATCGGAGCGCACCACACTCCGTCGAGGTCGTCCGGCGCGGTAGGCGGCGCCTTCGGCGCTCCCGCGCGACGGTCTATCGGCGCCGTTCGACGACCGTGCTCACGAATAGGACTAGGATAGTCGGCAACGTGGCGATTCTCGACCGCGGGCTTTGTCGAATCCTCTCCCGTTCCTAGCGCGGAGGTGACCCATGCGTTCTCTCGGAATCGTGTTCGGCCTCGTGTGGTTGCTCGCTTCGCCAAGCTTCGTGCGCGCGGACGCGACGCTCCCTGCGTATCAGGTCGTCGACCTGGCGCCGAACACGCCGCAAGATGACGCGTCGGGTTCCGGCTACGTGAGCTCCTTTCTGCCGGTGAGAGAGACGGATCTCTTTCTCGCGCCGTCCGGAGCGGGAGGTCGCAGCATCTGGCGAACCGACGGCACGCCGAGTGGGACCTATCCGGTGGTCTCCGGGGTCGCCCTCGGCCTCGGTGATCTGGTCGGAAGCAACGGCGTGCTGGCGTACTTCGCCACCCGGCGTGGCGGCTCATCCAACGCCGTGTGGGCGACCGATGGAACCCCTGCGGGTACGGTCTTGCTGAAGGCCGGCCTCGGATACCCGTGGGAAGCTGACTCGACAAAGCCGGTCGGCTGGGTCCTCGATGGCCGCCTCTACTTCCACGATTGCCGTCCGCAGCCTTTCATCGCGTGCGACCTCTGGACCTCGGACGGAACGATCGAGGGAACGCGTAAGCTCGCGCAGATGGGCTCGTACGCCGCGGGGATGGTCGGCTCCCTGGGCGCCGCCTACTTCTTTGCGCGGGAGTACGCGAGCGGTCAGTTCGCGATCTGGACGACGGACGGAACGCCAGGCGGGACGCGTCCGCTGCGGAACGTGCTTTGGGCGGGCGGCGGCAATCAGCTTGCGGCGGTGCGCGGGCGAGCTCTCGCAATCGCGGACGGCGTCCTCTGGGCGGTCAGTAGCGAAGGGATCGAGCCCATCGCCGAGGCGAGCGGCGTGGCCTTCTCGCTGTTCGATGCCACCGTCGAGGAAGGGACCCTCTTCTTCGTGCGTCGTTCCGCTGGATCCTCGACCCCGGGAACCGTCTGGCGGAGCGATGGCACTCCGGGCGGCACGGTCCCGCTGCTGAGCTTCACGGCCTCTGGCTCGCGGACGATGCCGAGCGGTTGGGTGCGGAAGCATGGCACCCGGCTCTACTACCTGCTTCCCTCCTCGCAGAACGAGCGAGCCTGGACGCTCTGGTCGAGCGGCCTGGCGGGCGAAGCGGCACAACCCGTCGCCTGCGACGGGTGTGGGTCGATCCAAGAGCATGGCTGGCTCGAGCGCGCGGGGAGCGAGCTCTACTTCCCGGTGATAGAGGGAGAGGTCCGCAGCCTGTGGGCGATCGATGCGGAACAGGTGCCCCACCTCGTGAAGCCAATCCGCACCGGGCTCAGCGTGCTCGGGGCCGCGGGCTCCGTGGAGGGCCGGCTCATGTTCACCGCCTCGTTGCCCGACTCGAGCCTCGAGCTCTGGGTCTCGGACGGGAGCTCCTCCGGAACACGCACGGTCGGGTCGTACCCGGTGATGAGCGGCAGCTACGTATCTGCACACCAGAACGCCTTGCTCTTCGGTGCGAGCTCCTCGCCGAGACATCAGACGAGCCTTTGGCTGAGCCGCGGGACCCCGGAGTCGACCATCGAGCTGTCGCCGCTCGAAGGGGAGGGTTCCTTCCCGGGGAACCTCGTGCGCGCGGGGGACCGGCTCCAGTTCGTCGCATGTCGACCGCAGCGAGGAGTCTGGGGAGCCGGGTCGAACGACGCCGAGCTCCTGTTCGAAGGGTCGGTCGACTGTGACTCTTCGTCGAGCTTCAATCCCTCGGGAAGTGTGGGCGAGAGTGCCTACTTCGGCTGGCGCCGGTACAGCACGCCGGAGGTCTGGGCGACTGGCGGCACCGCGGCTTCGACGCGAAAGGTGTGGGACGGGGGAACAGACGGTGGCTTCGTCTGTGGGATGGTCGCGTTCGGCGGCGATCTCGTTTTCTGCCAGACGCGGATGGTCGCGGAAGAGCGGCTGACCAGCCTCTGGCGGAGCGACGGAACGTCCGCGGGGACCACGAAGCTGCTGGACCTTCCTCCCAACACCGGGCCGACGCTGAGCCTCACGCCGTTGGGCGGCACGCTCTTCTTTCGTGCGGCCTCGCCCGTGTTGCAGATCTGGCAGAGCGATGGCACGCCGGAAGGAACTCGCCGCCTCACCGACGTGACGACGTTCGCGTTCGTCGAAGAACCCGAATTCACGCGTGTCGGTCCGTTCGTCTTCTTCAGTGGCGCAGACGGGATCTGGCGCACGGACGGAACGGCCAGTGGAACCTCGTTGGTGATTCCCGGACCGGTCGACGACGACCCGCTTGGCCGCGAGGGGCTGATGTGGTTGCACGAGCAGGCTGGAGCACTCCTCTACATGCGCAGCGAGAACGGCGTGTCGTCGCTCTGGCGCTCGCTCGGCACGGCGGAGACGGCCGAGCCGATCGCCCATCTGACCGCGGTCACCTGGCCGCCGCGATCGGCGGTCTCGTTCGGCGGTTACCTCTTCTTCGCCGCCTCCGACGCCGCACACGGGGTCGAGCTCTGGCGCACCGACGGCACGGCGGCGGGAACGGAGCTCGTCGCCGACATCGGGTGGGGCCCGATCTCGGGCAATCCGCGCGAGCTCGTCGTCGCGCGCGGGAAGCTCTACTTCACCGCCGATGATGCGTTTGCCGGCAGCGAGCTCTGGGTCACCGATGGCACGACGGGCGGAACCCATCTGGTCGACGACATCGCTCCGCACGCGGCGTCCTCGGCGCCGGCCGAGCTCACCGAAGTCGGCGACCTGCTCTACTTTTCGGCCGACGACGCTACGACCGGTCGCGAGCTCTGGGCGTTGCCGCTCCCGGCGCTGCCCACGAGTTGCACGCCGGGAGAGTTTCGGCTCTGCCTCAATGCCAAACGCTTCCAGGTAGAGGTCTCCTGGCGCGACTTTGCAGGCAACACGGGGCGCGGACACGCCGTGCCGCTCTCGGCCGACACCGGTACCTTCTGGTTCTTCGACGCGGCCAACGTCGAGCTGATCGTCAAGGCGCTCGACGGAATGGGTGTCAACGGCCACTACTGGCTTTTCTACGGGGCGCTGTCGAACGTCGAGTACGTCGTCACCGTCACCGACACGCGAACCGGCGCCGTCAAGACCTATCTCAACCCGTCAGGCCGGTTCGCGTCGGTGGGAGACACGAGTGCCTTCCCGACCGGGGTCACGCCGTCCGCGAGCGCCACGTCGACGACGATCCCGAGTGACCCCGCGCCATCGCCTTCGCTGCCGTCGGGCGACTGCGTGCCCAGCGGCACGCGACTCTGCCTGCAAGGCGGACGCTTCGCCGTGGAGGCGGCGTGGGAGGACTTCTCGGGCAATCGTGGCGCCGGCATCGCGGTGCCGATCAGCGCCGACACGGGGTACTTCTGGTTCTTCGGTCCGGCGAACGTCGAAGTGGTGACCAAGGTCCTCGACGGCCGCCCGCTCAACGAGAAGTTCTGGGTCTTCTACGGCGCCCTGTCGAACGTCGAGTACACCCTCACGGTGACCGATACCGCGACCGGAGCGCAGCGGCAGTACCACAACCCGAGCGGACGCTTCGCCTCTGTCGGCGATCCCGCGGCGTTCTGACGCAAGGGAGAGCGCGAACACCGAGTCGTGGCCGACGATCGGCCGGCGGGCGCCCGGAAGCGCTCGCGGGCCCTGGCCTCAGCGTGGCATCGCGCAGGTCGCGAGCACGAGCGCGCGTAACCAGCGGTGGGCGAGGTCGGCCTGCTGGCGCGGGTGCCAGAGCAGCGAGACGGTCACCTCGGGGACGGGGACCGGCAGGGGAAAGCTGTGCATCCCCGCGCGCAGACCCGCGGTGTGGCGTTCGGGGACGCTGGCGACGAGGTCGGAGCGGCGTGCGAGCGCGAGGGCGGTCGCGAAGCCGCCGACGATGGTGACGATCTCCCGCTCGAGTCCCCGCGTCCGCAACGCCTCGTCGATCGGCCCTCGGTCGAGACCCTCTCGCGAAACCTGGATGTGCCGGCTCGCCGCATAGCGCGCGGCGGTGACCTCGCCCTGGGCGAGCGGATGGTCGGCCCGTACGACACCGACGAAGCGATCGCGGAACAGGGCCTGGGCCCGGAGCTCGGGGCCGGTCGTCCTCGCGACGACGCCGGTTTCGAGGTCGACACTGCCGTCGCGCAGCGGCGCGCTGTCCTTGTTCGTCTTCGGGACGAAGCGCAGGGTGACCTTCGGCGCCTGCTCGCCGGCCCGAGCGAGGAGCTCCGGTCCAAAGGTCTCGACGAAGCCCTCGCTGGTCCGCAAGGTAAAGGTCCGGACGAGCTCCCGCAAGTCGAGTCGTTCGACCGGTCGGAGCACGGCGGCGCTCTCCTGGACGAGTTGGCCGACGCGTTCGCGCAGCTCGAGCGCTCGGGGCGTCGCCACGAGGCCGCGCCCCGCTCGCACGAGCAGTGGATCTCCGGTCGTCGCCCGCAGACGCGCCAGGGCGCGGCTCATCGCCGAGGGGCTGAGCCGCAGCCGTCGCGCCGCTCCCGCCACGCTGCCTTCGGTGAGCAGCACGTCGAGGGTCACCAGGAGGTTGAGGTCGGGCGTGGCCATGCCGCGACGGTACCGCAGATCGGCTGCGATGTGGCGTCAGACGCACGAATCAAGTGCAGATGGCGCGTCTTCCGCCATGCCAAGGGAGGTTCTAGGCTCTTCGTGGCGCCAATCGAGGAGCCATCGGGAATCGGAGGTTCGCATGCTGCCCACCCCATCCGGACGGAACGTCGGAGCGGCGAGCGGTGAAGGAGGAGCTGGCCCGGCCCCCTGGGCCCTCGCCAGCCTCGCGGTGTCGATGCTGCTCTCCTCACTCGGGACGAGCATCGCCAACGTGGCCCTGCCGACGCTCTCGACGGCGTTCGATGCCCCCTTCCGGGAGGTCCAGTGGGTCGTTCTCGCCTACCTTCTCGCCGTCACCACGCTGATCGTCGGCGTCGGGCGGCTCGGCGACCTGGTGGGCCGGCGCCGGCTGCTGCTCACTGGCATCTCGATCTTCACCGGGGCCTCGATCCTGTGCGGCCTCGCCCCGACCCTCGGACTGTTGATCGCCTTCCGGGCGGCGCAGGGCCTCGGAGCCGCGGCGATGATGGCGCTGGCCATGGCCATGGTTGGCGAGGCGGTTGCCAAGGAGCGGGCCGGCCGTGCCATGGGGATGCTCGGGACGATGTCGGCGATCGGCACCGCCCTCGGTCCTTCGCTCGGCGGCGCCCTGATCGCCGGGGCCGGTTGGCGCGCGATCTTCCTGGTCAACGTGCCGCTGGGACTGCTGGCGCTCGCGCTCGCCCAGCGCGGCTTGCCGGCAGAAACCGACGCGCCGCGAGCGGCGCCAGCCGGCTTCGACGTGGCGGGCACGCTCTTGCTGGTGGCGACGCTCGCCGCCTACGCGCTCGCCATGACGGTCGGTCGTGGTCGTCTCGACGGGTTCAATCTGGCGCTGCTCGTCGCGGCGTTCGTCGGAGCGGGCCTCTTCGGGGCCGTCGAGAAGCGGTCTGCGTCGCCCCTGATCCGTCTGACGGTGCTCGGTGACGGCGCCCTGAGCTCGGGCTTGGCGACCAGCGCTCTCGTCTCGACGGTGATCATGACGACGATGGTCGTCGG